>JBDKFG010000009.1:0-91053 GCA_039798785.1 Verrucomicrobiota bacterium | reverse complement strand
AGGTCGGTGTAGCTGACGATGACGCGGATGGTCTTGCCGGCGTCGCTGGTGGCGAGGGTGTAGCGGCTGGCGTTGGCGCCGGAGATGCTGACCCAGGTGTTGCCGCCGTCATTGGAGGCCTGCCACTGGTAGGCGAAGTTGTTGGCGGCGGGGACGCCGTTGGCATCTTGCGCGGCGGTGATGGCGCTGACGTCGGCTTCGACGGTCTGGCCGGCGGTCATCTCGCTCGAGGCGTTGGCGTAGGCGACGGCAACAGTGGCGCTGTTGATGTCGTTGACGCGGACGGTGCTGGCCGAGGTGAAGCTGGTGGTGGTCGAGGTGACGCTGTCGGCCGCGGTGACGACGACGCGCATGTAGCGGTGGCCGTCAGCGGCGGTGAGGGCGTAGGTCTTGGTGGTCACGCCGGTGGTGACCCAGTTGACGCCGTCGACCGAGTACTGCCAGTCGTAGCTGAAGGTCAGGGTGCTGTCGTTGACGTCGACGATGGTGGTGACGTCGGCCTCGAGGGTCTGGCCTTCGACGGCGCTGCCGCCGATGAAGGTGGAGCCGGTCGAGGGGGCGTTGATGGCGACGGTGGCGCCCGAAGCGATGGTCTCGGTGTAACCGTCGAGATCGACGAAGCTGGTCAGGACACGGATGGTCTTGTCGGCCATGTCGCTGCTGACGATGTAGGTCCGGGCGGTAGCGCCCGAGATGCTGGTCCAGGAGGCGCCGGCGTCGGTGCTGTACTGCCACTGGTAGGTGTAGGTATCGATGGCGGGAACGCCGTTGGGATCGACGAAGGCGGCGGTGACGTCCGCTTCAAGCTGAGCACCGACCTGATAGCCGGCTGAACCCAAGCCCAAGCCGACGACGACGGTACCGGCGGTGACATCGCCGTCGACGAGGACGGTGCGGGCCGAGACGATGCTTTCGGCATGGCCGTCAACGTCAGTGAAGGTGACCAGGACGCGCAGGTGCTGGCTGGAGTCGCCGGCATCGACAGTGTAAGTCTGCGCGTTGGTGGTGCCTCCGGCGGCGGTGCCCCAGGTGATGCCGTCGTTCGACGACTGCCACAAGAAGGTGACGCCGGCGCCAGCGACGCCGAAGGTCAGGGTGTAGGGCAGGCCGTTGATGTCGGTGATGCCGGAGAGGTCCGCGGTGAGGACTTCGCCTTGGACCGCGGAGCCAACGACGAGGGGGGTGCCGACGAGCTGTCCATTCACCTGTTGGTCGGTGGGGGCGGAGCTGCGGGATTCGGCGAAGCCGTCGTCATCGGTGAGCGAGACGGTGACACGCACGAACTTGTGGGCGTCGGTGCTGGCGAGAGTGTAGGTGCGCTCGGTGCCGACCGTGGTCCAGACAAGACCGTCGAAGGAGGTCTGCCAAGTGTAGGCGAAGACGGCATTGGTGACGCCGTTGTCATCGGTGATCACCGAGGGATCGGTGGTGAGGATGGTGCCGGCGACGAGATCGGCAGTGACGGCGGCGGCGATGGTGGTGCCACCGGCGCCGTTGTCCTTGACGGTCTGGATGATGGGCGTGCCGGCCGCGGCGATGTTGTAGCGGTCAGTGGCCAAGGAGGCAACGACTTCGGCATTGCCGAGGAGGTCGGTGTAGCTGACAACGACGCGAAGGTAATGACCAGCGTCTTCGGCGACCGTGTCGTAAGTGAGGAGGGTGGCACCGCCGATGTCCATCCAGGTGACACCATCGAGGCTGCGCTGCCACTGGTAGGAGAAGGCACCGAGGCCATCAGCATCGGCGAGGGCGAGCTTTTCTTCGGTGGTCATGGTGACGACGACGCCGTCGGTGTCTGCGGTCAGCGTGGTGCCGGCGGGGCCGGTGATCTGGCCGGCGATGACACCGCCGACAGTGATGACCGGGCGATTCTGCACCAAGTGGTTGGGCACCGAGGTGAAGGATTCGAGATGACCGCCGAGGTCGGTGTAGCTGACAGCGACGCGGAAAGTCTTGGCGTGGTCGGCTTCAGGGACGGTGTAGGTGCTGGCGGTGGCGCCGGTGATGGTGGTCCAGCCGGAACCATCGTTGACCTGCCACTGGTAGCTGAAGGTGTCGACGGGGGGGAGGCCGTCGGCGTCGCTGAGGCCAGTGAGGTTGGCGGTCAGGACAGTGGGCGACTTGGTGCTGGTGTCGACGACGAAGCTGACGTATGTCGGGGCCGAGGGGCTGGTGCTGTCGGCAACGATCGGAGCCGCGCCGTAGATGTAGACGGACTGGCTAGTGACGGTTTCGACGTTGGCGGTCGGGGCCAGAAGGTCGGTGTAGGAGAAGACGACGCGCAGGAGATTGCCGGCGGTGAGGCCCAGGGCATTGGGGTCGATAGTGGCGGTGGCGGACACTGGGGTCCAAGTCGCGCCATTGTCAGCCGAGACCTGCCAGGAGTAGGTGAAGGGCTCCAGGGTGTTGATGCCGTTGGCGTCGTAAACCGCGCTGTAGTCAACCGAGAGAGTCGAAGCAATGTCAGTGCGGACGGTATCGCTGATGCGCGGCAGGCCGACGGGGCCGACGTTGGGCGCACCGACCTGGAGCGGGAACATGGTGACCGTCTCAGTCACGCCGTAGTCGTTGACCAAGGTGGCGACGAACTGGATGTCGGCGCCGGCGTCAGCCGCGGTGAGGGTGTAGCTGCGGGTGTAGGCAACATTGATCCAAGAGATGCCGTTGTCGAAGGAGCGCTGCCATGTGTAGCTGACTTCGGTGTCGAGATTGACGGTGTCGATCGAGGGATAGATGTTGCCGGAGGTGTCCTGGAAGGAGCCGGTGACATAGGCCAGCAGAGTGTTGCCGACGGTGGGGCTGCCGATGGTGCCGGGGATCAGCGTCTGGCTGGGGTTGAGCTGGGGCAGCGAGGTCGCGTAGGTGGCGGTCTCGGTGAAGCCGGCGGCGTCGATGAAGGAGACGGCGACGCGGACATATTTGCGCAGGTCGCTCAGCTGCAGGTCGTAGGTGGAAGCGGTGGCGCCGACGATGTCGGTCCAAGTCACGCCGTCGCTGCTGTTCTGCCACTGGTAGGTGAAGGCACCGAGACCGTTGACATCCGCCAGACCGGTGGTGTTGGCGTCAATGGTGGCGCCGACGAAAGTGGCGTCGACTCCGGGGAAGTTGTCGATGACGACACTGCCGGTGCGGACGGTGTTGCTGAAGCCCAGGCTGGCGACGGTTTCGCTGTTGCCGAGGTCGTCATCGAAGCTGACGACAACGCGGAAGGACTTGCCGTCGATCGAACCGAGCTCGAGAGCCGCGTCGGTCAAATCGTAGGCGGCGGCAACGGCGTTGGTGACCAGATTGGTCCAGGTGACGCCGTCGCTGCTGTACTGCCATTGATAGGCCAGTGTGGTAAGGATGTTGACGACTTTGCCGTCGTCATCGACCAAGCCAGTGATGTCGGAAGTCAGCACCGTGGCCGCCTGAGTGATGAGAGGACGGTTCTCGACGATGTGGTTGGGCAGGGAGTTGAAGGTTTCGTTGTGGCCGGAACCATCGACATAGGAGACCGAGACGCGGAAGACCTTGGTCTGGTCGGCAGCGGGGACGGTGTAGGTGGTGGAAGTGGCGCCGACGATGGCGGACCAGGTGGTGCCGTTATCGGAAGAGATCTGCCACTGGTAGCTGAAGCCATCCGGACCGGGGAGACCGTCGGCATCGGAGAGACCGGTGAGATTGGCGGTCAGGACGCTCGGCGATTGGGTCGAAGTGTCGACCACGAAGGAGACGTAGGTCGGGGCGTTGGGGCTGCTGCTAGCCGCGGTGATCGGAGTGGTGGCGTAGACGTAACGGGCCTGGCTGGTGACGGTGGCGACGTTCGCATTGGGGTGCATGTCGACATAGGTCACCGAGACACGGACCAGGGCGCCGGCGGTGAGGAGGGCAGAACCGCTGTCAAGCAAGTCGGTGGAGGGGTTGAGGATCGTGGTGGTGGTGCTGGTGGTGCCGCCAATCTGAGCCCAAGAGGCGCCGTTGTCGATCGAGTATTCCCACAGGTAGGTGTAAGCCGGGGTCGCGGGGTTGCCGTCGGGGTCGGTGTTGATGCCGTTGGCATCGGTGACGCCGCTGAAGTCGGCGGTCAGGGGAGTGGTGGAGTTGTCGAGGCGGACATCGCCGACGAGACGGACAACGCCTTCCGGGCCGGCGTTGATGGCGCCGATCTGGATCGGGAAGTGAGCAGCGTTTTCAGCGACGCCGAAGTCGTCGGTGTAGCTGGCGAGGAAGCGCAGGACGCTGCCGGCATCGGCGGCGGTGACGCTGTAGCTGCGGCTGAAGCCGACGTTGACCCAAGTGGTGCCGCCATCGAAGGAGCGCTGCCAAGTGTAGCTGACGTCGGTGTCGAGGTTGACGGTGTTGGTGTCGTTAAGGCTGTTCAGGGCGCTGTCGAGATAGGGTCCGGACAGGAAGGCGGTGAGGACATTGCCAGTGGCGGGAATGCCGGTGTAACCGACGACGGTATTGTTGTATTCACCGACAGGACCGACAGGACCGGCCAATACAATGCCATTGGTTACATCATATACGCGGATTTGACCGCCAACGTAATCGCCAATAAGGGTGAGATCAATGTCACTCGTCTGAATAGAGTTCCAAGTCAAACCACCATCAACTGTGTACTGCCACCAGTAGTCAGTCAACAGACCGTCTTGGATGCTAGGGTCGGCGGTAAGCGGAGGAATTGGATAATCTGCCAACAAAATGCCGGTGATCAAGCCGCTGACCGAAGCCGCAGCGGCGGGACCGATCTGGGGAGAAGGGGTGGAGCCGATGGCTTCGTTGTTGCCGGCGTTGTCGACGTAGGTGATCAAGGCTCGGACAAAGAGGCCTTCTTCCGCCGCGGTGAGGGTGTATTGGACGCCGCTGGCGCCCTCAATGGTGGTCCAGCCGGAGGTGCCGGAGGCGGAAACCTGCCAGGAATAGTTGACGCTAGGGGGCAGACCTTCGGGGTCGGCGAGACCAGTGACGCTAGCTGTCAGGATCTGACCGACCTGGGGAGTGCCGTTGACAGTGAAGCTGGTGGCGGTGCCGTTGCCGCCAGGAGTCATGCTGCCGCCGGGAGTGACGAATGCGCTGACTGCGGGAGTGGCGGCACTGGTGACGCTTTCGACGGTGAGCAAGTCATCGGTGTAACCGACGATGACGCGGAGACGCTCGCCGACAAAGAGAGAAGGGTTGGCAATCGGGTAAGTCGAAGCAATGGCACCGGCAATGTTGGTCCAGCCGGTGACATCATCGAAATGCTGCCATTGATAGGTGAACGCGGGAGAAGTCATGCCATCTGCATCGCTGATCTGCGAGAGATCGACAGACAGCGTCTGGCCTTCGATGGCGTCACCGGTGATGATCGGGAGTCCGGAAGTCAGGTTGTTGGCGGCGATGACAGCGTCTTCGGTGGGGGCGGACTTCAAGACTTCGGAGTAGCCGGCGTTGTCGGTGAAGCTGATGACGTAACGGAGGAATTTACCGAGCTGGGCGATGTCGACGGTGTATTCGATGCCGGTGGCGCCGATGATGTTGACCCAACCCGCTTCGTCGTTGACGTCGCCAGAGACCGAAACCTGCCACTGGTAGTTGATTTCCAGAGGCAAGCCGTTGGGGTCGGTCAAGTTGGTGACACTGGCGGAGAGGACATCCCCGACCTGGGCAGGGGGGGTGGCAGCGCCATTGGATGTATCGATGACGACGTTGGCGCTGTTGAGGATCTGCAGGGTGCCGGTGACGGCAGTGTTGCCGGTGGCAGCGGTGACATCGTTGGAGGCGGCGGAGGCGGCGACGTTGAGGAATCCTTCGTCATCGGTATAGCTGATCAATGCACGGATCTGGTTGCCGAGCATATCCGAAGTGACGGTGTAGGTGCTGGTGGTAGCTCCGAGGATGTCGGCCCATGAGGTGCCGTTGGTCGACACCTGCCACTGCAAGGAGACGTTGGCGTTGTAGTTGGTGATCGCGTTGTTGGTGTCAGCAATCGTGAAGCTTGCGGTGAGGATGTCGCCGACGTCGATGTTGCCGACGGCCACGCCGGCGTTGGTAACGGTGACGCTGCTGGTGTTGTTATTGCTGGTGGAGCTTGCGGCGACTGCCGCTGCGGTCGCAGCAGAAACCGAAGTGTTTTCGAAACCATCTTCGTCAGTGTAGGTAGCAACGGCGCGGACGAAAAGCCCGGCATGTTCAGGGGCAAGGGTGAAGGTGTTGGTCACAGCACCGGCGACATCAGCCCAGCTTCCGGCGGCTCCAGTGGCACTGACCTGCCATTTGACATTGTAGGTGTAGGAGCCGGTGGGGGCGGCAAAGTTGTCATCATCAAAGTTGAGACCGGCGAAAAGCACGTCGCCGACGGCGGGGGCGCCTGCCGTGCCGCTGGATTGCAGGGTCAAGGTGGAGTTGTTGTCGTTGGTGGCCAAGTTGGCGACATAGAAGGAGGTCGAAACGCTGATCATAGCTTCGACGGTATCGCCGGTGTCGGGACCGTTGTTGCCATTGTCATCGCCATAGACAAACTCGGCGCGGACGCGGTAGGTACCGGCTTCGTCAGGGTCGAGGTTGGCGGCGGTGAATTCGTAATTCCAGAGGCTGTTGGCGTCGCTCTGTCCGGAAGCATAGGTGATGCGAGTGGCCGAAGGGGCAGCTGCCGCGATGGCGGCGATCGTGCCGGCGTCATTGTTCCAATATTCAAGGCGGGCACCATCGACTGCGGTCCACTGGCCATCGACACTCCGCTCGAGGTAGACCATCACGCTCAAGTAGTCGTCATCGCCAATGTTGCTGGTGTCAAAGGACGCATTCAGTCTGACGTCGAGCTGATCGGCTTTGGTCGGCATATTCGCGCTGGGATTGATGACATCAACGCTGGCAATGTCTGCCAACAGACCCTTGATCTTCTCGAGAATGAGGGCCTTGGCTTCGATTTTACCGTAAGCGACTTCGAGATCGGAGTCACCGCCGAGGGCGACGGAGCCGGACTTGTCATCCGAGGCGGCGACGTCGGCGCCGGTGGTGTTGGCGAGTGCGGCGACAAAGGCGCTGCCTTGGGCATCCTGGGCGACATCGCATCCGTAGAGGAGGATGTCGGCGTCATTGGAGAGGGCGTTTTTCCAAGCTGCGGTTTCGGCGACGTTGGAGGCGTTCAAGGAGCCGTTGCCGAGTTGCAGCTGGCCGTTGGAGCCGTGAGAGACGATATGAAGGGCGGTGATGCCGGTCTTGCCGGCGAGGATGGCGGAGATCTGATCGACGCCGGAGCTATCGGTATTCAGAACATGGACTTCGGCAGTTGCGGGAATAGTGGCGAGGAAGGCGGCGGGATCCTTGACGCCGGAGTCGACGATGACGATTTCGGTGACGACTTGCGCAGGCTGCTGCTCTGCAGCGGGTTCGGTCTGGACCGCGACGGCAACATAGGCTTCGTCTTGGACCGGAGAAGCGGACATGAGAATGCGTTCTTCGAGGTTCTCGATCTGGGGGCGCTCGTCGTGGTTGCGGTCGATCATGTGTTTTCCTCTTGGGGCTGGGGTAAAAAAGATTCGTGTTTTATATGGCACCATTAGCACTCTAGACTTCTTCAGCCACTCTTGCAAGTCTGCGACGACGTTTCGCGGGAAAAATCCGCTCTTATGACGCCGGCTTTGACGAGAATGCAGGGCCCGATATCAGCACTTCTCGAGAAGTCAGCAGTTCAGCACCGCGAAGCTTTCGAAGTGGAGGGAAGATGTTCACAGAGACAACAGCCAAAGTTCCCCAGCCACAAGCCACCTGCTGAGGCTGCGAGATTTTGGATTAGAAGAAAACTAAAATCCGCCATTTGATGGGGCTCAAAGATTGAACCTAAAAACCGCAGTTGAAAGGTTGGAAGGTTCAAAGGTTGAAAGAATCAGCTACAACAGCAAGAGGTTATGGCGTTCGAGGGCGCTCGGCAACTCCTCCGGCTGGCAGTCATGCAGGTCGAACTAGAATCGTCATTTGTCGCTGTTGTTCATGTATTTGCCTTTCAACCTTCCAACCTTTCAACCCGGTTCGATTCCGCTGCTGCGGAATTTAGGCTGAAACCACAACTGAATGGATTTTGTGCATAACCTCGATCGCGAAGCTAACCTTCTTGCGTCCCCCTTCAAGTCTTCTGATCCAGGGCATCGCCGAAGCGCCCCAGCCCTGGGCCAAGCTAAATTCTGGCAAACCACGGTTGCATTCCGAGACTGGGGCACCCTGTTGATGATTAACGTTTAGCATAAACTCCGAACGAGGGAAAACTTAAATTCACTTCGAAGGAACCTTCACCCGCTCAAATCCAAAGCTGCATACGAACCCAATTGATCGCCTTGCGTGTCCAGATCCAGGCATAAAGTTCGGAGCCGGCATCGATCCGGGCGGAGCCCTCCATGCCGGCTTTGGCCCAATCCTTGCCGCCCAGTTCCGAACCGGGATCGAAGCTGACTTCGACCCGGAAGACGTTCTGCTGCTCATGGACCGTCGCGACCCGATCGATAAAACTCACTGTATAACTGAGCTTGCGTTCCGGGTGGGCGACGGTAGCGAGGCTGCCCTTGGCGCCCAGAGAGACATCGGCGATCTGGGCCTCCGGCACGAAGAGTGTGGCTTTCAGGCGATCGGCGCTGACCACCCGCAGGAGTTCCTCGCCGAATTGCACCCGGGCATACTGGCGCTTGGCAAGCTCAGGTGCGACAAGAGTGCCGGCGAGAGGAGCCAGCACTTCCGCCTGCTTCAGATGCAAGAGATGCAGCTGCTTCTGAGCCGCGCTGCGCTGCTTCATCGCCAGGGCGATCTGGGCTTCTGCGGTCTTTCCTTCGTTCATCGCCACCGCCTGCCGCTTCTGCGCCTCGAATTCCTCGGCTTCGAGCGTGGCGATCTGCATCCGGGTCTCGGCGACGTCCATCACCACCAGTCGCTGGCCGGCGACGACCTGGTCGCCGTTGCGCACCGCGACCTCGGCGATCTCGCCAGGAAAGGGAGCGACGACAATCTGCTCGATCACCGGCTCGAAGACGAAGCTGGCCTCGACCTGGTAGATGCCTCGCCACTGCGACAGGAGCACCGTCAGGCTGATCACGGCAATCGCCGCCAGCTTGATCCAGGTGTGTTTGGCGCCGACGAGCCAGGAGGCGGCGCGGCGGCACTTTTGCGCCAGGCGCGCCCCCAGCCACTTATCCCGGTCGATCAGATCGATCAGGCGCGGGCTGTAGAGATCCAGGAGGAGACGCAGCGCCTCCTCTTCATCGCTGCTGAAGGGGCGCTCCGCCATTCTCTCGAGCGTCACTACCGCCTCCACCTGGTCTCCCCGTCGCAAGGGCAGACTCAGCAAAGCCAAGGGGCCATAGGCATGGGAATAGCGCTCTGCGGCGCGGGCGATGTAGTCGCCGGCGCCATCCTGCGGGAATTTCACCTGGCGGTTTTGGTCTAGCGACTCCTCCATGGCGTTCTCGAGGCCGCTGACGAGCTCGATCTTGGCTTTGAACTTCTCGGTGTTGCTCATCGCCTTGAGGCGGATGTAGCGGCCCTTCAGGAGACCGAAGCTGACACGAGAACAGCCCCATCGCGCCGCCAGCTCGTTGCAAAGGCGCATCGAGGCCGCAAGTAGCTCATCGGACGAATTGAGCTTGACCAGGGTGTCGCAAACTTGGTGCAGCCGGCTGGTCTTGTCGCGGAAGCCGGCAAGCTGATAGCGGGCTTCAAAATAGTCGAAATAGGGCAGGAGCAGCTCCAAAGCTTCGATCCGCCCCTGCAGGTCCCCCCCGTCCCGGGCGGCGATCGAATAGACCTCAAGGCCGAAATTGAGGGTGCCGAGCTTGACCGGCATGAAGACAAGATGCCAGATCCGCCCGGCAGCCTTTTCCGCCGGAGACAAGTCCTGACGCTGCCTGACACTGACCTGCTCGGTCTTGCCGGCGATGCCGGCGAGAGCCATCGCTTCCCGTAGCCAGCCGGCGTCCTGACGCTTCTGAATTCCTTCCGGCGCCAGAGCCAGAACCTGGGGACCCTTGGCGTCAAGGCGGAGGATGGCGGCGGCCTCGGCGCCGCAGATCTGAGTCTTCAGGCGCAGCAGCTGCTGCAGGAAGGCCGAGGGTTCGCCACTGAAGCGATTGAGCTCCAGAAGGCGGGCGATAAATAAGGAGCTCTCCTGCTCGAGGGGATGGGGATCGGAGCTCATTGTGAAACCTGGGAGCGCGCCAGCCCTTTGACGCTGTGTTCGTGGCTTTGCCCATCATCACTTAACACCCTTTCGCCGTCGGCGAAAGGCAGGGCGCCAGGGGGCTGGCGCGCTCCCAGGGGAGCGGCAGGCGCCTCCGGAATCTGCACCCTGTAGCGGCTGCCGGCCGGGAGCAGGGCGGCATTATCCACCTCAAGGCGGATGGTCGCAGTCTCGCTGGCGGCATCGGCCAAGGCGGCCTTGAAAATGATCTTGCCTTTCAGCGCCTGGCCGGGGACGACGCTTTTGACGTCCAGAAAATCGCCCAGCTTCAATTTGAGGGCGCTGGCTTGCGGCACCGGGACCTCGAGCCAGAGGGGGTTGATCTGGACCACCCGGATCACCCCCTTCAAGGGCTCGGCCGCTTCGCCGACTTCCACCGCCACCTCTTCAACCAAGCCGTCGAGCGGCGACACCAAGCGGGTTTGAGCCAGAAGCAGCTTCGCCTCCTCGATCTTCGCCTGCAGCTGCTGTTTTTCGAAATCGAGCTGCCGCAGGTTCTGCTGGCTCTTTTCGATCTCCAGGGCGGCATACTCCACTTCCTTGGCGGTCGCCGCAGACTTCTCGACCGCCGCCTTCATCGACTCATAGTCGCGCCGCTTCTGCGCCAGCAGGATCTCTTCCATGCCGCGGCGGGAATCGGTCGCCAGTTCCTTCTCCAGCTGGCGGCAGCGGAGCTCCTCCAGCTGCGCCTCAAGTATCGCCGCCACTTCTCCTTTGCGCAGATGCTGGCCAGCCTTGACCTTCAGCTCCGCGACCAAGCCCGGCCTGACAAAGGCCAGCTGGGCATCGGCGCTGGGACGGGAGATCGCCTCGACCTCTTCGGCCGACAAGAGCGAAGAGGAAGAGGCGAGGATGAGAATGGCGGTGAGTCGGATCATCGTTGGGCTTTCCTGGAAATTGAAAAGAAAGTCCCATGAGACTCATGAGTCGCATGGGTCGCATGGGACAAGAGAGACAAGGAAAGCTATCAGCCCTTGGTGCGGCGATCCGCCGCATTGAGCTTGATTTCGCCGAACTGCTTCTCGTACTGGCCAACCACTTGATTGAGGCTGAGTGCGAGTCGTTTGGCTGTGTAATAGTTCATGATGATGCGGCTGTCGACTTCAAAGACAATCTCAGCCGCAGTCTCTCCCTTGCCGTCCTCGACCGGCATGGCCTGATTGATGCCGAAGTCAAGGAGAAGCTCCTCCGTAGAAGCAATCGGGCGGAAAGAATTCGAGTAGCAACTCTTCATCTCCCGCTGATCCACACGCAGGCGGATCTTTTTGGTTCCGATTTGCTGCTCCGCTTGAGCTTCTACTTCCTTGTTCGCTTTCTTTTCCTGGGCCATGATTCGCTCCTTGGTCATGCAGTCGTGATAGGTGAGAAATGAAGCGCGTGTGGATCGCGCCTTTCCAGTCTAGAATACTTTCGCCAAAAGCGCAAGAGGAAGAGCGGCGTTTGTCGCCTCACCCAGGGACCGCGCCAATCACTTGCCGCCGTTCTTGCTCCTTGGGACCTCGGCAGTCTTGTGGCACTGTATTCATCGCTTTGCTCTTGATCGATTAAACAAACTTTCGGTGCGGCGAAAGGAAAGGCGGTAGGGACTGGCGCGCTCCTAGGAAACAGCTGGGCACAAAACTTGCTAGGCCATCAAATCTTTTATTTTTATTGACGTAAACATTTATAGTAAAATATTTTATAAATATAGTTAATCCTTCAAGATTCTTCCCTTGCCCCCTTGACCCGACATCGCCGGACTCCTATAATGGTAGCATCCACAAAAGGGTGGACTCTGCCTGCGTCTCCGGATCCGGGCGGCCACTCACACATTTTTGACTCGAAACGAAACTGAACCCAGGTGAACCTATGACCTTCAAGCAATCCTTCCTCCGCTACTTCGAAGCTCTCGGCGGCAACGTCGCGGTGGTCAAGCAGAAGATCTCTCACTACAACCACCGCATCCGTCGTCTCTCCGCCAACCAACTGGTGCGGATGAACTACGAGCAGCCCGGGTTCCGGATCGCGCCGAAAATGAGCCCCTACGTCCGCCCCGAGAACCAGGGGGAAGTCAGCGGCCTCAAACGCTTCAGCACCGACGCCCACCGCTACTTCGGCAAGGTCTTCGGCGGCCACACCAGCAAAAAAGCCCCCCACCGCCCCTATTGGGCAGCCGAAGAAACCAAGGAACTCAAGAGCCGCTTGGTGAAAGAGCTCAAGGAGATGAACGCCAAACGCCAGCAGGAAAAAGCCTGGGCCGGACTGGAGCAACTCGAAGATCGAGTCCTGCTGTCAGCGAGTGTCGTCACCAGCGGCTCCCTCGATCTCGATGTCACTGATGACGTCAACGCCAGCGTCGATGCGATCAGCATCAGCTTCACTGATGCCACAGGCTCTTTGTTGATGGGCGGAGTCGATCTCGCCGGACCCTACGCCAGCGTCGACACCATTGACCTCCTATCCTTCAACTCAACAGACGCCCTCACCATCGACGGGACCGCAGGCGCCGACACTTTCGAAATCAGCAGCACAAGCATCACCTTCGGCTCGACCACGATCAACTACGGCAACATCAGAAATATCACTATCAACGGTCTCGACGACAATGACGTCGTCAATGTCGATGGCACCCTCGACAATGGCCTGAGCCTGACTTTCAACGGGGGAGCCGGAACGGACACAATGAACCTGACGGGCAACAACGCCTCGTTCGATTATGGCGTGGTCGATGGAGACACTTTCAAACTTGGCGCGGCTCAAAACACCATTGCCAACTTCAGCAGTTTGGAAGGCCTGTTCTACAATGTCACGGGCACCAACAGCCTCGCCATTCATGGCACAGCCGGAGCCAACAACTTTGCGCTCGACGGCAACTCAATGAATTTCGCCGGCATCGTCGGCTCAGTCGCCGGCATCAACGCGATCACGCTCAACGGTAGCGGCGGCACCGACTCGTTCACCTTCGTCGACACCGCCGGAGATGATGTCATCACCATGAGTGGCGGCAACCTTTCCAACGGCACCCGCACCATTGACGTCAACACCGAGTCTCTTACCATTCTAAGCACCGGCGGCAACGACAGGATCTTGAACGATGGCTCCTTCGTCGACATGGGGATCCAAGTAGCCGGCAACGGCAGCGGCGCCGCAGACACCTTTTACGCTGAAGCCGCCGCGATCTCTGTCGATCTCGACAGCGATACCATCACCGAGCGGACGATTGAAATCCGCGGCATAGCAAAAGTCTCCGCCGCCAGCACTGGCGACAACATCGTTCTCCAAGATGGCAACGGCACGGCTCAATCATATACCGTGACCCAAGTCGATACAAGCACCATAACCGTGTCGGCGGCTGGATTGGTTGCCAAATATTACAACTATGCCGGCACGAGTCTGCTAGCCAGCGGCAACACATTTGCAGGCCAGACGGTCGTGGGAACTGAAATCAAGTCCGACATCTCCCTGGTATCTGCAATAGCCTCGCTCGACAATGTTGGCCAGACTCTGGACGGCATTTTGACCATATTGCCCGGCCAGGAAGGAGTGTACACCTTCGCTTTGAGTGCTGACGATTGCGCCGGCTTATGGATCGATGGCATCCTCGTAACTAGCGTCAATGATTTCCCCACCAACACTCCCGGCTCTAACACCCACAACCTCACAGT
Organism: Verrucomicrobiota bacterium; assembly: GCA_039798785.1. Taxonomy (GTDB): domain Bacteria; phylum Verrucomicrobiota; class Lentisphaeria; order Lentisphaerales; family Lentisphaeraceae; genus CAMCSH01. Next base: position 77,223 of record JBDKFG010000009.1, on the reverse strand, counting down.
CGGCGAACACCGCATCCACATCGAATTCGTTGAGGTCACAGTAGGTGCTGGCATCGCCCTGACCTGGGATGGAGCTGTCACTACAGGCCCCGAGGCCATCGCCTCCTCCTTCCTCTCTCATAAGATCACGCTAACCAAGCCGAGCACTGGCAGCTTGAGCATTGATGGCAACAGCCAAGACTCATTCATCATCAACGGCAGCGGTGTCGCTGATAGCTATTCATGGGACGACAGCAGCAGCACATCGGGAACTTTCGGCTTTGGCACCCTCAATTCTGCGATCAACAATTTCACCACCCTCACTGTTAATGGCAACGCGGGCGATGACATCTTCACCACCGACTCGAACGTCCCCGCCTTCAATGGCGGATCTTCGACCAATGGTGACATCTTGGCGGTAAACGGCACTGCCGGAGCTGACGCCTTCATCGTTGCTTCAGCCGCCGTCACCATTGATGCCGGCGCTGATGGAGCCACCACTCCTGATGTCGTGATCAACAGCTTCAACAACGTCGAAATCATCCGAATCAATGCCAGCAACGGCGCTAACACCCTCAGCGTCTCAGGTAGCCTTGATGTTGAATACACCGGCGGGGTGAATAATGATGCCGTGACCGTCACAGGAGCTGCTGGGGCCGACACTTTCGTGCTCACCAGCGGCGTCCTGAGCAACGGCGCCACAGACCTCACTATGAGCAGTGTTGAAAACCTCACCATCAACTCCGGCGCCGGCAACGACAGCGTCACGAGTGACGGATCCCTTGCGTCTCTCACTGTCGATGGCGGAGCCAACACCGACACCTTGAATGTCACGGGCACTGCCGGAGCTGACAGCATCACGGCATCTAACGTCGAGACCGTCACCATCGTCGGCGGTGGAGGTGCAGACACCGCCAGCATAACCGGTGCCGGCGTCACCGCTACCGTCAGCCAGACAGAGAGCGTCAGCTACAACGGCTCCGCCGGCGGCACCAACAGCCTGACCATCGACGATGTTGCCACCACTCTGTTCAACTACACTGGTGGCGCAGGCACCGACACCGTGGTTTTCTCTACAAGCGCGGCCGGCGATGCCTTCGGTGACGCAGTCAAGATTGATGTCACCGCCCTCGGCTCCGGCTCAATCCAGCTCGAGGACGACGTCAATCACAGCCCAGGGGCATTCCCGACTGCTTTCCTGGCCGATTACAGCTATTCTTACACCGGCGTGGAAAACATCACAATCAACGGTGGCGCCCTCGCCGACGCCCTGGTTCTGACAAACAAGTCGGGCGCCGACCCAGTCATGCCTGTAGTCACCTATTTCGGCGGTGCCGGCAATGATGTCATCTACTTTGATGCTGAATCCACCGCCTACCGAACCAGCAAATTGGGTACTGACCGCACCCTCAAAACCAGCACTAACGAAGTATTGCTCAATTTCGATATTAACGACACGCTGTACGTCATCAATTCCAACCTCTCGCAACAACCTCTCGACAAGACAGAACTGGCCAACGGCCTGAGCCGGCTGATCGACTTGATGGCAGGCTTCAAAGATTATGATGAGATGGCCGCGTCCTTCCCCTTCCTCAACGACACCGTCACCTTCGGCGCTCTGCTCGGCCCCGACACCATCATGACCGCAATGCGTGACAGGTTCAACACCTACTTCTCCAGCTACGCCACTCCGACACTCCAGGACCTGGTCAACTTCCTCGAAGACACAACTAACGGCTGGGCCGGCATTGCCGGATACACCTGGACCGTCACCTTTGACTCCAACAGCGACGTCGACTTGAAATGGGCCAAGGGCCGTTCCGGGTTCAGCGCCCTCTTCGACATGAAAATCGAAGCGACAAAAACCACCACAGCCCAGGTGATGGACCGTCTCGACGACAACAACCAAAACCTCTACGCCAGCCAAGGCTTCGCCTTCGGCGGTGGAAACGTCACTTTCGACGTCAACTCCAAGCTGACTTTCGACATCGTTCTCGACGCTGGCGATAATTTCGGCATCACAATCCAGGATCTAAAAGCCGAGTTCTCCACTGCCAACACCACCGTCGATGTCGGCACCCCCACACTCTTGCGCGTCGGCATACTCGACACCGACGTCAGCAGCGGCTCAGTCAATGTCAGCGCCACCGTCAACACCACCTTCCCCGCGACCGAAGTGCAATATGCCGACTTGGCGCTCGCCAGCTACAACAACAACGCCATCGAGATGTTTGACAGCCTGTCGACCTCGATCAGCGGCACTGGAAGTGTCGACGCAGACTTCTCGCTGACCCCGGTGAGTGCCTCTGGATTGACGTTGGAAGCCGGCGGCGTGTACACCCTGCAGCTCGGTGCCGGCAGTGCCGTCAATCTCTTCGACATCAAAGAACCCGCCCCTCTGGCCACATTCTCCGACGACCTCAACGGCTTCCGCCTTCTCAACTCTCAGGCGTTGATGCAACCTGTAGAAGCCTATGTCAACTGGCTGCGCCAGCTGGCAGGATCGGATCTTTTCGACGGCGAAATTCCGATGGCCGACGGCCGCACTCTCGGGGATGTGCTCGATTTCGCCGAAGCCTTCCAAACCCAGCTCTCCAACTCCCTTTACACCGTTGATGCCGAGGGCAATCTGGCCTCTACCGCCTTCACTACCCTGCAACAATTCGTCGCCCTCACTAAACCAGCCGGAAGCAGCTGGAGCGTCTCCTTCGATAAAGACTCAAACGTGCTGCTCGTCTCCGCTAGCCTCAGCAAAACTCTTCAGGATCAATTGATCGGATTGAAGGAAGCCACCAACGAATTCGGCACCCTGCAGAAAATAGACGTCCGCACACCAACAGTCGAAGCCTTGAGCACCCCCGCAGGCAAAGCCTGGAGCCTAGCGGCTGACGCTTCCCTGAACTTGACTCTGACTCCGCTCGGCGGAGTCGCTACTTCGAACAGCTTCTCGCTCACAGCCGCCAACACAAACGACAACGCCAGTATAGCAGATCTCGCCGGTGACATCAACACCCTTCTTGATGCCGTAACTGTTGCCGGACAGACTCCCGCGTCATCCGACAAATGGTCAAAGTTCGTCCAGGCAGTCATCCAGGGCAACCGCATCGTCCTTGCCGTGCGTGAAGGTGCCAATTTGGATCTCACCGCCGATGTCGCCGCCTTGGGATTCCTCGCCTCTGACATCATCATCTCGGGCACCCCGAACCCGACTTTGATGAAGACCTTCCAGCTACGCGGCACCGATGATGCAGTCCTCAAGATCTCCCTTGATGGCGCTCTGGCCCATACCGCAACAATGACTGCCGCCTCGACCAGCACCAATACAAGCTCGACAGACCTGCTGGCAGACCTCAACACCGCCCTCTCCACCAGTGTTGGCACGGGAAATGGTGCGACCACCGTGTTCACTGTCCCTGATACCCTGGGGACCCTCGCTGTCTTCGTCAATGGCGTCCACCAGCCGAACACCGCCTATACGATCTCCGGCACCACACTCACTTTCACTGCGGCTCCGGCTGCTTCGGCCGATATCCGCGTCGGTCAGACCTATGCCTCTCTCACCGGTGACGGGCGTCTGGCGATCAACTCAGCCGACACGGCAAAAGCCTTGACCGTCGAATTTGACGAAGGCAATGCCGCCGAACAACTGGGCTTTGTTTCCGGAATCAAATCCCATGTCACTCTCGACTCAAGTCTCCTGGCCACCCTAGACTTCTCCTACACATTCACCACCGTCGGCTGGGAGCCCTTGATGGCCAGCGACCCCGTCTTCAGCACCGATGCAGACAGCAGCGGCTCAAGCACCAACACCGGCGGCCAATCCTTCGCCATCACGATCGACAACGGCACTAGCAACACTTACGCCCTATCTGTACCCGCCGGCACCTACAGCGGCGTCAATCAACTTGTTGCCGCCCTCAATTCTACCCTGGTCGCCGAAGGCAGTCTCGAGGACAAGCTCTACTTCGCCTCAAGCTCGCAATATTTCGATGTTTACAACGAAAGCGACGCCGTCTATGTCGGCCGTGTTTATGTCTCGGGTTACGATACCCGAACCAACACCACCTTGGCCAACTTGATCAGCGACCTCGACCAGTCACTTGCAGCTGCGGTCCTAGCTGACGGCTCGGCCATGTCCACCGTGCTTGATGCCAGCTCTTCTTCTGGAAAAGTCTCCTTCACCGGCATTGGCGCCCTCGCTGGCAAAAACCTGGTGATCAACTTCTCTGGCTCAACTCTCGGCTATCAGATGGGCTTCAACACCGCCCAGCTGACCTCCGCGGCCACCACCCTCGTGGCCTCCTCCCCCCCGGCTAGCGGAGTGCTTTCCTCCGACTCCAACTTCTCTGTAAGCCACACCATATCAGGTGGTAGCGCCGTAACTCACACCTTTACCCTGACTGCCAGCGCAACCAACGACAATAATTCCAACTTCATGCTCCTCCAGGACGTGAATGCGCTGCTCGCCGCCACCACCTACGGGGCGACCACTGACAAGTGGTCCAAACATGTCAAGGCCAGTCTCAATTCCGATGGCACAATCACGCTCGCCAAGATCAATACTGCCGATACTTTCTCCGTGACCGCAGCCACATCGCAATTATCCCGCTCAGGCAACATCCTCACCGCCAGCACCGCTAACAATTTCCGACTCAGCTCATCCACCATCCCCGAATCCCTCGTCCTCTTCGGCAAGAGCGGCAGCGCCAGCGACTCGTACAAATCAATCTTCATCACCTCGAGCGATCCCGTCAGCTTCAAGGAGCTTACCGGCTTCACCTCCGGCCAATTCACCTTCGCCAGCCATATCTCCGAGGCCTCCATCAAGGACAGCTCTAGCCTCACTGCAGAACTCGACCTTGCCTGGTCCGCCCCTTCAGCGGTCATGGACTTCGGCTTCATGCAATTCAACACCTCGGACGCCCAAGCCAAAGGCCACCTCCAGGTGGTCACCGGGATGAATGGCGACCGCAACGTCTCCAGCCTCTTCGAATCCGCCCCTTCAGTCATCGCATCCGCTTTGGACTTGGACAATGAAGACTTGGCTGATCTCGTCGGATACTCCGGCCCTAATGGTACGGAACAATTTGAATTCACCTTTTCCGGCTTCGCCGCCGGCACTGACACCGCAGACCTCAAGAACAAGCTCGTCTACTCCGCCACCAAGGGGGGACTCGCCGATGGCGAACCCGCCGCCGTCGCCGAGCTCGGCTTGGATTACAACATGTCCAGCGCCTACACCCTTCTCGGGTCCGCCAAGGTCGCAGGCAACGGCCAGATCAACGGGAATGCCGGATTTGACATCACCATCGGAGGCGCAACCAAAACCGTCAGCCTCCTCCAAGGACTGACTCTAGACAACAGCTCCGCCGCGCTCCTCGCCAACGACCTGACCAGCGCCATCCGCAAAGCCGGTCATCAAGAGGTCACCGTTACCGAAGAAGGCGGTTTCCTGGTCATCAAAGATGGACTCAACCGCCAAATCACTCTCTCCAACCTCACGGGCACCGCCGGCAGCGACCTCAAACTCTCCGCGGGTTCATCGGTCCAGAAACTCATCGGAGGGGTAGCCGCTCCTAGCGGCGGCGACGCCTCCGAATACCGTCTGTCGCAAAACGCCGTCTTCACCTTGAACGGCACCCAAGTCACCATCACCGCCGCCGCGACCAATGAAAACACCTCGGCTGCCAACTTCCTCGCTGACGTCAATGCAGCCCTCGCCACCGCTGGACTCAATACATCCTTCTCTGCTGATCTGTTTTCTGACCGCCTTGTCTTTACACGCACCAGCGGATCGGGCGCCTTCACTATTTCGGTCGCCGAAGCCACCGAAATCACCGCCAGGAACGGCAACAACATCGACTCAGCATCCCTCATCCGGGCGAGTTCAACCGATGTCATTGCCGCTCTTGAAAAAGCTGCTGAATTCCTGGCCGACCTGAGCACCGAAGACCTCCTGGGTGCGGACATTCCCGTCCTCGACATGAGCCTCGACGGAATCAACCCCTTCGCCGCCGAATTCGGCCAACTGATTGCCGAAACCAAAGCAAAAAGCTTCGTCACCTACAGCGAATTCCAAGCCTACCTCAACGAAGCTTTCCGCACCTCATCCACCATCGATGGAATCACTCCCGAAGTCAACTTCATCTTCAATGCCGACATCCTGCAACTCGGCCTCAAGTTCGTACACACTGACACCGTAGACTACTCGCTCAATCTCAACCTCTACGACCTCGCCGCCCTTGATGCAGGTGGCACCCCCGCTGAGCTCGACAACGAGAATCTCGTCCTCATCACCGTCAATTCACCGACAGTCCTTGACGTCAAATCCACCGCAGTCGTCAATCTCGATATTGAAATCGACTACGCCGTCGAAGAACCCGAGCTGACTCTGAAGAACACCAGCTCCGCCTCGCTTTCATTCGCCGCTGTCACAGAAGACGTCAGGGCCGACATCCTCATCGGCGCGAAAAACCTGTCTATCATTAACGGCACCATCGTCTTCGATGCCGACGGCGACGCCTCAACCGATGACAAAGCCGTGTACACCATAGATTTCGACAATGACGTCAGCCTCGCCGCCGACGCCACCCTCGATGTCGCGAACGACCTCAGCGTCTCCTTGGCCGGCCAGGGCATGGTCGAGCTCCCCTTCTTTAACACCCCTTCCCTGCTAGATCCGGTCACTGTCGACTTCCAGGATGGATCCAACGAGGCTTCATCTGTCGGCTTCGCCTTCGCCTCGCTCCAGGATCTTGCAGAGGGTATCGATGGCTCGGTCGAAATCGTGACCGAACCCGGCAAAGCTCTTCCGGGCCTCGCTTCCGTCGCCGAATCCGACTTCCTCACCATTCTTCGCAATCCTGATCTCGTCATCGCCGGCATCGACCGCCTTCTCCGGATGGTCGAAATCTCCGTATCCGCCCCCTTCGAAGCTATGGGCGAGATTCCCCTCGTCGGAGACCGCCTCTACGACGCCGTCAAACCGCTTCTCGACACCCTCAGCTCGATGCGCATCAATGTCCGCTCCTATCTGCAGAATCAGTTTGATGCGGCCGGCCTGAGCGACAACGACCTGATCATCAAATTCCAGGAGATCATATACAACATCTTCGGCCCCTCTGGCCTCGACATCCTCGTCGATCGCCGCGGCGACCTCGACAATCTCGTGCAGCAGAACGACGTTCTCGTCCGGACTTTCATCGACGGCGAAAACGACGGGGTCGAATACGACTTCCGGCTCGGCCAGGAATATGCCGTCTCCGTCCCCTTCGAGTTCGGCTTCGGCGGCTCCGTCTTCGGTCTTGAGGTCGATGGCGGCGAAGGCCTCACCATCGAAATGAGCTGGGATTTCGACTTCGGCTTCGGCATCGCCCTGCAGGATCTCTTCTATTTCGTCGTCGATCACAGTGACGGCTACGGCAACGATCTCCCCGAGCTTCGCGCCTCGATCGACGTCACCATCCCCGGCTTCTCAGCAGAAGTCAACCTCGGCGTCCTTGGCGCAGTTATCGAAGACGGCTTTGAGGCCTCCACCCGTGTCACCTCCACCACCATACCCATCCTGGACTTCCTCCCCGTCACGGGCAAGAACCGCGCCGGCACATTCAAGGTCCACACCTACGATAACACTGGCACCTTGATCGAAACCTTGACCTACACCAACTCCAGCCCGAACATCGACCCGCTGAGTCTGATTGCGGACATGAACGTGCAGCTCCTCTCCCTCACCGGCGGAGTGCTCGCCGTACCAGTCTTCGACGACCCGCTTGCACAGCTCGAGAACGCAACCACCATCAACGATCTTGGCTTCTCGATACAGCTAAAGGCGCGGGATGTGGACGCCAAGCACATCCGCATCGAACACGTCTCGGGCTACGATTTCGGCTTTATCGACAGCCAGTTCGAAGATCAGCGCTCTATGACCCTCGGTTTCTCCGATGGCCAGACGGGCTCAACCATCACCGCCGCCAACGCCGCCCCTGCAGAAGGCGAGCTCGCGGAAAACGCCTTGATTGAAATCACCGTTGCCGGCAAAACATTCGACTTCGAACTCTTCGCCTCCTCGGTCGAGGGCGTCATCGACACCGCCGCCGGCTTCCAGAATATCAACATCGGAAACGTCCAGAGTGGCACCGGCATGGACGGCGCCGCGGAACTCGGACTCAACTCTCTCAGCAACAACAACACCGACACCGTCACCGGCGCTGCCTTCTTCAACCCCGCCAGCCCCGTCAACAGCGACTTCCGGATCAACTCCGATGCCATCTTCGACATCACCGTCGATGGCGAAACTCACACCGTCAAGGTCGCCTGGGGCAAGACCTCGGGCAACACCTCAGCCGACGAACTGGTCGAAGACATCCAGGATGCCATCAACGCTGCCGGCTTGGTCATGAGCGTCGGCATCACCAACGACGGGCGCCTCGAATTCACCGAAGCGGTGAAATTCATGGAAGGCCTCGACTCCCTCGTCTCTATCCTCAACGACGAGATGATGATCGCCCTCGGAGAAGCCGGGCTCAACACCAACGGCATCACCTTCTCCTTGAACGGTTCGAACCAGCTCGTCTTGACCTCCTCCATCGGCTCCATGGCCCTGGGGGTCGACACCCGAGACAAGAGCCACATCTCCCTGGTCTTCGAGGCAAATGTCGTCGACACCGGCGAAGGCGATGAGGACGACGGACGCCTCACCATCAGCGAAATCAGTATCGAAGCCCTCGAAGCCTCGATCAAGGGTGAGGCCATGGCCAACCTCCAGATAAATGGCAACGCCGACGCCCTCACCGCCCTGCTTGGCAGCACCGGAATCCCCGGCCTCGGCAATCTTGGCCTGCCGGAAGTCAACTTCGGCTTCCACACCGGCTTCTCCGCCCACGCGGAATTCGCCGAAGGCGAGACTTCCTACGATTACGGCTTCGAAAATCTCGAATTCCACAACGTCAGCGTCGATGCAGGCTCGCTGATCTCATCCATCATCAAGCCCATCGCCGGCACCATCTTCAAGCTGCTCGACCCGATCATCCAAATCGTCGGTCCCGCCATCGTTACTGGCGCCGACGCAGCGACTGGCTTCCTCTACAGTGACATCCCCATCCTCTCTGATCTTGCCAACTACATCTCAGGAATCCCCTCCAAGGTCATCGACCTGATTCCTGGCGGCCAGCAAATCGTCAACATGATCAACGCCATCAAGAAACTGGTCGAGCTGATCACGGCGCTGTCGGATTACTTGGCCAACTATGGGGATGAAAACATCATCATCAACCTCGGCAACTGGGCCGTTGTCACCGACCCGGAATCCCCCCTCTTTATCGGCAAGACCAAACTCCCCATCCCCCTTGAGATCGTCGAGCTCTTCGATGCCGTTACCCAGGCCGAGGAGAATGCCAACGAAGCCGGCGGCAGCGCCACCGGCTCAGCCTCAGCACTAAGCAACATCTTGCGACTGATGGGCGTGCAGAACGATGGCTCGTCCCAGTTCACATCGACCCCCGCCGGCTTCCAACTCGACTTCTTCAAAATCCAGAACATCTTTAACCTCATTCTCGGCAAACCCTTCGACATCATCTCCTACAACTTTGTCGAAGTCCATGTCAGCGCCGGCTTCAACTTCGGCTTCGGCTTCGGCTCAGGCGGCAACTCGCTCAACTTCTCCATTGGCGGTCGAGTCTGGTTCGATGCCGCCTTCTCCGTCGTCTATGACTCCAATGGCTTCGACAAGATCATGGCCGCCAAGGACGCTGGCCTTCAACCCAATTACTTGGACCTCCTCGACGGCTTTGCCGTCCGCACCAAGCGCGGTAACGAAGTCGAAGCCGGCATCAGCATGTACGGCGGCGGCGGCATCTCCATCCGCACTCCCGAAATCCGGATCCCCATCTACTACCCCTTCGGCAAGACCTATCTCACCATTCCCGCCATCACCATCTTCGCGGTCCAGTGCAACATCTCCGCCAACCTCCGCATCGGCCTCGACTTGAGAGACCCTAACGAAGACGGCAAACTCCGACTTGACGAGATCATCGACATCATGACTCATGAGGATGGCTCGATCCATCCCGAATGCCTGATCACCATGTTCGACATCAACGGCTCGGTATCCGCCAGCTTCTACTTCTCCGCCACCATCATGAACGCCACCGTCAACATCAACGCCGATGTCGATGTCAGCTTCTCGCTCCAGGAACTATTTGGCATCGCCGATGCACTTGGCTGCGACGCATTCCAACCTAAACTGGCAACTCTTCTCGCAGACACCCGCGTCTTACGACTCAATGCCGGCGAATTCGCTGCGGAACGCATCCACGGCGACAGCGACGATAGCGACGGTGTCACCATGTACGTCTTCAGCCCCGGCTCGGGCACTTACGGAGCCAACACCGTCACCGTCCGCATGGGATCCACTACAAAATCCTACGACGGCTCCTCCTTCGATAGCATCATGTTCCGCGGCCTGCAGGGTGCTGACACAATCGACGCCTCGGGCCTCGGCTCGAAATGGTCGGTCGACTTGCGCGGCGGCGCCGGCAACGACAATCTCACCGGCGGCGCCGGCAACGACCTCATCCTCGGCGGCCTCGGCAACGACATTCTCTCAGGCGGCGGCGGCAACGACTACATCAACGCAGGTCAAGGGAATGACACACTCCGCGGCGGAGCTGATCAGGACTTCCTCGTTGGCGGACGCGGCGATGACAACACCGACGGCGGCGGCGGCGCCGACAAGTACCTCTATGGTACGACCTCCGAAGACCGCAGCAACTGGGGCAATGACAGCGTCGGCGAAACCGATGCTGGCACCGGCCTCACTGCTCTCGCCATCGCCATCGAAAGCATCTCCGAGCTCGACCCCGACGACAATCCCGACACCACCAACTACATCCTCGTCACCATCACCGGACACGGATTCAGCGGCGACATCGTTGCTAACCTCACCGGCGTCGGCGGCGTCCACTCCGCCATCAATCGCGAAATCTACCTCGAACGCCTAGATGCTGACAGCTTCAAAGCTTACGTCTCCAACGCCGGCGCCAAAGGCAGTGCTCTTGAATACCTGTCCCCTTATGAAGCCAAGGCCGGCAGGGGCTGGGCCGTGATCACCAACGCCACCTCGCTGAGCAGATATACCGACCCGCAAGGACGTTCTTTCGACTCGCGCCCCGCCGCTTTGAAGAATTACGACGACAACCTTGACTTCTCCACCATCCGCGCAAGCAAATCCCTTAACTTCGTGCTTGACGGTAGCGGCACGTCAGTGTCCATCGGCGGCTCCGATGGCACCAACAACACAGTCACTTCTACCGGCCTGTCGATCGAGCGGATGATCGGCGGTCAAGGCGACGACACCTTCAGCGTCTCGGCCACCAGCTCCCGAGGCGTCGTCCTTGACGGCGGAGAAGGATCGGACGACTACTTCATCACCGACTCGCCGTCGATCCTTGGCGATGTTTATGTCTTTGATCAAGGCACCGTCCCCGCCATCGACCGCCTCTTCGTCCAAGGGTCCTCCGGCACCGACAACATCGGCGTCACCAGCCAGAAAGTCCATCTCACTAGCGGCCGTGACATCCAATACCGCCCCGGAAACTTCGACGGAGGCGCCGAAAAGATCATCTTTACACTCAACGAAGGAGACGACTTCCTCAATATCGAAAGCAGCTCGGCAAAAACCACCCTCGACATCTTCACAAACGACGGGGCCGACACCATCCGCTTCGGCGTACTGAACACCACCGCCCTCAGCACCGCCGCTGGCAATCAGGTAGCAACCGGCGAACGCGTCAATCTCGCCGGCATAGATACCGAAACAGTGATCAATGTCGACGCCGGATACCACGGAGACTTCATTCAGTTCTACGACACCACCGAAATCGCCAACCAACTCGGCAAGATCACCAACAACTTCGTCCGCGGCTTCGGCATAGATCCCGATGGCGGCGTCAAGTTCGTTAGATCTGAAAACCTCTTCTTCGACCTCGGCTCTGGCGCCGACACCCTCGACGAAGTCGCCGATCTCACCAACTTCACCGTGACCGCCAACGGCAACGATGGCAATGACACCTTCACCATTCGCAAAAACCTCGGAACAGTCACCCTCGACGGCGGCAATGGGAACGACGGCTTCTACATCGGCACCAAGGCCTTCGAATACTTCGCGGCTGGCGCTCTCAACGAAACCGAAAACGGCCTTCTCGATGGCATTCACGGCATCGTCAACATCACCGGCGGCGCCAACACTGACACTGTCGTTCTCGATGACTCGTTGAATACCGAGACCAAAACCGGCAACCTCACCGACACCAGCATCAGCGGCCTCGGCATGAGCAATTCCGGTCTCGCTGGCGTTCAGGCCGACAACCTCGGCACCGTCAACTACTCCACCGAAAATCTCATCATCTACCTCGGCCAGAATAACGACCGACTCTTCGTCACCGACTCTCACACAGGTTCCACCACGATCGTTGGCAACCAAGGTGATGACAGCGTCCTCGCCACTCAAGTCTCCGGCTCCTTCAGCGTCGAGGGGGACAATGCCTCCTTGAATACCGCCAACTCCACCGAAGGCCGCGACTACGTCTACATCGGCACCGTCGCCGCCAACGCCGTCGTCGACATCTCCCTTGAAGACGGCGGCGACCAGGTCGTCGACATCACCACGATCGTTGCCGGCACCGGCTCGGTCACCGTCAACACCGGCAGCGGCGCCGACGCCTTGCGCTTCGAGTCGGTCAATTCCGACCTCACCGTCACCACCACCGGCGGCGACGACACCGTCTTCATCGACACCAACAACGCCACCACCAGCGTCAACACTGGTGCCAACAACGACGAGATCTACATCCGCGCCAACACCAGCATCGGCGCCTTGACTCTGAACTCGAGCACGGGCAACTCCTTCGTCAAGTTCGGCGCTGAAGCTCCCGATCAGTGGCAGCAATGGCTCGAAGATGTCGAAACCGCACTCCTCGCCAATCCCGCCATTGTCGAAGACCGCAGCGACAACGCCGCCGCCGTGACCATGGCCGCCGAAATCGAAAATTCCGGCAACATTAACAGCATCGAAGGTTCGATCTCGGTCACCGGTAACGCCGCCGGCACCAACATCGTCGAAATCAACGACGACGGCGGCGACGGCTCCGACTTGGTCCTCGAAGACGGCGCGATCTTCTTCGGCAATGCAACCCAGGGCACTCTCACCTACGCCAACACCGACTACCTCAACATCTTCGGCAGCTCATCGGCCGACCAGATCGACATCCTCTCGGCCAACCAGACCACCGACACCTTCGTCCTCCTCGACCAGGGCGCCGATGAAATCAACCTCGGCTTCCATGACGATGCCGATTTCGTCATCACCGGGCTCAGCGACAACTCCCGCACCCTCGCCGCCCTTGACGGCTTCCTGCGCCTCGACGCCAACGCCGGCTACAACCTGCAATCCATCGTCGACTTCCGCACCCTGGTCACCGACAACACCGCCGATGCCAGCACGGCAGGCGTTCCGACCTCGATCAACACCTGGGACGAAACCGGCGATGACCTCATCGTCCTCCACGACGTCTATGCCAGCGGCATAAACACCGGACGGATCTCCAACACCCAGATCGACGGCTTCGGCATCGACCGCACTGACGATGATGCTCAGGTCCAGCTGCAAGGCGCCATCCTCCCGGGGAACACCAATCCGGTGACTCCGGACACCGGCAATGACATCAACGCAGGCAGCCTCCGCTACTTCGACTTCGACGACATGGTGGTCAACTTCGGCGCCGCCGATGACATCCTCAACCTTGTCGGGGTCTTTGAAGGTGACGACAGCGCCGACGCCCCGCTCTTCCGCGACTCCAATTCCACCATCGCTCGCACCCTCGTGATCAACGCCGACGCTGGCAGCAACGAGGTCAAGTCCGGCACCGGCATCGTCAACGGAGTCTCCACCGACGTCGAACTCCTGCCTCACGCCTCCGAAAAATTCGCCCAGGATCCCGCCTTCCTCAACATCGCCGGCATCCAGACCGAAGCCCGCTACGGCATCGAAGGCATCTTCGCCAACGTCACCGTCAACAGCGTCAGCGGAGGCAACAACATCCTCACCGTCGACGACTCCAACAACACCGCCCCCAACACCTTCGTCGTCACCGCTCCGGCGCGCGACGTCAACGGCGTCATCATCCCCGGCATCAACTACGGCAGCATCACCGGCTCGGGCCGCTCAGCCAACGGCATCGGCAACGTCATCTACTACGATGCCACCCAGTCCGTCCTAAACCTCCTTCTCGGCCAAAACAACGACCGAGTCTTCATCGAAGACACCTTTGATGGCATCACCAACATCGTCGGCAACCAGGGCGACGACACCGTCATCGCCAAGAGCCTGCATGGCACCGTCAATTTCCAAGGTGACAACACGGACCTGACCCTCCCCACCGAAGGCAATGACCGCATCTTCGTCGACCTCATCCAGGCCAACGCCCGGGTCACCATCACCATGGACAGCGGCGATGACGTCGTCGACATCGGCGAAGTCCTGGCCGGCACCGGCTTCCTCCTCATCGCCGGTGAAGAAGGCGACGACCAGATCCGTGTCGGTGATGTCGGCACTCTCACCAACCCCACCTCCCTCACCATCCATGGCGATCTCCGCGACTCTAACAATACTGTCGTCAACGCCTCTGACAAAGACCGCATCTTCGTCGACCACACCGACACCATCACCACCATCACTACGGAAGGCGACGACGACGAAATCTACGTCCGTGCCATCGACGCAGGTGCCACCACTAGCATCGATGCCGGTCTCACTGGCACCGGAAGCGACTTCGTCAAGCTCGGCGCGGAAGCTCCAGACGAATGGCAGCAATGGCTCCTTGATCTGGCCAACGCTCTGATCGACGACAACCAGGCAGACGACAACCTGAACCCGCAAGACAACCTCAACCGCGGCATCTGGACCAACAACACCAGTCTCGGCTTCGGCGTCCCCGTCATCGCCGGCATCACCGTCATCGCCGCCGTGCCCCCCGCCCCCGGCACCCAATTCAACGGCCTCGGCCAGGAATACCTGACCTACACCTTGTCGCGTCCGCACACTGCCTTGCCAGTGATACCGGTCATCATGACCCAGAACTCCGGCCTCATCTCCGGCATCCAGGCTGACGTCTCAGTCGAAGGCGGCGACGCTGGTGGCGGTGGTGGCGGTGGTGGCGGCGGCGGCAATACCGACGGCGTCCACTACAACTATCTTGAATTCAACGACGACAAGAACACTGCCGGCACCCGGATGGTGCTCGAGAACAACCGGATCAGCCTGCTGGATTCGAGCGGCAACCTCCGCCGCATCACTTACAACGACATCGATTTCCTCAACCTCTTCACCGGCTCCGGTGACGACCGCGTCGACGTCGTCAGCACCCACATCAACACCGACACCTTCATCCTCCTCGACGCCGGCGACGACACCGTCAACCTGAACAGCAGCACCGACCTGATCAACAACGAAGTCATCTCCCGTCAAAATTCGATGGAGCATCTGGTCGGCTACCTCCGCATCGACGGCAACGCCGGCTACAACAAGAAATCGATCGATGCCAACGCCGACATCGTCGTCAACACCAGCGCCCTCGACAACACCTGGCAGCGCGCCGGCTACGACACCCTCAACCTGGTCAACACCAGCGTCGAGACCGACGGCCGCATTTCCAACACCCAGATCGACGGCTTCGGCATCGATCGTGATGACACCGACCGCAGCCAACCCGCCGACTCAGGCAGCCTCCGCTACTACGACTTCGACCGGATGAACGTCAACCTCGGCGGTTTCAACGACAAGCTCAGCATCGTCGGCGTCTTCGACTCCGGCATCGCCACTGCTGACGAATCGGTCGCCGACGCCAAGCAGGGCACCGCCGTCTCCAGCAAGCATCGCCAGCTCATCCTCAACACCGGCGAAGGTAACGACTCCGTCTCCCTCGGCGTCGGCTCCTACTTCCGCGGCGCCGCCGATGACAACAACGGCATCAGCAAGACCGACATCGACAGCCTGCCCATCGCCGATGACATCAATGACGCCAGCAACCTCAGCCGCGTCCACGCCGATGTCATCGTCAATGCCGGCATGGGCGATGACTCCCTGTACATCGATGACTCCACCGACATCGCCCTCAACACCGGGTACATGACCGCCAGCTACGTCGCCGGTCTCGGCCGCTCTAACCGCGACGGCGCCGGTGACGGCGACACCGAAAACGACGTCGCCATCCTCTACGACACCGACATCGAAAACCTCAGCCTCTACCTTGGCCAGAACAGCGACCGCCTCTTCATCGAAAGCACCTTCGCCAACAACACCACCATCATCGGCAACGGCGGCGGCGACGCCTTCCTCGCCAACACCCTGAATGGCACGGTCACCATCGAAGGTGACAGCTCTCTCCAGAACCTGTCGCAGCTCGACGGCGCCATCTTCGCGATGAACGCCACTGTCGTCGAAGGCGACGACCACTTCTTCATCAGCACTGTCGCAGGCAGCGCCGTCGTTACGCTTTCCGGCGATCGCGGCGATGACATCTTCGACGTCCACACCGTCGGTCTCCGCGCCCGGCTTGCCATCAGCGGCGAAGAAGGGGACGACGGCGTCCGGATCGAGAACATCATGTCCCAGGCCACAGTCAATGTCGACGGCGACGGACGCGATCTCAACAACCGCGTCTCCAGCGCCTCCGACAAGGACATCGTCTTCGTCGACTTCAACGGCGGCACCCTGTCGGTCGACACCGGCAGCGACAACGACCGCATCTACCTGCGCGGCAATGACGTCTACGGCACCGCCAACCTGCAGGCCGGCTCGAGCCGCAACTCCTTCGACAACGAAGCCGACACCAGTGAACGCGCCGACCTGCAGTCGATCGATGACGTCACCAACATCGTCGAGCTCGACTTCATCAAGATCGGCGCCGAAGCTCCCAACCAGTGGCAGGACCGCCTCGTCAACCTCGAGAACGGCCATGTCAACGACGGCAGCGCGAACGGCTATCTCGGCCGCGGCACCGACCTCTCCGCTTACAACGATGGAGGAGCCACTTGGGTAGCCGCCTCCGGCACCGGCCTCGACGGAGCCTGGAACGGCAGCACCAGCGCCTGGCGCAACGCCGAGGGCGATGCCGCTCTCGCCGCAGCGACCGAAGATGCCCACTCCGAGAACGTCGGCGATCTCTCCGACCTCCGCGGCACAGTCAACATCGACGGCGGCGATCAAAACAATCGCAATTACTTGGAAATCAACGACAGCGGCGTCCAGGCTCAGCGCGATCTCGTGCTCGACGACGACCGCGTCACCATCGTCCACTCCTCCAACCTCGGGCGGATCAACTACCTCAACATCGACTTCCTCAACCTCTTCCTGTCGCAGGGCGATGACCGCATCGACGTCACTTCGACCCACGACCAGACCGACACCTTCATCCTCGGCGGCTCCGGCGACGACAGCATCATCCTCGGCGCCTCCAGCACTCTGATCAACGACGAGAATTACCAGGACGGAACTCTCAATCACATCCGCGGCTATCTCAACCTGCAGGCCAACGCCGGCTACAACCGCACCTTCATCACCCGCCCGGAAGACTTCGAGCTGGACACCCTCACCCCGATGGTCTCCATCGCCTCTGAGCTCGCCGGAGCCAGCCACCCCAAGAACAGCTGGACCCTCGGCGGCTACGACAGCATCACGCTCAACGCCCAAGGCAACCTCAACTTCTTGAGCGAAGGCCGGATCTCCAACAGCCAGATCGACGGCTTCGGCATCGAACGTCAAGACACTGATCTGGTCAGCGACAGCTCGGTCACCGAAGCCACCGACAAGGGCGGCCTGCGCTACTTCGACTTCGACAAGATGACGGTCAACCTCAGCAACGCCCGCGACATCCTCCATGTCTACGGCGTCTTCGAATCCGCCATCGACCGCGATGACGAATCGAAAGCCGACATCAAGCAGGGTAGCGCCCAGCAGTCGATCAAACGCCAGCTGATCGTCAACACCAACAGCGGCGATGACGTCATCACCCTCGGCGTCGGCACCTACAGCGAAGGCGCCTCAGGCACCAACGGCATCAGCAAGCCCGACATCACCCAGCTCCCCGCCATCGACGCCATCAACGACTCCAGCAGCCTCGACCGCATCTTCGCCGATGTCACCCTCGACGCCGGATTCGGGAATGACAGCCTGCATGTCGACGACTCAGCCGACTCCAAGGTCAACACCGGCACCCTCAGCGCCACCGCGATCACCGGCCTCGGCCGCAACGACCGCAACAACGACAATGCCGCGGAAAACGACAACGCCGTCAACATCAACTACGGCCTCAACCTTGAAAGTCTCAACATCTACCTCGGCACCCAAGGAGACCGCCTCTTCGTCACCGACACCTTCGCCAACTCGACAGCGATCTTCGGCAACGGCGGCGCCGACGCCATCCTGGTCACCAGACTCAGCGGCACCGTCGACATCCACGGCGACAGCTCGACCCAGAACCTCGCCGCCGTCAACAGCATGCTCAACTACGTCACCACCAACGTCCTCGAAGAAGATGACTCGATCTTCATCGATGACATCTCGGCAGACGCGGTCGTCACCATCGGCGGCGACCGCGGCGACGACCTGATCAGCGTCGGCACCATCGCCTACGGCTCCGGCTCGGTGAGCATCTCCGGCGAAGAGGGCGACGACCAGATCCGCGTCCTCAGCGCCGCCTCGCCCCTGAGCATCTACGGCGATGGCCGTGACAGCATCAACGCCGACACCACCGCCACTGACAACGACCGCATCTCGATCGGCAGCGCCAGCGCCGCCACCCTCGTCAATGCCGCCGGCGGCTCCGACGAAGTCTACCTCAAGGCTAACAGCGGTGCCGGCAGCGTCAGCATCGACACCGGAGTCACGCCCTTCGCCGGCCGCGACTTCGTCAAGCTCGGCGCCGAAGCGCCGAGCCAGTGGATCTCCTGGCTCGCCGCCGTGGAAAGCGCCCGCAGCTTCAACCCGGAACTGATCAAAGGCGGCAGCGGCATCTCCTTCGTCTCCATGGCCGCCCTCGTCCAAAGCTCGGGCGATCTCGCCGGCATCCGTGCCAACGTCGACGTCAAGGGCTCCGACCTGGTCTCCACCGTCAACGGCAACTACCTCGAACTCAATGACGATGCCGCCACCAGCGGCCGCAAGCTCGTCGTCGAATCGAACCGCATCACCCTCGTCCACAACGCCGCCGCCAGCGACACCGACGCCGGCAACAAACCGCGCATCACCTACTCCGACATCGACTTCCTCAACCTCTTCAGCGGCAACTTCGACGACCAGGTCGACATCGTCAGCACCCAGCTCAACACGGACACCTTCGTCCTTCTAGATGAAGGCGACGACACCGTCAACCTCGGCTCCTCCACCGCCCTGATCGGCAACGAAGTCGCCGCCGTCCTCAACTCGCTGCAATACTTGAACGGCTACCTCCGCATCGACGGCAACGCCGGCTACAAGAACCAGTCGATCGACCAGCACGATGACCTCGTCCTCAGCGGCACCGGCGGCGCCAACAACACTTGGAAGCAGCTCGGCTACGACACCGTCAACCTCAACAACTCCGGCACCCTCACCAGCAACGGCCGGATCTCGAACACTCAGATCGACGGCTTCGGCATCGCCCGCGACGATCTGGACGGCAGCCAAGACGCTGGTGACGGCAGCCTCCGCTACTTCGACTTCGACAAGATGGGCGTCGTCCTTGGCGGCGGTGCCGACATCCTGAAAGTCGTCGGCGTCTTCGAATCCGCCACCCTCAACCGTGACGAATCGATCGCCGACCTGAAGCAGGGAACCGCCACGCAGACCGCCCAGCGCCTCCTCAACATCGACGGCGGCGCCGGCAACGACGCCATCACCCTCGGCGTCGGATCCTACAGCGGCGGCGCCTCCGGTATCAACGGCATCAGCAAGGCGGACATCGCCGGCCTGCCCGCCGTCGACGGCCTCACCGATGCCAGCGGCCTCAACAACATCTTCGCCAACGTCAGCGTCGTCAGCGGCCTCGGCACCGACAGCCTCCACATCGACGACTCTACCGACACCAAGGTCAACACCGGCACTCTCAGCGCCACCTCGATCAGCGGCCTCGGCCGCAACGACCGAACTGGCGACGGCCTCGCCGACAACGACAACAACGTCGGCATAAACTACAGTACCGACACCGAGAACTTCAACCTTTACCTTGGCGCCAACAACGACCGCCTGTTCATCACCGACACCTTCGCCAACAACAGCAACATCTACGGCAACGGGGGCAGCGACGCCTTCCTCGCGACTCTTCTCCGCGGCAGGGTCGACATCCAAGGGGACAGCTCGGTCCAGAACCTCGCAGCCCTCGACGCAGCCGTCACCGGCATCATCGCCACCGTCAGCGAAGCCACCGACTACATCTTCGTCAAGACCGTCGCAGCCGGAGCCACCGTCAACCTCTCCGGCGACGCAGGCAACGACGTCATCGACGTCACCACCGTCGCTCTCGGCACCGGTTCGCTGACCATCTCCGGCGAGGAAGGCGACGACCAGATCCGCGTCGAAGCGGCTGGCTCGACGACCACCATCTACGGTGACAACCGCGACGCCAACAACCCCCCGGTCACAGCCAGCGACAAGGACCGCATCTTCGTCGACACCGCCACCGCGGTCACCAAGATCTACGGCGGCGGCGACAACGACAACCTCTATCTGCGGGCCAACAGCGGCAGCGGCGCCGTCACCCTTGACGGCGGCACCGGCACCGACGGCGTCAAGCTTGGCGCCGAGGCTCCCACCCAGTGGCAGACCTGGCTGGTCAACCTCGCCACCGCCCTCGGCTCGCAGTCGACCACGGTCAACGGCGGCAGCATCGCCAATGTCACCATGGCCACCCTGACCGCCAACGTCAGCAACATGGCGGCGATCACGGCTTCGGTCACTCAGGTCGGCAACGAAACCGCCGCTCTGATGCAGGCCGGGCCGGTCGCCAAGACCGCCACTGCACCCGGCCTGGTCGCAGCAGCGGCCAGCCCGGTCCTCGGCGGCATCGCCCAGGACTTGCAACTGGGCCATGAGGAGGAGAAGTGGAGCAGCTACGGCAGCCAGGAATACCGCGTCTTCGCCGGCTTCGATGCCGAAGAAGTCTTCGTCGACAACTACCTCGCCCCGGTCAAGCCCGCCGCCGCTCCCGTCCTGCCCAGCTACAAGGCCGCCGCCCCCCTCCGCTTCCAAAGCTTCGCCAACGGCGTCTCCGGCCAGGAAACCAGCCTCCTCACCGGCAGCTTCCAGGTCCTTCCCGCCCTCCCCAGCGACGAAGAGATCGACCAACGCCTCCGCGAAGAGCTTCGGAAATCCTTCGAACTGAGCCCCGAAAGCCAGCAGCAGGAACAGCCTCCCGCCAGGGAAGCCGCGCCGGCCGAGGAGCCGGAGGATGGCAAGCCGGAAGAACCAAAAGCCGAAAAGTCGGGCTGGAAACGATCCCTTGAAAGCGTCCTCAGCTTCTTCTTCAAACTCTGAAGCCAGATGAAAGCGCCGCGCCCCGCCCTGCAAAGAGCGGGGCGCGGTGTATCCTGCTGAATTCGTCCAGGCAACCCGCCCCTGCCCACCCGCCCTCGAAACGTCAAACTCCGAAAGCCGCCGCATGAGCCTCAGACGCACGACCTTCAGCGAAAACTGGTTTTCCATCGCCCAGCTGCGGCCGCGTCTGCATCCGGGAGTCTCGGTATTCCGTCAGCATTATCGCGGCGAGCTCTGGCACGTCCTGCAAGACCCGGTGAACAACCAGCATTTCCGGGTCAGCGGCGCCGCCTGGCAGTTCCTCGGGCTTCTCGACGGCAAACGCAGCGTCGACGAGGCTTGGAAGCTCTGTGCCACGAAACTCGGAGACGCCGCGCCGACCCAGGGCGAGGCGCTGCAGCTCCTCGGCCAGCTGCACACCAGCAACCTCCTTCTCGGCGACATGCCCGCCGACACCGCCGGTCTGCTCGATCGCTACAAGACCCGGCAGCAGCGCGAACTCCTCGGCAAGCTCCGAAGCTTCCTCTTCATTCAGATCCCCTTGTGGGACCCCAACCGATTCCTCACCCGTCTGGCGCCGCTCTTCGCCTGGCTGTGCTCACCCCTCGGCTTCATGATCTGGATCCTCCTCTCCCTAGCCGGCCTTTCCTGCCTGATCGGCCACGGCGACCGGCTTGCGGACCAGAGTTCGTCGATCCTCAGCCTCGGCAACATCCACTGGCTCTATCTCGCCTTCGTCGTCACCAAGGTCTTGCACGAGCTCGGCCACGGCTTCGCCTGCAAGATCTTCGGCCTCAAAAGCGGCGGCAAAGGGGGCGTCCACACCATGGGGGTGATGCTGATGCTGCTCACTCCGGTCCCCTATGTCGACTGCTCCAGCGCCTGGACTTTGCGCAGCAAGTGGCAGCGCATCGTCATCAGCTCCGCCGGGATGATGGTCGAACTGATGCTGGCGGCGGTCGCCGCCCTGGTCTGGGTCCAGACCTCGCCGGGCAGCCTCGAACACGGCCTCGCCTACAACGTCATGTTCGTCTGCAGCGTCTCCACCCTGATCTTCAACGGCAATCCCCTCCTCCGCTACGACGCTTACTACATCCTCAGCGACCTGATCGAAATCCCGAATCTGTCGCAGCAGTCCAACAACTATCTCATGCACCTCGGCAAGAAGCACCTTCTCGGAGTCAAGGACAGCTTCCACAGCGCCGTCACCCGCCGCGAAAAGAACTGGCTCTTCTTCTACTCCATCGCCTCCTTCGCCTACCGCTGCTTCATCGTCGTCTCCATCGCCCTGATGCTGGCGGAGCACTTCTTCCTGCTCGCCGCGGTCTTCGCGATCCTGAGCGCCTGGCAGATCGTCCTGCAGCCCATCGGCAAGTTCTTCCTCTACCTGCTCAACCACCAGGAGCTCAGCTCCTGCCGCGAAAGGGCCTGGCTGGTGAGCCTTGGCGCCGCCGTATTGATCCTCGCCTGCCTCTTCCTCCTCCCGGCACCCGACCGCGTCCGCCTCGAAGGCGTGGTCGAACCCCGGCAGCTCCAGATCGTCTACAGCCGCAGCCCCGGCTTCATCACCGAAGTCCTCCCCGCAGGCACCGCGGTCCGTCCCGGCCAGGTCCTGGTTCGCTGCAAGAACGGCGAGATCAGCTCTGAACTGAAGGCACAGGCCGCCCTCATCCGGGCCGAGGAGGCGCGCTTCAAGCTGGCCCAGACCGAAAGCCCGGTCGAAGCCCAGGTCAGCGCCAGCAAGCTCGCCTCCCTCCGCTCGAAACAACGCGACCTCGAGGAGAAGGCCGGCAACCTGGTCCTGGTCGCCAGCAGCGATGGCGTCTGGCAGCATGAGCACCTCGAACGAGCCATCGGCGCCTACGTCCCGACCGGGCGTGAACTCGGCAAGCTCCTCAGCCCGCAGGATCTGCTGGTCCGGGCTGTCGCCTCCCAGAAGGATTCCAACCTTCTCGACCAGGCTTCTACCGATCTTGAAATCCGGGTCAAGGGACGTCCCGCCAGCCGCTACTCCGGCAAGATCGAACGGAAGCTTCCGGTGGGGCAGTCCACGCTGCCCTCTCAAGCCCTCGGCTACGCCGCCGGAGGGGAGATGCTCACCTCGAACACCGATCCCGAAGGCAAAAAAGCCGCCGAACGGGTCTTCGAACTGGTGGTTCGCCCGGATGAACGGGCCCAGAGCGAGCTCAGCTCCGGCCAGGTCCTGGCACTCCGCTTCGTCCTCCCCAACAAACCCATAGGCGTGCAGCTGCTGCGCAGCGCCCGCCAAAGCCTGCAGTCGCGCTTCAAGCTGCCTTTGTGATGTGAAGTCCGGCTTCGTGCCGCCGGCCCGTCCTCAGTCCTTGCCTTTTCTCTTGGGCATGCGTCGCACCGGCAATTCGTCGCCAAGGGCGGGCCCCCGCGCCAGTGCGGCGCTGCGGGCCAGGCGCATGAACTCGTCCTGGCACGAGTGGCAGGCGCTCCGTTCGGCCGGCTTCAGACGCAGCCAGGAGCCGTCATTCTCGAGCTCGTGGGAATGGCAGTTGTCGGCAAAGAAGCGGTCGAGCTGGGAACGCAGACGCTCACGCAAGTTGTCGGCGAGCACCGGGAACATCAGCTCGATGCGGCGTTCCAAGTTGCGCGGCATCCAGTCGGCCGACGAGAGGAAGACCTGAGGGTCGCCGCCGTTGCGGAACCAATAGATCCGCGAGTGCTCCAGGAAACGCCCGATGATCGACACCACCCGGATGTTCTCAGACAGCCCCTTGACCCCAGGGAGAAGCATGCAGACGCCACGGACGTTGAGCCGGATCTGGACTCCTGCCTGGGAGGCCTTGTAGAGCGCGGCGATGACTTCCGGATCGGCCAGAGCGTTCATCTTCGCATCGATGGCGGCGGGAGCGCCGCGGACGGCGAGCTGCCGCTCCCGGTCGATCAGGGCCAGAACCTTGCTTTTAAGCGAGAAGGGTGCCATGGCGAGGCGCTGCAGCTGCGGCACCCGCGAATAGCCGGTGAGCGAATTGAAGAACAGGGAGGCTTCGTCGGCGAGGTCTTCACGGCAAGTCATCAAGCCGAGGTCGGTGTACAGGGTCGCGGTGCGCTCGTTGTAGTTGCCGGTGCCGAGATGCAGATAGCGGCGGATCCGGTCGGCTTCGCGGCGGATGACCATCAGGAACTTGCAGTGGACCTTGAGCTGGGCTACGCCGCAGATGACGGTGGCGCCCGCCTCCTCGAGTTCGCGGGCCCAGCGGATGTTCTGGACCTCGTCGAAACGCGCCTTGAGCTCGACCAGGACGACAACCTGCTTGCGCGCCTGCGCCGCCCGCAGCAGAGCGGCGACGATCGGCGAGTTGCCCGAGGTGCGGTAGAGAGTCATCTTGATCGCCAGCACCTCGGGATCGGCGGCAGCCTGCTCGACCAGGCGGACCACCGGCTCGAAAGCCTCGTAGGGATGATGGAGGAGGACATCCCCCTGGCGAATGGCGGCGAAGAGATCCTGGCTGTCCCCGAGATCAGCAGCAGGCTGCGGCGTCCAGGCCGGGAAGCGAAGCCTGTCGTGGCCCGGCAGGCTGGCAAGGTGCATCAGCGTCTTCAGATCGATCGGACCGGCTACCGGAAAGACCAGCTCCTTGGCGACCCCGAGGTGCTGTCGGAGGCGTTCGGCCAGGACCGGCGTGCCTTCGAGGATCTCCAGACGGACCGGGTAGCCTCTCTCGCGGTCGGAGATGACTTCCTGCATGGCGCTGATGAAATCGCGGTCCTCATCTTCATCGACCGCCATGTCGGCGTCCTTGCTGAGGCGGAAGCTGGTGTGTTCGAGGACTTCCATGCCGGGGAAGAGACGCCCGGCGAAGATCTTGATCAGATTGCCGAGGAAGGTGAAGCGTCGTTCGCCCTCGCCGGCGGGCAGCGGAACGAGGCGGTTCAGCACATGAGGCACTTGGACCACGGCGAGCAGGGTCTCTTCGGGCGCGACGGGATCGCGCAGGAGGAAGGCGACGTAGTGGCCGAGGTTGCTGAAGTTGTGGACGATCATGCCGTCGGCGGCCTTGATCGGCGTCAGCACCGGGAAAATCTCGTGGTCGAAGAAGCTCTCGACCGAAGAGATGTCGGCGGTACTCAGCTTCTCCATGAAGACCAGCTCGATCCCCGCCTTGTTCAGCCCCGGCAGGATTTTGTCATGCAGAATCTCGTGCTGCTGCTTGAGCATCTTGCGGACCCGCGCCAGCGCCTTGCGCAGGACCTCGTCGGGCGCGGCGCCCGAGGGGCAACCTAGGGGCAATTTGTCTCGTTGGCAGCGCAGCAAGGAGGCGATGCGTACCATGAAAAACTCGTCGAGATTGGAGCTGACGATGCAAAGGAAGCGAAAACGCTCAAGCAGCGGCATGTCGGATCGGGCAGCCTCACCCATGACGCGTGCATTGAATTCGAGCCAGGAGAGTTCGCGATTGATGTAACGGGGTTTCATGGTGGGTCGGGGGTTTTAGGGGTTCAAGGTTCGCAAGAGTTGGAAGGGTTTTAGCGGTTCAAGGGCTTGGAGAGTGGGCCTTAAAACCCTGAAAACGCCTCGAACTTGTAAAACCTTATTCAGCTTTGAATCTGGAGATCAGCCGCGGATGGAGGCCGAAGACGTCGTCCATCATGTCGGCGCGGGCACGGACGGCGGAAGCGGCTTCGTCGCCGCGGTCGAGGTAGAGCCGGAGTTCTCCCTCGGCTTCGTCGACTTCGACCTTGCTGACCACCGCCCGGGAGCGCTCGCCAGAGTCGAGGGCGTCGGCGACGCGGAGGATGGCGGCGAGCTTGACCACGGCGAGGCGCTGATCTCGTTCGAGATCGGCGAACTCCTTGTCGTCGAGGCTGGGAGGGTTCTTGCGGTGATAGCGGGCAACATTGGCAGCCACTTCACGGGCCTCCGGGCTGAGGCCGAAGATCTCGGTGTTGCGGATGATGTAGAGCGAGTGTTTGTGGTGCGAGCTGGTGGCGATGAAGCGGCCGGCGTCGTGGAGGATGGCGGCGACCTCGAGGATGAGGCGGTGGGAGGCGTCGAGACCGCGGCCGGGAGCGATGGCGTCGAAGAGCGTCAGGGCGGCTTCGCGGGTATGTCGGGCATGGTCTTCGTCGCAATGGTATTTGCGGGCGACGTTCCAGGCCGAGGCGATGATCTGCTCGGCAAGGGAGGAATCGATGCCGCCGCCGCGGGCGAGGTCGTCGAGGACGCCGTCACGGATACTGGCATCGGGGACGAGCAGATGCTTGGCGTTGGAAGCCTGGAGGAAGGCGCTGACCACCTTGAGCGCCGGAAAGAGGCTGGCGGCATCGGAAGGACTGAGCCCGTGGCGGCGGGCGATCTCATCGGGAGCCAGTCGCCTGAGGGAATCAGTGAGCTTGAGGAAGTCCTTGCCCTCGATGCGGCGCAGCCGCGGCGTGATCTCCTTGCCGATGCGGCGGGCGGCGAAGCGCAGTTCGCCGCCGATGGCGACGATGAAGTTCACCTGGCTGAGCGGGAATTCCGAATCGACCATGCGGCTGAAACCCTGCACCGCGTCTTCGAGGACGCGTCCGGCCATTTCGTTGCCGCCGCTGCCGCGAAGCTGCTGGCCGATGCGGACGGTGCCCAGCGCCAGGGTGTGGGTCGCGGCGACGGCGCCGCGGTGCAGGAGGAGGACCTCGGTGCTGCCGCCGGAGACTTCGACGACCAGGGTGTTGGCCAGCTGGAAGCCGGGCCAGCCCTGGGCAAGAGCGGACTCCACCGCCAGATAAGTCAGCCGGCTGGCTTCGACCCCTTCGATCACCTCGATCTGGAAGCCGGTGCGGAGGCTGATCCGGTCGACCACGGTATCACGGTTGAGTGCTTCGCGCAGGGCGCTGGTGCCGATCACCCGCACCGAATTGTCGGGAACCTGCCAGGCGCGCAAGGTCTCGCGAAAGCTGGCGAGCACGGCGAGGAGATGGCGGAAGCTCTCCGGACCGATCTCGCCATGGAGGAAGACATCGCGGCCCAGCTCGCAGGGACGCTCGAGGCTCTCGAGGGCATGCCAGGTGGCGTCGTCGAGCCGCTCCGCGACGAGCAGCCTCAGGGCGCTGGAACCAATGTCGACCACGGCCGCCATGCGGCCCTTCCATTCACTTCGTGACATCCGAAACACTCCTTGGGGGATCATTCGACAAAATCATCCCGGGAGCAGGGATAAGCAAGGCGGCATCAGTCAAGACCCGATGAATTTCGGCAATCATCGCGTCCCGGCCTGCCCCCCAGCTCAATTCTCGATCATCCTCAGGCCCCTCCAAGGGCCCAGCCGGAAGCGCAGATAAAGTACGCTGCCGAGAATCAACATCGCGACGATGAAAAGGCCCCACAGGGCCAGGGGGCCGAAACCGAGGCGGACGCCAAGCAAGGTTAGGCCCGCCAGGCCCCAGAAGATCAAAGTGCTGGTCACCAGAGGGAACCGCACGTCGCCCGCCCCTTTCAAGACACCCCCGAAGATCAGGTGGGCCGAATCCGCCAAGAGATAGATGGCGCAAAGTCGCAGCATCGAAGAGGCAAGCTCGGCCGCCTCATGCCCATCCCGCGAGGCGAAGATTCCGGCAAGCTGCGGGGCGAAGACCAGGAAGATCAAGGCCATCAGGCTGGAGTAGCCCCAGGCCAGTCGCAAGCCGTTGAAGGCGGCGCGCTCCGCCGAAGCGGGATCCTCCGCCCCGAGGCAGCGGGCGCTGACCGAAGACACCGCCACCTGCAGCCCGGTCATCGGCAGAAAGGCGAGCAGCTCCCAGTTGAAGCAGATGGTCACCGCCGCCGCCGACAGGATCCCGGCCGACTGGAAGGCGAGGATGAAACCGTTGAATCCAGCCATCATCAGCAGGAACTCGGCACCGCCCGGCAGGCCGAAGCGAAGAAGACGGCGGAAGAGCTCGCCGTCGCGGCGCAGCCCAGTAAATGTCCCGAATTCACGGCGGCAGGCAGGAGAGAAAGCCTGCGAAGCGAGCAGGGCGACTCCGAGCATGCCGGCGCAGCCGGTGGCGATCGCCGCACCTTTCAGCCCGAGACCCTCGAAAAAGCCGCCGCCGGTGATCAGCAGCCAGGCGAGCGGGACGTTGAGCAGCGCGGCGCCGAGATTGGCCGCCATCACCAAGCGGGTCCGACCGAGAGCCGTGAAGAAGGCTCCGAAACTAGCCTTGAAGAGCATCGGAATGTGGGCGAAGCTCATCCAGAAATAATAATCAAGCTCAAGCCGGAGCAGCTCGCCCTGATGTCCGAAGGCACGGAACAGCAAGCCCGCCAGCGGAACGCTGAGCGGCAGGAGCGGTGCCGCCATGCAAGTGAAAAGAAGCGACTGCCCCAGCACCGCGCCAGCCCGCTCAGGTCGTCCGGCCCCGAGGTACTGGCTGGCCAGAGGCGTCGCCGATCCCAGCACGCCTAGAAAGAAGCAGGCGGTGAGAAAGGAGGTGAGGCCACCGGAAAACGCCGCCGACATCTCCAGCATGCCCCGTTGCGACAGCAGCCAACGGTCCCAGAAAAGCATCAAAGTGTCGCTGGCCGAGGACACCACCATCGGCAAGGCGATCGGCAGCAGCTCGGCCAGGCCGCCAGGCCCATGCCAATGACGCCCGGCTAAACGACGAATGAAAAGCGGACATGTCACTCGGCACCTGCTGGGACTGGGGATTCGGGATGAATCCGCCCAATAAACCGCCAATCGGCCCGAGAACAACCGCACAACGAAGGACTCTGACGGCTTTTGCAAAACACCTCGTCAATTTCAAGCTTTCCCTCCTATCCCTTAGCAACATAAGAACAAGAGAGCGACACCTTGCTTATCGACCGAGTATAGTTAATGTAGATTTAAACATCATCTAAGAGGTAAGTTCTTCATGAAGCTCCTTGCTGCTTTGACCATAGGGATTGAAATCGTTCTGAGTGCTGCCGAGTATACCTCGGTAGAACCTAGAGTCTCTTCTAGCCAAGAAAGAAGGGAGCGCATCCATCAAACAGTTTCTGGAGTAAAAGACGAAGACATTATCAATGACCAGGACAGACAGATCGACATTTGTATAGCAATCTGCGCCAAAAAACTAGGAATTCCAGAAACCCCCAATAAAAATTCTCTGATCGACACAATTAATGAGGCCAACAAAATAGTCCGCGAGAAGAGTGAACATGCAATACCCGTTCCGAGCCAAAAATCACTTGAAGATGCCGCCGCTCTCGATGTACCAGAATATAACATCGGCGACGAAATCAATTGCATCTACAGCCCATTTCTTCAACTCGATCTGAAAGGACGAATAAGCGCTTTGGGCCGAGCTCGTTTTAAAGTTGATTCAAAAGAATATCTGATCGCGGATGTGATGGACCAGAAAATTCGGGACGGCCTACAACCCGATCGTGTAGTTTTGCTGCGCCAACGATTCATTGCCAACCGACTTCAAGACATCGATACGCTTCAAAAGAAATGGCAGTCAGAACATTGGAAGGAAATACATGATGCCCTGTGCCGTGCAAACGAGGATGCAGGCTTCATTTCAAGCCCGGAAGGCTGGGTCAGCCTGGCACACGCCGTACGTTCTGAGTTCAAGACCCGCACAGAGCAGATCCTTGCTGAACGCAAGAGAGCTCAGGAGAAAGCGGCCAAACATGCAGCCGAAGAAAAAGCCAAGGCCCAAAATCGTCGCTTTTGGATATGGACCGGCGGCATCTTCGGCTTGCTCATCATTTTCGGCTGCAGCCTAGGAGGATTCTTATTCATTAGGAACTCTGATACACCGAATCAAGGTCCGTCTGTCGCTGGCAAGACTCAGTCGCGATTGCGCGATTGACACTCATCCCATCCTGTTAGGCCTGTATCAGCCCCTCGCGGCTCGCAGTTTCGCCGCCGCGGCTAACAGAGTTTCGGGCTTCTTGGCGAAACAGAGACGGATCAAGCGCTGCGCTGGATCAGGATCTGCCGTGAAGGGACTGAGGGGGATCGAGGCGACTCCGCGTTCACGAGTCATGCGGGCGGCGAAATCGAGGTCCCTCTCATCCCTTAGGGCGGAGTAGTCGAAGAGCTGGAAGTAGCTGCCCTGGCAGGGTGCGAGGGCTTGCAGTCCCGAGCCGGCGAGGCTGGAGATCAGCAGGTCGCGACGGGTCTGGAAGAAATCGCCGTGGCGGCGCGCTTCGCGGAGAGCGCAAAGATCGGCAAGGGCGGCCTGGGCCGGGGTGTTGACCGAGAAAGTGGTGAACTGATGGACCTTGCGGAACTCGGCGCTGAGCTCCGCCGGAGCGAGGCAGCCGCCGACCTTCCAGCCGGTGCAGTGGAAGGTCTTGCCAAAGCTCATGCAGACGAAGCTGCGGGCCCGCAGGGCGGCGCGGGAGCCGCAGGAGAAGTGGCGGCGGCCGTCGTGGACGATGCCGGCGTAGACCTCGTCGCTGACCACCCAGAGTCCGTGTTTCTCGGCGAGGTTTTCCAGGGCGATCAGGTCGGCCTCGGCGAAGCAGGAGCCGGTCGGGTTGTGGGGCGAATTGACCACGATGGCACGGGTGCGGGAGGTGATTTTCGCCGCCGCCGCGTCCCAGTCCCAGCGGAAATCCGGCGGCCTCATGGTCACCGGCACCGGCACCGCGCCGTTCATCAGGATCGTCGGGCCGTAGGAGTCGTAGGCGGGCTCGAAGATCAGGCACTCGTCGCCGGGATGGAGGAGGCAGCTCAGAGCCGAGTGCAACGCCTGGGTCGCCCCCGCGGTGATCGTCACCTCGCTCTCCGGATCGTAGTCGATGCCGAAATCCTCCCGCATCGCCGTCGCCAGGGCGCCGCGAAGCTCCGGCAGGCCGGCCATCGGCGCATATTGATGGCGACCCGCCGCCAGAGCCGCGGCGCAGCGCTCCGCCAGGCGCGGATCGGGATCGAAATCGGGAAAGCCCTGGGCCAGGTTGACCGCGCCGTGCTGACGCGCCAAACCGCTCATGACGGTGAAGATGGTGGTGCCGAGCTGAGGCAGTTTCGACGGGAAAAACATCGGGGTTTCCAAGCGGGGTTGCGGAGGCCGCAAGATAAGCCCGGATTCTGAAGTTGAGCTGAAACTCAACCCGGAACCAGAATTCAAAATTCCAGATTCAAAATTCAACACAAAAAAAACAAACATTTACGATTGAAAATTCGGAGGATCTGGCGGGCTTTCAACTCTGGTGTTCCCCCCTCAAAACTCACCACGTAGCGGGCTAACCTGGCATAGCCGTGGGCATAGCCCACGGGCTTGAGCGTGAAATCGCTTCGCCTCGCGGAGCGAGCGCCGGGCTTTTGCGCTGTTCGCGAACTTTTGAGGGAGAATCAACTTTGGACTCCAGGACCCTCTCGGCGGTGGCGGCTATTTCCCTGCCGGCGAGGCGAGGCGGTTGAGCGCTTCGGTCAAGCCCGCGGGATCCTGCCAGAGCAAGGTTTCGAGCTCGGCCAGTTTTTGCGGCGACAAGCTTTGGCGCAAGGCGGCCAGCCCTTCTGGCAGGACACGGCGGCGGAGCTCCGCCTCCCGCCTTATCCTCGTCTCGACGGCGGAGCGCGGCGCCGGTTTTTCCAGCTTCTCGACTTCGCCGCGCAGACGGGTGAATTCGGCATCGTGCTCCTGCAGAGTCTTTTCACAAGAGCTGAGCGAGGCGACCGATTCCTGCAATCGCCCGGCCAGGTCCTGGGCTTCGGCGGCGAGCGGATCGGCGGGTCTAGGCCGGGGCCGCGCCGGAGCGGGGTTTGCGGCTTGAGGAACTTCCGACGGCAATTGGCCGATTTTGGCCCGGATCTCCTTCTGGAAGGCCGGAGTGTCGCGCCAGAACAAGTCGCTGAGACGTCGGCGCTCCTCGGATGGCAGCTCCAATCTCGGCAAGGCTTCCGGCAGGACGCGGCCCGCCTCTTTGGCGGCCATCAGGGCCGGATCAAGGATGCAGACCGGCGGCTCGATTTGCTTGCGCAGGCGGGTGATCTCGGCAACTTTTTCGCCGATCCGGTTTTTCAGTTCATTGAGCCGGCTTTGCGCGGTTTCGAGCTCGGCACTGAGAGCGGAGATCCGCTGACGCGCCTCCTCCGGCTGGGGCGCCTGGCAGAACACGGCGAAGCTGAGGGCGGCGTGGAAAAGCATGGAGGGCTCCTGGGCTTGCCTACAATCTAGGACCGGAGCGAGGCTAAGGCAAGCCTGGCATCGATTTCATCAATGCTTAACCCAGATTTATCAGGGTCGTGGTTTCTGGCTCGAAGCCGCATGGTTTGTTGTCGGCGGGGCATGAAGTCCCGCTTGTCCAAGCTCAGGAGTAACGACGATGAACACGGCTGCCGAACTTCCTCCGAATCTGCGATTCAGCATCGACGAACTGTCGCCGCTTTTCGGCCGGGGCTTGCTGCGGCCGGCACGGCCGCTGCTCGACCGGCTGCTCGGACTGGAAGGATTGAACCGACTCTACTGCAACGGGCTCGCCGGCTTGGATCCCGAGGCCTTCATCGACACGGTGATGCAGCGTCTGGGGATAGAAATCGACATCGACCCCGCCTGTCTGGCCCGGATTCCTGCGACAGGACCGGTTGTGGCGATCGCCAACCACCCCCTGGGAGCCCTCGACGGCATGATATTGAGCCGCATCCTGAGCCGGGCACGTCCGGACGCCAAGGTGATGGCCAATTCCTTTCTCAAAGCCATTCCCGAGATCCGCGAGAAGCTGATCCTAGTCGACAGCTTCCAGCGCGGTGCCGCCAACACCCAAGGACTGAGGCGCTCGGTGGAGTGGCTCAAGGCGGGGCATTGCCTAGGAATGTTCCCGGCGGGCGCAGTCTCTCGCTTCGACCTGCGCGAGGCGTGCATCACCGATGCCGAGTGGAGCCAGGACGCCTTCCGCCTGGCAAGGATGAGCGGCGCCACCGTCGTTCCGGTGTGGTTCTCGGCGCGCAACTCCAGGACTTTCTACACTCTTGGCGCCTTGCATCCGCTGCTCCGCACGATCCTGCTGCCGCGCGAGATGGCCCGACCCGGCCAGAAGATACGGGTGGCCCTGGGCAAGCCGATCGAAGCGCGCACCTTGAACCGTTTCGAGGCGCCTCAGGCCGGCACCGACTATCTCCGGCTGCGCTGCTCCGTGCTGGCCGAGAACGGCGGCCGCCAGCAGCCTTGCGTTCGTCCCGAGCGCCAGACACGACCCCTTCTGCGTCCAGTCGATCGCGAGCTGCTGGCAGCGGAGATCGCCGCCTTGCCGGAGGCGTCTTTGCTCGTCAGCCAGGGAGAATGGCAGATCCGCATCTTCCGCTCCGGTCAAGGCGCCGGACTGATGCTCGAGCTTGGGCGCCTGCGCGAAGAGGCCTTCCGGGCGGCCGGCGAGGGCACGGGAGCGGCGCTCGATCTCGATTTCTTCGACGAACGCTATCTCCAGATGATCCTTTGGAACGATGTGACGAAGCAGATTGCCGGCGGCTATCGCATCGGCCTCGTCGACGAGCTGGTCCGCGACCAGGAGCTGTCGGCTTTGTACACCCGGCGCTTCTTCGATTACGGCCCGGAGTTCCTCACCCGCCATCCGGCGGCGGCGGAGCTCGGGCGTTCCTTCATCGCGCTGGAATTCCAGCGCCGGCCGCAGTGCCTGCCGCTGCTTTGGCGCGGCATCTGCCGCTTCGCCAAAAAGAGCGGGCTTCGCCATCTTTTCGGGCCGGTTTCGATCAGCGCCGAGTACGACACGCTCAGCCGCAGTCTGATGGTGGAGCTGCTGCAGGAGCGCAAAGCTCTGATCAAGGCCAAGGATCCGCACCGCGGCCGGCTCAGCCGCGAGCTGCGCCAGAGATGCGCGCGCTTCAAGGTCACGACTCCGGAGGATCTCTCGGATCTGATCCGGGCGATTGAGCACGACGGCAAGGATCTGCCGGTGCTAGTCAAGCATTACATGAAGATGGGAGCCCGCTTCTACGGATTCGGCGTCGACGACAAGTTCGGCGGCACTCTCGACGGCTTGATCGTCGTCGATCTTGCGGTGGCGCCGTTGCGGACTCTTGAAGCCTACATGGGGGACGGGACGGCGGCCTATCAGGACTCGCTGAAGGCGTCGGGGCCGCCGTGCGGCTGAGTCGCCGAGATCAACGCGCGGCGTCTTGCAGCTCGGCGCGGATCTCGCCCCAGGGGCTGCCGGCGTCGATGCGCAGCAGGCGGCGGGCGGTGGCGTCCTCGATCCACAGGCTGAGGCTGGCTTCGGCGTCGCCGAGGCGGAGCAGGCCTTCGAGGTCGGACATCTTGGGGCGGACGAGAAAGCCTGGGCGGCCTTCGAGCTCGCAGGGCTCGACCGAGGCGGTGACAGGGGCGATCTTGCGGCCGTCGGTGAGGAGGAAGCGGAGTTCCCGGCCGGGGCGCAGCGGCGCTTGGCGGAGGGCGTAGATCAAGGTGAGGGGGTCGAGGCAGGGCGAGGTGGCGGGCAGGGTCTGGCGGAGTTCCATATCGCGCCAGCGCCGGATTTCGCCGCGGGGCCAGTCGAAGTCGAGGCTTTTGGTCTTTTTGCCGCCGCGTTCCCGGTAGCTCAGGGAGCGTTGCAAGTCGGGGCTGGCGCTGGCTTCGATCTGGCGGTGGACCGGGTGGATGAGCTCGAGGGCGCCGCTGCTGTGGAAGTCGAAGGCGAAGCGGGTGAGGCCGGTTTCGTCGCGGCGGCTGAGGCGGGCCTCGCCCACCTTCATCCCCTTCCAGCTCAGGTGATAGAGATCCTGCTGCGGATCCGGCACGGCCGGGGCCCGGGAGGAGCAGCCGGCGGCGAGCGCCGCGAGCCCGGCGGCGAGGAAGGCGCGGCGGCCCATCTCAGAGCGCTTCGACGCTCCAGGTGATCTTCACCTTGGGCTGGAGCATGTGGGCGACGGAGCAGTATTTCTCGACCGACAGGTCGGCGGCCCGCTGCAGCTTGTCGAGCGGCACGCCGCTGGCCTTGAAGCTCATGTGGATGTCGGTGAAGACGGCGGGGACGGCGTCGGCACGGGTCGCCTCGACGCCGATCTCCATCGCGCCGGGGGGGAGACGCATCTTCTCGAGGATCATGACGATGTCGACGGCGGAGCAGCCGGCGAGGCCCATGAGGACCATTTCCATCGGGCGGGTGCCGCTGTCCTGGCCGCCGACCGAGGGCGGCCCGTCGAGGCGGACCTGGTGGCCCTGGCCGCTGAGGCAGTTGAAGGCGACGCCGCTGTCGCGGACCAGCTTGATGCTCATTTTTCCGGCGGCCATGATCAGATCTCCGTGGTGAAGCCGGCGGCGGCGAGGGCGTCGAAGCCTTCGGGCAGGGCGATGACATGAGTGAAGCCTGCCTCTTCGAGGAGGGGCTTGCCTTGCAGGACGCGGCGGCCGCTGCGGCAGTGGATGTAGGTCTTCTTGGCGGGGTCCAGCTCAGCCGGGATGTCGCCGCCGTTGATGCCGGAAAGGGGGCAGAAGACAGCCTGGGAGAGGTGGCCGGCCTTCCATTCATCCCATTCGCGGATGTCGAGGAGTTGGGCGCTGCCGGCGGCGAGTTCCTGGCGGAGGGTTTCAAGTTCGGGTCGGGGCATGTTGAGGTTCCGTGGAGTTGGGTGTCGGCGACAATTCTATGCCGCTTTCGCGATTGGCATCGTCCGATGACACTCAGCGCGGGGCTGGCTTGACGAAATTTTTCTGGTATAGGGAGTAGCCCTCCTCGGAGCCGAATTCCGCGCTTTTCAAGAGGAACTTCTCGGCCTGGGCGAGGTCGATCTTGACCCCGATGCCGAGGAGATAGCAGCGGCCGAGCTCGCACAAGGCGTCGGGATGATCCTGCAGGGCTGCTTGCTGGATGAGCGACTGAGCCATCACCAAGTCCTGCTTCAGCTCCTTGCCTTCGAGGTACATCCGGCCGAGGACGAACTGCGCCTGAGCGTAGCCGGCTTCGGCGGCCTGGCGGTAGAGCTTCATAGCTTCCGCCATGTCGGCCTTGCAGCCATTGCCGTTGGCCTTGCAAGCGCCTAGGTTGTAGAGCCCTTGGGGGTTCTTGTCCTTCGACGCCTTTTCATACCATCGCACCGCCTCGGTCATGTCGGAGGGCACGCCGCGTCCGACGGCGTAGCAGTTGCCGACGGCGACTTGGGCAGGGGAGAAGTTCTGTTCCGCGGCACGCATCAACCAGCGGAAGCCGACCTGGTTGTCCTTGCGGACTCCCTGGCCGTTCTGGTAGCACCATCCCATGCGGGCCTCGGCTTCTGGTGCGCCGTTGTCGGCGGCGCGCATCACCCATTGCATCGCTTCCTGCGGATTGGGTTCCGACATGCCGGTGCCGTTGACGTAGAAGTCGGCCATCTTGAGCTGCGAGAAGGAGTCGCCGTTCTCCGCTGCGACGCGGTAGAGCTTGCCGGCCTCGATCAGATCCTTGGGGCCGCCGAGGCCCTGCTCGGCATAGGCGGCGAGCCGCTTCACCGCCCGCATGTCGCGCTTCTCGCGGACCGCGACGTCGAAATAAGGGCGGGCGCTTTCGTATTCGCCGCGGCCGTCGAGGATCAGGGCGGCATTGATGTTGGCGTCGATAAAGCCGAAGTCGGCAGCCTTCTGGTAGAGCTTCAAAGCTTCGTCGGCGCTGCGTTCCACACCTTCGCCCTTCCAGTACAGGCCGGCGAGATTGAACATGCAGGCCCGGTCGTTCAGATCGGAGCCTTTGCGCCACAATTCCGCCGCCTTGGCAGCGTCCTTCTCCAAGCCCAGGCGGCCGTAGTAGTGGCAGACGCCGAGCTGCAGGATCGCCTTGGTCTTGGGCGGATCCTCGTTCATCTTGTCTTCCAGCTCCTTGAGCTTCTTCTTGCGGTCCTCCTCCTTCTCCTCCTCCTTGCTCATCGCGGTGACGTCGGGGTCGGTGTCGAGGGCGGGGGCGATGACAGTTCCCTTCTGGGCGGGGCGAGCGGCGCCGTCGGGAGTGGTGGGCGCAGGTGCGACGACCGGCGGAATGGGAGCGGGCTTGGCGTTCTGGGCGAAGGCCTGGGGAGCCAGCAAAGTCAGGAAGACGGGGATGTAACGCATGATTCTCTCCGATTCAGAGTCGGTCGCACTTTGCGATCGGCCCGTGTAATTTGGCGTAGATGGAAGATAATCCGCCTTAGCAAATTGATAAGGGCTCCCCATGCACTCGCTCCACGACGACATTCTGAAAACGCTGCTCTCCGCCGGTTCCGACCCGCAGGAAACCGCCACGCGGCTCGCCGCCTTGCTCAGCCAGCCGCTCGACGGCCTGCTGCTCGACCACGACCGCGAGCGCCGTTGCGGCTTTCCCGAGGTGATCTACGGGCAGGGGAAGACGGCCGAGCAGATCGCCGCCGCCGCGACCGCCATCCTCGGACGCTCCGGACGCGTCCTCGCCACCCGGGTCGAGGCGGGCGTCGGCTCCGAGCTGGCGCTTCGCCTCGGGCTAGATTACGACCCCCTGTCGCGCTGCCTCCTGCGCCCCCCCGCTGAAGTGAAGGCGTCGCGCATCGCCGTCGTCTGCGCCGGCACCAGCGACCTGCCGGTGGCCCGCGAAGCCTGGCTCAGCCTGCGTTATTTCGGCTTCGAGGCGGATCTGATCTGCGACATCGGCGTCGCCGGCCTGCACCGCCTGACTTCCGCCCTGCCACGCCTCCAGCAGGCCGAGCTCCTGATCGTCTGCGCCGGAATGGAAGGAGCTCTCCCCTCGGTGCTCGGCGGCCTCGTCGCCTGCCCCCTGGTGGCCGTGCCCACATCCACCGGCTACGGCGCCGGCGGTGGCGGCTGGGCCGCCCTCCTCGCCATGCTCAATTCCTGCGCCAGCGGCATCAGCGTCGTCAACATCGACAACGGCTTCGGCGCCGCCTGCGCCGCAGCGCGGATGATGAAGCTCAAAGCAGCAGCAACAGAAGCAGCCGAACCACGAATGGACACGAATGGACACGAATATTTGGAGGAGCAGAGGAGCGAGAGAAGGTTTTGAGCCTGCGCCTTCACTGTCTTGCATGGATAAAAAATTCGTGTTCATTCGTGTCCAT
The DNA here is from genome assembly GCA_039798785.1 of Verrucomicrobiota bacterium. Classification (GTDB taxonomy): domain Bacteria; phylum Verrucomicrobiota; class Lentisphaeria; order Lentisphaerales; family Lentisphaeraceae; genus CAMCSH01. The sequence continues at coordinate 38,742 of JBDKFG010000009.1, read as the reverse complement.
TCGTGGTTCAAATCGTTTGGTTAGGAGTTCTGCCGATGCTCTATCTGAAAGAAGAAGTCTATGCCGTCGTCGGCGCCGCGATTGAAGTGCTCAAAATCTTGGGGCACGGCCTCTTGGAGAAGCCCTATGAAAATGCCCTCGTGGTGGAGTTCAAGCAGCGTGACATCCCCTGGTGCCAGCAGAGGCGATTCAAGATCGACTACAAAGGGATCCAAGTCGGAGAGTACATTCCGGATCTGATCGCCTTTGAGCAGCTCATCGTTGAAACCAAGACGATCGACAGGATCACCGATGTCGAGCGCGGCCAGGTCATCAACTATCTCAAAATCACCGGTTTGAAAGTCGGCGTCATCTTCAACTTCAAACACGCCCGCCTCGAATGGGAGCGGATCGTTTTATGAAAAAAGCTCAGGAACCACGAATGGACACGAATTCACACGAATAGAACAAGGCTACAGGAAGACCACCCAAGCATCACATCCTGCCTCCCTCCCCTAAAAAATTCGTGTCCATTCGTGTCCATTCGTGGTTCAAATTGTTCAGTTCTTCCCCCTGCCTTCATTCGTGGTTCAAATCGTTAGGAGAAATCATGGAGCAACCCGTCACCATCCAGCCTTGGCTCGATTCGCTGCAGCTCTTCGGCATGAAGCTCGGCCTCGACAACATGTTTTTGATGAACCGCCTCTTGGGCGATCCGGCGTCGCGGCTGAAATTCGTCCATGTCGCCGGCACCAACGGCAAGGGCTCGACCTGCACCTACCTGGCCACCGCGGCGAAGCTTTGCGGCCTCCGCACCGGCCTCTACACCTCGCCCTTCCTCGTCGACTTCCATGAACGCTGCCGCATCGATGGCAAGCCGATGCCGCCCGACGCCTTCCAACGGGCGATTTCGAAGGTGATGGCGCTCGAGCCGGAAGTGGTCCGGATTTCCGGCGTCCGCCCGAGTTATTTCGAGGCGATCACCGCCGCCGCGCTGCTCGTCTTCGAAGAAGCCGGCTGCCAACTGGTGATCTGGGAGACCGGCCTCGGCGGCCGCCTCGACGCCACCAACATCGTCACGCCGCTCCTCACCGTGATCACCAACATCGGCCTCGATCACATGCAGTATCTCGGCGACACCCACGCCAAGATCGCCGCCGAAAAAGCGGGCATCCTCAAGCCGGGCGTGCCGCTGGTCTGCGGCGTCAACCACGCCGAGGCCCGCCAGGTCATCCACGCCCGCGCCGCCGAACTCGGCAGCGACGTCCGCCAGCTCGACCGCGACTTCAGCCTCCGCCGCTACCGCAAGGGCTTCGGCCCCGACGGCTTCTCGCAATCGCTCGACTTCGAAGGCCGCGCCGGCCGCCGCCAATTCGCCATCTCGATGGGCGGCCTGCACCAGCTCGACAACGCCGCCTGCGCCGCCGCCGCCCTCGAAATCCTCGCCGAACAAGGCCTCCTTCCCGACCTCGACCGCGCCTTCGCCGCCCTCGTCCACGCCCGCCTGCCGGGACGCCTGCAAGTGCTCGAAAAGGGCCGCCTCCTCGTCGACGGCGCCCACAACGCCGACGGCATCCAGTCGCTCTCCCGCTCCCTCTCCGACGCCTTCCTCGGCCAGAAATTCCACCTCGTCTGCGGCATGATGGCCGACAAGGACCTCGAAGCTCTCCTCGCCGCCATCGGACCCAAGGCCGCCAGCCTCAGCTGCGTCGGCGTCAACAACCCCCGCGCCCTCGCCCCGGAAACCTTCGCCGAACGGGCCCGCGCCGTCCTCTCCTGCCCGGTCGCCGCCTACCCGCGCTGGCAGGACGCCCTCGCCGTCACCCTCGCCAAAAAGGACGCCCTCACCCTCGTCTTCGGCTCGCTCTACCTCGTCGGTGAAGTCCTCGCCGGCCTGGCGCCGGAAAGCGTCAACTCGGACGACCTGGCCTGAGCTTTCGCGACGACGGAAAACACGGATGACTCGGAAGTGACTGAAGAGATTTTTCCGTAAACGCCAAACCCACAAATCCCTGCCATGCTCTCCTTCCTCCGCAGCCTGTTCGTCAAAAGCCCGATCTGCCTAGCGCCGCGGGCTGCCGATCTTTGCCAGCGCGAAGGCATTCCCATGCCCGAGGTGTCGCTGAGCCTCCGCGGCGGTTTTCCCCATCTCGATCTCCACGGCCTCTGGCCCCTGGCGGAAGCAGAATCCGATGAACGCAAGCGGGAGCTGATCTTCCAGACGGCGCAATTGCAGTGGCTGGAAGCCCTTCTCCCTGTTTTCGGCGAGTCCTGGACCCTGTCGCACCAGCCCGAATGCTGGTTCCTCCTCGCGGCGCCGCCGACGGAAAACGACGGCAAACGCCGCCTCCTGATGGACCTGGCCGCCAAAATCATCGGCGAGATGAACCACGACTTCCCGAGCCTCTTCAAGCCCCAAGGCTGCGGCTTCATCGTCGTCCTCCTCTTCACCGATCACGAGCTCTACTACCGCTACGTCGAATCCTTCGAGAACGGCCATCCACTCCTCTCCGGCGGGATGTTCTGCGGCGGTCGCAACCCCCACATCCTGATCAACGGCAGTTACCAGGGCAGCGCCGAAGCAACTCTGATCCATGAACTCGCCCACCTACTCCTTCATCACCGCCAGCTGCCGCTCTGGCTCGACGAAGCCCTGGCGATGGCGGTGGAAAGACGCTTCGGCAGCCGCTCCCTCCACCTGGTCGACGGCGCCGACGAGCTGCGCCAACATCTCTCCTTGTGGAACGAGCGGAGCATCCAGGATTTCTGGTCCGGCCGGAGCTGGCAGGAAGACCAGGATCTGATGTCCGCCTCCTATTTCCTCGCCCACCTCCTCCTCGAACGCCTGCTCAGTTTTCTCGGCGGCGATCGCCGCCGCTTCGAGGCCTTTGCAAGCACTGCAAAATGGCATGACGGCGGCGCCGCGGCCTGCCTCGAGGTCTGCGGCACATCCCTCGGGTCTCTGATCTCCCTCATCCTCGGAACGGGCGAATGGGAGCCTCTTTCGTACAACGCGGATCCTGCGGACTGACTTTCGCCTTCGCTTCTTCAGATGTGCCACGCAGAATCTCTCCTTCCCAAACCAGCAGCCTTCACGCCGGCCACGTGTCGTGTCGAGAGCCGGAAGCAAGTCTGAAAAGCGCCCTCACCCAGCCGTCCGCCGCCAGGATCTCAGTCCTCGATCACCCCGATCTCGGCGATGGCGGCGTGGTCCTTCTCCAGCGCGTGCCTGGCGGTGAAGCGGAAGTAGCGGGCCTGGGCGGGGGCGAAGCCGACGCTCTGCTCCACCGGGTTGGCGCGCAGGTTGCCGAATTCGCCCTCGGCGGCGAGGCTCCAGGACTTGCCGTCGAGCGAGAGTTCGAAGCGGTACTGGTCGACGACGCCGTGCAGGACGCCGGTCCGAGGAGTGCAGGTGAAGCCCTTGAGCTTCTTGACTTCGCCGAGGTCGACACTGATCGATTGCGGCAGGCCGCTTTCGCCGTCCTTGCCGTGGGTATGCCAGAGGGTGGCGGCATTGCCGTCGATGGCGTTCCGCGCCTCGCCGCCTTCGGCCTGGGAGCTGCAGCCGAGGATCTTCCACTTGGCCTTGGCGAGGGCCTTGGGATCGCCGCCGACGGGCGGCACCCAGGCGGGGAACTCGGGTTCGAGGTAGAGGCCGAAGTCGGAGAGGGCGGGGCAGGCGCCGGCGGCGGTGACGCGGATGCGGACCTTGCCGGTGGTGGTCTTGGGCACGCGCCAGAGGTGGCAGGAGCCGATCGACTCGGCCTTGGCGATCTCCTTCCATGCGCCGTTCTCGAAGGCGTCGATGGCGAGGCCTTCGACGCGCAGGCCGAGGCGGATGTCCTCGCGCAGGCGGATGAGGTTGAAGGTCTGGGCTCCGTCGAGCTCGAAGACCGCCTCCGCGGTCTTGGCGGCGTCATCGGTGATCCAGGCGCTCCACAGGTCGGCGTCGAGCAGCTTCTGCGGTCCGTAGAAGGGATCCTGGCCGCGGACATTGCTGGCACTCGCCTTGGCGCCCTGGGCGAGGTTGCGGGCGAAGGTCTGCCTGAGGTGCTCGCCGAACTGCTGCAGGCTGGCGACGTCGTTCTCGTGGACGAGGCCGCGGCGGTCGGGCGGCACGTTGAGGTTGAAGGTGGCGCCGTGGCCGACCGAGTCCAGGTAGATCTGCATCAGGTTTTGCGGACTGCGCACGCGGCCGTTCTGGTCCTCGTGCCAGAACCAGCCGGGGCGGATCGAGACGTCGACCTCGGCGGGCACCCAGTGGCTGCCGTGGAGGTGGCCGGTGCCGAGCTTGCGCGAGTCGATCTGGCCGACGCCGTCGGTGGGCAGGAGGTCGATGGTGGCGCGACAGGGATCAGGCGCATGGCCATGCTCGTTGCCGACCCAGCGGACCCCCGGGCCGATGTCGGAGAAGATGATGATGCCGGGCTGGAGGCCGGTGGCGACCTTCCAGGTCCCCGGCCAGTCGTAATAGCTGCCGCGATCGACGTTGCGGCGGTGCTTGACGTCCTGCGACTCGACCGGCCCGACCTTGCCCTGGTAATAGCCGGTGCCGCCGTTGGCGCCGTCGAACCAGATCTCGAAGAGCTTGCCGTAGAGGCTGCAGAGCTCCTCGATCTGCTTGCGATAGACGGCGAGATATTCGGGCGTGCCGTAGGTCTTGTGGTTGCGGTCCCAGGGCGAGACGTAGACGCCGAATTCGAAGTCCTCGGCCTGGCAGGCGTCGGCGAATTCCCGGACGATGTCGCCCTTGCCGTCCTTGTAGGGGCTGGCGCTGATGTCGTGCTCGGTGGTGGACGAGGGCCAGAGGCAGAAGCCGTCGTGGTGCTTGCAGGTGAGGATGACGCCTTTGGCTCCGGAGGCCTTGATGCTGCGGACGATCTGGCGGGCGTCGAAGGCGCTGGGATTGAAGACGCTTTCCGATTCCCCTCCGGTTCCCCATTCGCGGCCGGTGAAGGTGTCGACAGTGAAGTGGCAGAAGGCGTAGAAGGCGCGTTCGGCGTGCTTGACCTGGGCCGGGGTCGGGGTGGCGCCGAAGGGGGCGGGCGGCGGCACCGATGGACCGGCGACGCAGGAGGCGAGGCAAAATGCGAAGGCGGCGGACTGGATCGTGAGGACTTTCATGTCTGGGTTCCTTGCGGGCTGTCGCATTCCGACGGTAAAGAATGGGATTTTGTTCCAAGCTTTAGGGAAATCCATCATTGCAGCAGCCATTCCACTCCGGGCAGCAAGTTCTTGACCGTCTCGAAGTCTTGGCCGCGGCTGAGGTGGACGCGGCGGAGGTACCGGCAGCCGGCGAGCTGATCCAATTTCAGGTCGCGGCAATTGCGGAGATCGAGTTCACGGAGAGGCAGCTGTTGCAGCGGAGCGAGGGAGAGGATCTTGCATCCGGAGAGATTCAGGCGGGTCAGCGGGAGTTTAGCCAAGGGAGAGAGGTCGTGGGGCCGAGTACGGCTCAGGTCGAGCTCTTCGAGCGGCATGCCCCGCAAGGAGTTGAGGTGTTCGATCTGGGAGCCGCTAAGGTCGAGCTTCTTCGCCGGGAAGCCTTGCAAGGCGTAGAGCCATGAGACGTTCTTCCTGTCGGCGATCTTGAGCTCGACCCCGTCGAACTCGCAACGGAAGGAGCTGCCAGGGTTCCAGGAGCGGGTGACGGACTCGACAATACTCACTCGGAGGGGCAGAGGGGGGCTGGGCTGGGCGTGGAGGAAGCAATGGAGGAGGCGGTCGGCGACATAATTGTTCCGGGCCTTCAGGCGCATGTAGAGATCCAGCCACTTGTCGGCGGGAAGGAACGCCTGCTTGTCGGGCTTGTAAGCGGCGAATTCCCGAGCCCATTCCTCCATGTAGGTATGCTTGCCGCCGAAGTGCCTGTAGGCCTCGGCGGAGGCGGAAAACTCCTGGTTGACGAAGTGCATCAGTCCCTTGGTCCCCCAGGCCTGGGTCAACTCCGGGTCGAGGTCGACCGCCATGTTGGCGAAGTCCCTGGCGGTCTTGAAGTCATAGGCGAGTTCGGCATCGAGGGCCTTCTTCAGGTGGCGGGGCGCCGATTCCCTGCCGAGCAGACGGTTGCGTTCGACCTCGCTCTGGAGGCGGCTTTCGCTGGCCACTGCACGGGCCAGGGCGGCGCGGGTTTCCGCCTCCTTGTCGCGGAGTTTGCTGATATGGCCCTGGACGCTCACCGCGACCACAGCCAGGCAGGTGACCAGAAGCAGGCTTTCGACCTGGTGGCGCCGCACCGCCAGAAGCAGCAGCTTCAGAGGCGAAGCCTGCTCGGCCTCGGTGGCGAAGCCGTGGCGGTAGGCATCGATCTCCTGGCGCATCTGGTCGACGCTGGCGTAGCGTTCGGCGGGATCGAGTGCCATCGCCTTGAGGCAGACCGCCTCGAGACTGGCGGGAATGGTGAGCCCAGGCCGATAGCGGCCGAGTGGGAGAATCCTTGCGGCACGGGTGGCGCGTATGATCTCCTCGGCGCTTCCCTCGAAGGGCGGATGGAAGCAGAGCAGCGCGTGAAGGATCGCGCCGAGGGAGAAGATATCGCTGCGCTGGTCCTTCGGGACCTGCGGGCCGCCGGCCTGCTCCGGCGACATGTAGCCCGGACTGCCTTTGATGAAGCCGTGGGAGGTCAGGGTCCGCAGCTCCTCGCTGTCGATCGAATGTTCAAGCAGGCCGGGATCTTCACAGATCTCGTCGAGGACCCGAGCCAGGCCCCAGTCGCACACCAGGACGTCGCCGTGCAGGCTGACCTGGATGTTGGCGGGTTTGAGGTCGAGATGGATGACGCCCGCCTGGTGGGCCGAAGCGACGCCGTCGAGGACACGGATGAAGATCTCGAGCCTCTTCTCAAGCGGGAAGGCGGCCGGATCGCCGCCGCCGCGGAGCTCCTTCAGGATGTCCTCGAGGCTGCGTCCATCGCACAGCTTCATGGTAAAATAGGGGGCGCCGCCGGGGGTGAGGCCGATCTCGTAGATCGGCATGATGTTGGGATGCTCGAGTTGCGCGGTGAGGCGGGCCTCGCGGAGAAAGCGAAGAGCATCCCGCTCCGGACGGATCATCTCGGCCCTCGCCACCCAGCGGCCGCTGCGGCGGTCGAGTGACTTGAAAATCCGCTTCATCCCGCCCTGGTCGATGAGCTCGTCCAGGCTGTAGGGCCAGCCATCCTCGAGGCGATCCAGCCCGGCAGCTTCGCCGTCGCCGTCCCGCGCCGTCATCGCAGCTTCAAAAACCCCCTGCAGCTGTTTCGGCAATTCCATGCGCATGCCCCCCTCGCCACCATTCTAGGCCGGGAGAAGCGCAGGGCACAAGTCCGCGAAAATTTATTTTCGAAAAATCCGGATTTTCATGCAACGGCGCTTGGTTCGTCTGAGTTCTAGCAGGTGAAGAAACTCCACGCCAGCCCCGAGGACCACCGATGAACGCCCGCCGCCATTTCACTCTGATTGAGCTCTTTTGCGTCATCGTCGTCATCCTGATCCTGGTATCGATGCTGCATCCGGCGCTGCTCAAGGCCCGGCAGAAGACGAAGATGGTCCTGTGCGGCAACAATCAGCATCAGATCTACCTCGGCGCGATGCGTTCGGCGCAGAACCAGCGAGGCAATTTCCCCTGGGCGTCGCCAAACAAGGGTTTCGGCGCCAACGGCGCGATCGCCGCGGCGGAGGGCAACGACGCCATCTGGGCCGCCTCCGACGGCTACATGGCTCAAGGTCTGCTCTACAAGGAAGGCTATCTGAGCGACGGCAGGCTGGTCTACTGTCCGATGGCGAAGAAGCTGAGTTCCGGCTATCACGCCGGAATGGAAATCACCTACGAGGGGAGCGGCACGGGGAGCTGGTCGCTTTTCGGCAAGTCGGAATGGACGGGATCCTCCTACGCCTGGAACGGCAGCGTCGGCATGATCCCCGGTTCTCGCTGGGGCCGCAACGCCAGAGTGGCGGATTCCGGTGAGACGCCGCTGCAGGTCGACAGCATGTACAAGCCGCTGCACCGCGACGGCTTCATGGTGCTTCGCCTCGACGGAAGCTGCAACTGGAACAAGACCGATCCGGCCAGCATCCTGCCCTATGTGCCCAACTTCGGCTGGGATCAGATGTTCAACTACGGATGGAACGGAGCCTTCAAATGAGCACTTTGATCATCTGCGGCTGCCTCCTCGGACTCTTCTTGGTGATGGCCCGACGCAAGAGATCGGCTCGTCCCAAGCCGGGACTGACGCTCCTCGCCCTCGCCTTCGGCCTCGCCGCCGTCGGCACGGCGATGTACGGGGTCCTTCGCGACGAAGACGGCCAGTTCGAGGACAAGATCGCCGCCGCGGCCTGCAAAGTCCGGGTCGAACGCAGCGATTTCGTCGCGACGGCTTTCAAAGGCCGGCTCGCAGAATTCGAGAAGACCGTATTCCTATTCCATGCCGGCGACAGCGAGCCGGTCGTACGGGCGCAGGCTCAAGCCTTCCTGGAGAAGTCCGGCTGTCCGCAAAGCCACAGCATCGAGAGGCTGCATCCGCAGCCGGTTTTCATCCGTCTCTCCGAGCTCAAAGGGATTCTCCGCCGCCACCCCGGCAAGGTGCTCGTCGTCTCTTTCTGCGGCCTGCCTTCGAGCAATCAGGAGTCCGCGGTCCAGGAATTCTGGGCCGAGCCTTCTGATGCGCGCTTTCTCGTCTGCGAAGCCCTGGCGACTGAGATCGACACCGTCGCGCTGGAGAATGACCGTCTGCTCGGCTGGTGCTTCGAGTCCTTCAAGGGCGGGCGCCATTTCCAGATGGTCCGCAAGGAAAATTGCGATTCGATCCGAGAGCAGCATCCGATGAATTTCAGCGGCGCTCTCGAGCTTCCGGAGTCCGGTGAAGCCGGTGAAGCCCTGGAGCCGTAAGCCGACGCCCGTGCTTTCGCGACGGAACCGGCCCAAGCTCGTCGCGCCGGGCAGCCCGGCGCCATCTTTTGTTTGATTTGAAGAGCCGGGAGACTTGTCATCGCCCCCCCTTCCGTGGTATACTGGGTGACAAGAAAGCGGGAATACAGCGATGGATCCGGGCGAAGAGCAGAAACTTTGGGACGAACTCCGTCTCTATGAATCGATTCTCGAACGCATGCCGGGAGACATCCATGCCCGGGCGCGGGTTCTCGCCTTGCGCAGCCATCTCCATGGGAGCTTGCCGCCGCCGCCAGCCTCCCCTCCGGCCGTCGCGGCGAGCGAGCGGATCAAGACCCTGGTCCGCCTGCCTGCCGCCCCGCCGCCGCGTCCGCGTCCGCCGGACTCCATCTCCCAGCTCGACTTGCCCGTGCCGTCGCGGCGCGACTCGGCCCGTCTTCTCGACCGCCTCTTCGAGCATGGCCTCCTTGATCCAGAGGAGGAGCTCGCAATGACGGGACAGACCTGGGAGGCGAGGCTACGCCGCGCCTGGGAGCGCGATGCCGACGGCTACGGCACTCTGATCGCTTCTCTGGGGCTTCCCTGGGCTCCGGAACGGAGCTGGCATCGCACCGCGCCAGGACTTTTCTCCTGCCGCGAAGCCGGAGCTTTGTGCCTGGCCCTTATCAATCCCCTGGACGGCGCTATGTTGGACGCCGTTCAACGGTCCTGTCCCGAACTCAAGCTCTTCAGCTGCCCGCCCGGCAGGCCGCACTTGAAATCCGAACCCCCAACGATCGGGAGATGAACTTATGGCGATGGTGAATTACGCCAAGAAGGAGATCCAGTTCAAAATCGTCTACTACGGGCCGGGCATGTGCGGCAAGACGACCAACTTGCAGATCGTCCACGACCGCCTTCCCGAGGAGGCGAAGGGCAAGATGAGCTCCCTCGCCACCAGCCAGGACCGCACCCTCTTCTTCGACTTCATGCCCCTCAAGACCGACGCCATCGAAGGCTTCACCACCAAATTCATGATGTACACCGTCCCCGGACAGGTGAAGTACAACTCGACCCGGAAGCTGGTCCTCCGCTCCTGCGACGGCATCGTCTTCGTCGCCGACTCCTCCCTGGCCAAGATGCCCGAGAACCTCGAATCGCTGCAGAATCTCGAGGAGAACCTTCGCGACCAGAACGACACCCTGGCCAAGATGCCCCTGATCCTCCAGTACAACAAGCGCGACCTGCCGGATGCCGCGCCTCTTGAATATCTCGACTTCCTTCTCAACCGCGGGCCCATCCGCCACCCCACCATCGAGGCCGCCGCCTTCAAGGGCGACGGGGTGATAGAGAGCCTCAACGCCATCGCCAAGCTGGTCCTCCAGGACTTCCTCGACAAACGCAACAACTCCTGAACGCGAGGCCGCCCTCATGATGGCCTATGAACTGACGCAGCGTGACTGCGACATCCTCACCGCCGAGCTTCTCAGCCTGCTCGACCTTTCCGAAGCCTCCGTCGCCATCCTCTGCGACCGCGGCGGTTCGGTCCTGGTGAAGGAAGGCGAAGGCTTCGACGACGAACAGGAGCTCCTCGCCGCCCTGGTCGCCGGCTCCTATGCAGCGACGCGGGAGCTCGCCGGCGTCGTCGGCGAAAGGGATTTCGATTCCATCGTCCACCAAGGCAAGGGCAAGGGCCTGCTGATGCACGCCATCGGCACCGACGTGGTCCTTCTCGTCGTCTTCAATCAAGAAGCCAGCCCCGGGCTGGTCAAGATGTACGCCGACCGATCCAGCCGCAACCTCGAAGCTCTTTTCGACGAGATCAGCCGCCGCGACGCCGTCGTCGCCCGTGACGTCACCGCCACCTTCCAGACTCACAAGCCCTGAGTAACGGTTGAATTTTCCGCCGGACGATTTAGCTTCTCAGCCCAAGCCAACCGTACAAGCATCCCCGAATCATGCGTATCCTCGTCCTCCTCTCTCTCGCCTGTCTTCTGCCGCGGCTGCTCAGCGCCGCGGATTCCTCTGTGCCAGTCGATGGCAACGGCTACCTCGACGACCGCAAGCTTCAGGCCCCGGCCGAAAGCAAGCCGGCAGAGAAGAAAAAACCCAAGAAAGTGATCGATGAAGAAGCCGCCGAGGAAGCACCGCCCCTGCTCACCCAGGTCAGCACCGGGAGCTCAGGCGCCGGGGAGGAAGCTGTGCCGGTCCTGCCGATCGCCATCGGCGTCCTGGTGCTTGCCGCGCTCGCCGGAGCAGGGATCTTCATGGCCCGCCGGAAGACCTCCGCCTCTTCCGCGCCTTCCTCTCCTGCGCCACCGCCGCCAGCCGCGCCGCCCCAGCCTCGCAGCCCGACCGCCGCCTCGCTCAGCCGCCCTCCCACCCAAGCCAACGTCAAGCTGCCCCCTGCCAGCGGCGGCCAGTCGGAAGGGCTTTCGATCAATGGCCTTTCGAGCAATGAAATCGCCCGCTTGACCAGCATCGACGAACGCGGCCGCAACCCTTCCGGCATCATCATCGATGAAGACAAATACTTCTCCGGAGGCAAGGAAAGCTTCGTCGACGAAGACAAGTCCTGAGTTGATCTCCAACTCCATACATGTTCACCCTCCTTATACTCTCGGCTGCCGTCATCTTGACTTCAGGATTGTGCTCCCTGGTCGAGGCAGCGGTGCTCTCCATCCCCGAAGCGCGCGTCCGCCAGCTCCTTGATCGCGGCACCCGCCGCTCCCTGGCGCTGAAGGAGGTCACTGATGACATGCCGCGCACCATCTCGGTCCTGGTCATCCTCTCCAACATCTTCGGCGCCAATGGCCCCGCCCTCATCGGTGTCGTCGCCACTGCGCACTTCAGCGAAATCTTCGGCCAGGACGAGCGAAGCGTCGCCCTGGCTTTCGGAGCGGTCATGGGCCTTCTCTCCCTCCTGATCATCGTCTTCGCCGAAATCCTGCCCAAGACCCTCGGCGAACGCCACAGCGAAAGCGTCGCCTACAACTCCGCCATACCCCTGCGCTGGCTCTCCGTCCTGCTCACCCCACTGGTCTGGCTGATCAGCCTGCTGACCAAGCCCATGCTGCGCGCCGAAGAGGGCACGACCACCGACGAATCCGAGATCCGCATGCTCGCCCGCATTGGCGCCCATGAGGGCGAGATCGACCGCCACGAGTCGGAGATGATCCAGAAAGTCTTCGAGCTCGACGACACCCTCGCCTCGCAGATCATGACGCCCCGGGTCCGGATGTTCTCCTTCGATGTCTCCGCCACTCTCGGGGCGCTGCAGGCGCAGATCCTGGCCGCCCCCCATTCCCGCATCGTCTTGATCAACGGCAGCCCCGACCAGGTGGTCGGCATGGTGCTGCGCTCCGATCTCCTCGCCGGCCTGGTCCAGGGCCGCGCCGACGAACCGGTCGAGAACTTCTGCCGCAAGGTCCGATTTGTCCCCCGGCAAGCGCCTGCCCACCGCCTACTGCGGGAATTCCAGGAAAGCCGCCAGCATCTCGCCGTCGTCGTCGATGAAGACGGCGGCGTCGCCGGCATCGTCACTCTCGAGGACGTTCTTGAAGTCATCACCGGCGAAATCGTCGACGAACAGGACCGGGTCATCGATCTTCAGGCGGACGCAAGGCGCGACGTCGCCGGTTCCGCCCCGGCCTGAACTCAGAACATCTCATCGAAAAACTGCACTTCTCCGCTCTCGACATCGTAAAGACCGCCGGCGAGACCGATGCGGCCCTGCTCGATCAGGTCGGCAAGGATCGGCGAGCGGCTGGGGATGGCGCGCAGCACCTGGCGCACGTTCTCCTTGGCGACGCGTTCGACGAAGGCGTTTGGAGCCAGCTCTGCAGTCTCGGGATGCTTTTTCAGGGAACGGATCACCGGGTAGATCTTGTTGAGCAAGGTCGTCAGATTCCCCATTTCGACATGGTCGCAGGCGCCTTTCACCGCGCCGCAGCGAGTGTGGCCGAGGACCAGGATGAGTTTAGAGCCAGCGATCTTGCAGGCAAACTCCATACTGCCCAGGATGTCTTCGTTGAGGACGTTGCCGGCGATGCGCACCGAAAAGATGTCGCCGAGGCCCAGGTCGAAGATCAATTCGGCCGAGGTCCGCGAGTCGATGCAGGAAAGAATCACCGCGAAGGGATACTGGCCGTCCTTGGTGGCGTTCACCTGGTGAAGCATGTCGCGGTCGGTCTGGAGATTGTTGATGAAGCGGCGGTTGCCGTCTTTCAGCAGCTCCAGGGCGCAACGAGGCGTGAGGCTGTTCTGGGATTCACGATTCTGGGTCGACACGGACGGCTTCTCCTGATTTTACCTAATTGGCGCTAATCCTAGGCGGATTCGGCCAGGAATCAAGATCTCGGCAGCTTATCGACGAAGCTTGAACTTAAGCAGCCTCCAGGCGGAACGGAGGATGGCGCGGGGGCTGAAGGAGATGTCGGTGCGGAAAGAGGGCACGAGGCTGGTCGCGGGCTTCAGGCCTCGTTCATGGAACAAGGCTTCGGCCGCGGCACGGGCGGCCTCAAGCCGGGCGGGATCCAAGGCCTGAAAAAGAGGCAGGGCATGGGGCTGGTGATCCATCAGCAACGCCTGCAGCCAGTCGTGCGCATAGGGATCCTGGGCGAGGAGGATCTGGCCGAGAGGATAGGGGCGGCCGCCGCGAGGCCCTTTGATGTGCATGGCGACGATGCCGTCGCCAAGATGCAGCGTCGCCGCGACCGCGTCGGCATTGGCGATGATCATCCGGGCAAAGCGCCGGGGGTCGTTATCGCAGAGATTGTGGCGGAGGAACTTACGGCGCCCGACCACGCATCCGTAGAGGTTTTTGACCGCTCCGGTGAGGACGAACTGCTGGTGCACCTTGAGTTTGGGAAGATTGATCACGGCGTCGAAGTCACGCAGCTCGCCGGCGACGCTGAGCTCCTCATACCAGGAGTCGCCAGCGACGCCCTCGAACTTGCGGCTGCCGCTGAACTCGACGATGCCGATGCCGCGACTACGGCACTCGTCGTAGACGCCATGCATCCGCAGGCCCTTCTCGCAGGAGCCGAAGGCCGGTGATTCGCCGATGCTGACGGCGCGACCCTCCTCAAGGAGAAGTTCGGCCACCGCCATGTAGAAGTCGGGATGGGTGCAGGAGGGATCTTCAGGCTTCTCCGGCATGACGAAATTGGGCTTGAGCAAAACCCGTTTACCGGGGGCCAGCGCCGCCAGTCCGCCGTGAGGCGCGAGCAGCCGGAGCAGCGCCGCCTTCAGGCCTTGGCGCTCGTAGCTGTGAAGGGAGATCTGGTCTAGTCTCGGTGTCATGCGCCCCTGTCGGATGGAGTGAGATGCGGCAAAACCTATCCGGGAAACGCCAGAAGCAAGAGCTGCCGTCCGGCGGCGCACCAAAGAATCAGGGGATCCCTTGCGGAATCCCCTGGAAATCTTGTGGTACTCGAGGCGGGACTTGAACCCGCACGGTGTTACCCACTAGCACCTCAAGCTAGCGCGTCTGCCATTTCGCCACCCGAGCACCGGGCTGTCATTTCTGACGGAGCCTAAGATACCGAGACACTGCATTCCGTCCAGACGAATAGAGACGATTTTTTCAAGATTTTTGATTTCCCTTCCATGGTGTCACAAGGCTGGTCAATGCCGGGCGCCGTGACATCTTCTCCGCCACCCATTTAAGGATATTCCATGCGTCACGATCTTGATCAAGGCCAGACCTCCCGGCGCGGTCTCGCGCTCTTTGCCCTCTATGTCCTCGCCTATGGCGGTTTCATGACGGTCGCCGTCTGCCGCCCCGACTTGATGGCCAAGAAGATCGGCAACGGCGTCAACCTCGCCATCCACTGGGGCTTCGCCCTGATAGCTCTGGCAGTGCTTCTCTCGGCCATCTACATGGTCGCCAAGGGCAAGGACGAATAAAGCGCCCTCCCGCTTCGCTCGCCTCGCTGCGGCTTAGACCCCTCCTCCATTCAACCTCACCAGCCCCCAGACCCTCATGCTTCCATCATCTTCCACCCTGGCGATCATCATCTTCATGGCCTTCGCCGGCCTCGTCCTCGGCATCTCCTTCTGGCTCGGCCGCAAGGCGAAATCCGCCGCCGGCTACTTCGCCGCGCACGGCGAGGTGCACTGGTTCGTCAACGGCATCGCCTTTGCCGGCGACTACCTCTCCGCCGCCAGCTTCCTCGGCATCTGCGGCATGATCGCCTTCTTCGGTTACGACGGCTTCCTCTACGCCATCGGCTACCTCGCCGGCTGGCTGGTCGCCCTCTTCGTCGTCGCCGAGCCGCTGCGCAAACTCGGCAAGTTCACCTTCGCCGACGCCCTCGACGCCAAGTTCGGCTCGCGCTCGATCAAGACCACCGCCGCCCTCTCCACTCTCATCGTCAGCCTCTTCTATCTCATCCCCCAGATGGTCGGCGCCGGCGTCCTGGTCAAGCCCCTGCTCGGCCTGCCGCAGGAGGCCGGAGTGATCATCGTCGGCTTCCTCGTCATCGCCATCGTCACCACCGCCGGCATGGTCTCCACCACCTGGGTGCAGTTCATCAAGGGGACGATGCTGGTCGTCTTCTGCACCATCCTGGTGGCGATGATCCTCGCCCGCGGCTTCACCGAGAAGCCCGGCGACTACCAGAGGATCGACGCCGCCGCCTTCGCCGCCCTTCCGGGCGAGCGCCTCGCCGTCGACAAGGTTTGGAGCGACAAGCAGCTCAGCCGGATCAGGCTCGCCGACGGCCGCGTCCAGACCTGGAAGGAGGTCGCCGGCGGCTACGTCCTCTGCCAGACCCTCAACAAGAAGGCCAAGCTGGTCGACGGCCTGCCCCAGACACCCGCCAACGACCTGAAGCAGGTCGGCTCGGTCCTCGATCTCCCCGGCGACAGCAAGGAGGCCAGGAACCTCAGCCCCTCGGAATTCCTTTCCACGCTGCAAGACTCCACCGTCCTCACCTGGCCGGAAACGATGATCAAGGACCCCAAGGAAGGCGATGTCTTCGTCTACGCCCCCACGCCGCGCAAAGGCGAAGAGCTACTCACGCCCGGCGGCTCGTCCACCTTCAAGGCCTTGAAAGGCGATGAGTTCACCTGGGGCAAGCTCGACTTCATCTCCCTGATGCTCGCCCTCTTCTGCGGCACCGCCTCGCTGCCCCACATCCTGATCCGCTACTACACCGTCAAGGACGCCAGCGCGGTCCGCAAGTCCACCGTCGTCGGCATCGCCGCGATCGGCTTCTTCTACATCCTCACCCTCTTCCTCGGCCTCGGCGCGATGGCCTCCGGCGCGATGGACCCGAGCAGCAACAACATGTCCGCGCCGCTGCTCGCCCGCAGCTACGGCGAATGGCCCTTCGCCCTGGTCTGCGCCATCGCCTTCACCACCGTGCTCGGCACCGTCGCCGGCCTGATCCTCGCCGCCTCCGGCGCGGTCGCACACGACATCATGGCAGGCCTGCTCGGCCATGACCTCGATGAGGCCGCCAAGGTGAAAGCCGGCAAGATCGCCGCCGTCGTCGTCGGCATCCTCGCCATGGGCCTGGGCATCCTCTTCAAGGATATGAACGTCAACTTCCTCGTCGGCTGGGCCTTCAACGTCGCCGCATCGGCCAACCTGCCGGCGCTGCTGATGATCCTCTTCTGGAAGGGCACCACCAAGCAGGGCGTCGCCGCCTCGATCAGCGTCGGCCTGATCAGCTCGATCGGCTGGATCCTCTGCTCCGAACAGGCCTGCAAGGACGTCTACAAGCTCGCCGACCCCGCCAATGCCGCGCTGGTGCCCTTCTCGCAGCCGGCGATCCTCACCATCCCCCTCGCCTTCCTCACCCTGGTGCTGGTGTCGCTGGCGACGCGCAAAAAGACGATTTGACCCAGTTGCCCCGGTTTCGGCGTCGCGAAATTACCATCGCCACGCCCAGTGCGTAATCGTGGCAACTTTGCATCTCGCCCCTGCGAGGCACCTCATTGAACCTGGATTCCGAAGTTGAAGATCGACAACGGCTGATTCCTCAGCGGATTTTTCAATCTTGAATCTTGAATCTTGAATCCTGGATTCGGAAGCTGAGCCCAAGCTCAACTTCGGAATCCAGGTTGAATGCGCCGAAAGCCAGATCGGAATCTTCTCGCATGGGGTTCCTGCGTGGCTGGTGCGGCGCCCGGGATACGAGGCTCAGCTTTCCGGCGGTCTTTAGCCGGGAGCGGCCATCAAGGCGTCGCAGACCTTTTCGGCCGAGCGTTCGACCCCGAGAAGTCGCATCGCTTCGGCGGCAGCCGCCGCCGAAGCGGGATCAGCCAGCAGCGGCTGGAGATGGCGGAGCAGGGCCTCCCCGCTGAGCTCATCCTCGGTGACGATGAAGCCGCCGCCGCTGGAGCAGCCGTGGCGGGCATTGGCGAGCTGGTGACCGTCGGCAGCGATGGCGAGCGGAACGAAGACCGCGGCGCGGCCGAAATAGCTGAGTTCAGCCAGGGAGGAACCGCCAGCGCGACAGGTGACGAGGTCTGCTGCCTGGAGGTATTCCGCCATCGCTTCATGGGACTTCTTCACCAAGGCTTTGACACCGGCAGCGGTGTAAGCTTCAATCAAAGCGGCATTATCGTCCTGGCCGGTGAGGTGGATGAGCTGGAAGCGGAGACCGCGGCTCTGCATCGACGCTGCGGCTTCGGCGACGGCGGTGTTCACCTTTGCCGCGCCGAGGGAGCCGCCGAAGGCGAGCAGAAGGGGGATTTCGGGATCGAGCCCAAGGCGGGCGCGCCATTCCGCCGGGCGGGCGCCGTCGCGGGCGGCACAGAGCTCGGGGCGCAATGGCATGCCGGTGACCGAACTCGGACAGCGGACGGCGGAGGCATTGAGGATCGGGAATCCAAGATGGAGATGGGTGGCCCAGCGGGAAACCAGGCGGTTGGCACGGCCGACGATGGTATTGCCCTCATGCAGGTGCACGGGGATGCCGCGGAAGCGCGCCGCCAGGCAAAGGGGAACACCGGCAAAGGAGCCCATCGCGAGCAAAGCGCGCGGCCGGCGGCGGCCGAGGTAGCGCCAGCAGCGCCAGGTCGCGGCGGTGAAGCGGAAGGGGAAAAGCAGGGCCTGGATCGCTCCCCGCGGCAAGGGCGGCGCAAAGGTGGCGTCGGCGCCGAGCCCATAACCAGCAGCGAGGCGGGACTGGCCGTCGGCGTGCTTGCCGCCGAGGTAGAGGCGCACGGCATGGCCCCGGCGCAGTGCTTCGCGGGCTACGGCCAGCCCGGGATAGAAGTGGCCACCGGTACCACCGCAAGAGACCAGGAGATCGATTTTTTCGGAGTCAGGCATGATCAAGAAGAGGTTGGAGGGTTGGAGGTTGGAGGGTTTGATGCGAAAATTGAGTCGCTGCGCCCCGATGCCGGCTGCTCGCCTTTCGAGCTTTCAACTATTCAACCTTCTCTTTCGGCTGCACCGGGATGCGCCCGGTGGAAGTGGCGATGAGCTCCTTCTCCACGGGGATGCTGCGGGTCATGGTGTTGTTATCGCGCGCCGGCTCCTCCTCTTCCTTGCAGGCGAGGGCGCCCTGGCGCTCGACCGAGAGGAGCAGGCCGATGGCGATGAAAGTCGAGATCAGCGAAGATCCCCCGTAGGAGATCAAGGGTGCGGTGACGCCGGTGGTCGGCATCGATCCCGAGACGAAGGCCAGGTTGAGCAAGGCGTGGCAGCAGATGCCGGCGCCGAGGCCGACGCAGAGCAGCTGGCCGCGGAAGTCTCGCGAACGGGCGCCGATGATCAAAGTCGCGGCGATCAGCACCAGGTAGCACGCGATGATTCCGAGGATGGCGACCAGGCCGAGCTCTTCGCCGGTGATGGCTATGATGAAGTCGGTGTGGCATTCCGGCAGGTACTCGTTTTTCAAGCGGCTCTCGGTGAAGCCGACTCCCGTCGGGCCGCCCGAGCCGATGGCCAGCAGAGAGCGCCAAAGCTGGTATGTGCCACCGCTTTTCACCTCCTGGAACATCTCCGGATTGGTGAAGTAAAGGACCCGGTTCAAGCGGTTCTGGGAAATCATCAGCAGGGTGCCGACCAGGATGGCTCCGGCCAGGCCGATGACGAAGAAGTAGCGGAAGCGGACCCCGGCGACGAAGAAGATCGCGACCACGGTCAAGCCGGTGAGCAAGGTGACCGACAGGGATCCGCCGAAGACGATGAGCAGGCAGATGCTGCCGGCGATGATCGAGGGAGCGAGGAAGCTCGGCATCAGGGTGGCCTGGTGGCCGCCGACGCTGGTGGTGGCCTGGTGTTTCTTGAACAGTCGCTTGACCGAGGCCCAGATGAGATTGTGGCGGAAGTCGTGGACGATCCCGTAGCCCCCGCAGGAGCAGGTTTCCATGAACTTGGCGTGACGGTGGAAGTATTCCGCCAGCAGCATCACCAGGATGAGCTTGGCGAATTCGCTCGGCTGAATGCTGCACACCTTCAGGTCGATCCAGCGGTAGGCGCCGTTGATCTCGCGGACCAGCGGCATCTTCTTGGCGAGGCCGGGCTGGTGCAGTCCCTTGGCGAGGAGGTTGGCGAGGGCGAGGTAGAGCAGGATGGCGGCGACCCCGATGGCCAGCCATTTGGCGTGCCGGCAGAGGACGCGATAATCGTAATGCCGCAGGAAGAAAGCCAGGCCCAGGCCGATGCCCAGGAAGACCGCCTGGTTGATCAGATAGCGGTGGCCATGCACCGGCACGCTGGTCGAATAAAGCATGCACATGCCGAGGGAGACGAGCAGAGTGACCGAACTGATCAGCAGGATCAGCCCGAGAGGGGAATGCCGCGACCGGCCGCTCATATCGGACATGGGGGCTCGCCTGGGAAGGTTGGGTGGATGGGGAATGCCGCGACACTAGCATCAATGCGGCGCTTGAGAATATCCTTTTTTCGCTTGAATCGGATGAATTGCGCGTTTTTAGAATCGCCGCTCCGGGCTACAGTGCCGGCACCATGAAAAACATCTTCCAACTCGAAAAAACCGACGGCGCCGCGCGCGCCGGCGTCCTCCGCCTCGAACACGGCGAAGTGCCCACCCCGATCTTCATGCCCGTCGGCACCGCCGGCTCGGTCAAGGCGATCGATCCCGACGAGCTCGAGCGGATGGGCGCCAAGATCATCCTCGGCAACACCTACCACCTGATGCTCCGCCCCGGCATGGAGGTGATGCGCCAGGCCGGCGGCCTGCACAAGTTCATGAACTGGCCCCGCCCGATCCTCACCGACTCCGGCGGCTACCAGGTCTTCTCCCTCGCCAAGCTCCGCAAGATGAGCGAGAAAGGCGTCGAGTTCCGCTCCCACATCGACGGCACCAAGCTCTTCATCGGCCCGGAGGAATCGATGGCGATCCAGAAGGACATCGGCTCCGACATCGTCATGATCTTCGATGAATGCACCCCCTGGCCCTGCACTCACGCCGACGCCGAGAAGTCCTTGCGCCTGACGCAACGCTGGGGCGACCGCTGCGCCAAGGTCGAGCTGCAGCCGCACCAGAACCTCTTCGGCATCGTCCAGGGCTCGCTCTACGAAGACCTGCGCCGCGATTCCGCCCGCTACCTCGCCAAAATGGATCTGCCCGGCTACGCCATCGGCGGACTCAGCGTCGGCGAGCCGGAAGAGGCGATGAAGCGCGTCCTCGAATGGGTCCTGCCGGAACTGCCGGAAGACAAGCCGCGTTACCTGATGGGCGTCGGCACCCCGCCGCAACTGGTCGAGGCGGTGGCCCGCGGCGTCGACATGTTCGACTGCGTCCTCCCCACCCGCGTCGGCCGCCACGGCATGGCCTACACTTGGCGCGGCAAGGTGCAGGTGAAGGCGGCGAAGTGGAAAGCCGATTTCCGCCCCATCGACCCCGACTGCTCCTGCTGGGCCTGCAAGAATTTCACCCGCGCCTACGTCCGCCACCTGATCTCGACCAACGAAATCCTCGGCATGCGCCTGCTCACCTACCACAACCTCGCCCTCTACCTGGAACTGATGCGCCGGATGCGCGAGGCCATCCTCGCCGGCCGCTTCCAAGCCTTCCGCGAAGACTTCCATGCCACCTGGAACGAAGGCGAAGCCGCCGCGAAGCCCCAGGAGTAGTTCGCATGGGCATGGTGATGTCCTTCTACGCCCTTTCCGCCAAGGATGCCGAGGCCATCTTGGCACATCCCCAACGACTGGGCCATGTCCTCGGTCAGCCGCCAATGCCCTACAAACCCGGCTTATTCGCCAGGCTCTTCGGCGCCAAGGAAACCCCGCCTGATCCCTGGCACCCTGGGCCGATCGAAGACCTCTACATCGACAAGGCTTGGGACGGGGTGCATTTCCTGCTGACCGGAAAATCGACCAAAGAATCCGTGGACGACACTCACCCTTTGGCGTTTATGCTCAGAGGAACCTCCTTTAAGCGTCAAGATATTGCCGCGCTCCTGTCAGTCGAGGAGGTCCAGGAAATTCATAAAGCGTTTATCGACATTGATCCGGAGAGGCTTTATGAACTGGCTGACCCTGCCGACTTCAAAGCCAAAGACCTGTATCCTTCGATTTGGGATGAACCCAAGGAAGAATGCATTGGCTATGTCACGAATGCTCTTGTCGAGGTGAAGTCATTTTTTGAACATGCAGCAGGGCGTCGCCAAGCCGTGATCTACAACCTGTCTTAACGATTGGGCACAATCTTGAGTGGGTCGCGTTGAGCGCAAAATTCACCACGAAGAGCACCAAGCTGCGCAAGCCGAATGAAACAGGCCGGAATCCTCCGGCCTGTTGCACTTCATGAAGTAAGCAGCGCCTTGCCCGAGAGTGCTTGCGGAAGTCGCCTTCCTCAGTCCGCTGCTTCCCAGGTGATGCCCCAGAGGAGGCGGCGCATCTTGCCTTCCCTGGCCCAGAGACCGAGAAGGATCGAGTGGTCGCCGCCAGCGGCGGTCTCGCCTCCCCATGAGGCCAGGGGGAAGATGCGGGTGGCGTGGCGGCCGGTCTTGGCTTCCTCCTCGCGTTGATACAGGCCCCAAAGGAAGTCGCTGCGCTTTTTCTCCGGCGAGTCGTAGCGGTACCACAGGGTCCAGAGGGGGGCCCAGTTGCGCTGCACCGCGGTGTCGCCGCGGAAGGGCCAGAGCGTAAGGACCTTGGTCTCCGAGGCGCTGCCGCGACGGTCTTGCGAAGCCAGAGGCCAGAACTGCCGGTACGACGCGATGGGTGCGCCCTCCTTGTCGCGGGTGTCGAAGCTCCACCAGAAGGGCAACAGCCAGAAGCGCGAGTCCTGGATGCCTCCCTTGCGCTTGACCTCTTCCCATTGGCAGATCGGCCAGAGGACGGCGCGTCTCTCGTAGCTGGGGGAGTCGCTCTTCATCCAGAAGGGCCAATACCACTCGGTGTTGAGCGTCTCCTTGCCGTCCCTCCTCTCTTCTGAGACGCGGAAGGGCCAGGGGGTGGCGCTGCGGTCGCGCTTCTCGCCTGCGGTGTCGGAGAAGAACGGCCAGAGCCAGGTCTCGGCGTCCTGGTCGTGCAGGCTGCTGCGGCCGTAGAAGGGGAAGAGGAAATACCACTCGCCGGGCTTCTCCGGGTCAAGGCTGTGGCCCGAGTGCCAGAAGGGCCAGAGGATGCTGGTCTGTTCGCGCTCGCCGGGGCGGACCGAGTGAAGCCAGAAGGGGAAGACGCGACGGGCCTGCTCTTTCGGCGCCTCGGTGGAAGAGAAGATCGGCCAGAGCCAGGAGGAGGTGACGGCGCCGGCGCGACGGGTGCTCAGACGCAGAGGGAAGAGCTTGAAGTCGATGTCGTCGTAGCCGAGGCAGTCGCCGATGTGGCCCCAGAGGGGGAACAGGCCGTAATAGTCGCCGCCGGCATGGTAGCGCCCCTGGAACCAGAAGGGCATCAGCCAGCGAGCAGTGCCGCTGCGCTCGGCCCCCGGCACCGGATCGGAGCTGAACCAGAAGAGGCCGTACCAGCCCCATTCGTTTTCGAGATTGCGGCGCCACATCCCGAGCGGCCAGACGAAATCCTGCGCCTCGCGTCCCCGCCCCATGTCTTCGTAGGCCCAGAGGGGACGCAGGGCGACGCGGCGACGCCCGTCGGGCAGTCGCATGTCCTCGTAGACCGGCCCGAGGCCGCGGCGATAAACCGGCGCTCCGTCGCGGTCGCGATGCTCCCAGAGAGGCGCGGCGTTGATTCCGCTGACTTTCTCGGGAGGGGGGGGCGTCGGCTCCGCAGCAGGTGCCGGGGCGCAAGCGAGCAGGAGAGAGGTGATGAGCTGGTGCATGAGAGGGCTCGGGGTTTACTTGCGGGTGGCGGGTTCGGGAAGATCGCGGCCAAGGCGAACTCCAGCTCCTAGTTCCTGGCCCAGGATTGAGTCGGGCCTCAAGATCCCTTGGGCGACTTCCGGCTCGATCTTCCAAGGATTTTCTCCGCGCCGAAGTCGTGACGCGACCTCGGGCGGCAGATCCTGCATGTGGGTCCAGTAGACGGCGATGTTGTCCCTGCGCCAAAAAGCCCACGAACTCCAATGCTCGAGATAGGCTCGGCGAGAGGAATGCCCGACATAGACCGTATCATGAGCGCTGTTGTGCTCGCGAGCCTGTTCGGCCTGCCGGAGGAATTCCTCACCGTCCAAATGCGTCATTGATGAGCACGACGCCAGGCTGAAGATCAAAATCGAGCCGATGATCGGCAAGGCTCGACTCAGTTTGAAATCGAAAATGTTCATGCGGCTCACAAGGGCTGGTGTTGATTCCCCTGCAGCTTAGCGCAGGCTGCCTCTTTTGACATCGCGATCCCGAAGGCCCGTTCAGCCTGGATTCCGCAGCAGCGGCATCGAACCCGGGCCGACTCCTATTCGACTGCGGATTTTAGGCTTCGGGACCGGGCGGATCACTTCCGGCAAAGAGCCTGGATCTGCGGCCGCAGAGGCAGAAAGAGCGTCGGCAGGGCGAAAGTCTCGATGTCGAGCTCGGCGAATCCGGCCTGCCGCAGCAGGGAGCCCGTATCGCGGCAGAGATCACAGCCTTCGAAAAGCCAGCGCCAGCCGGGGCGGAGAAGGCTTTGCAGCGGCCGCAGCGCTCCGGTTTCGGCACGGACATGCTCAAGACAGAGGAAGCGGCCGCCGGGACGCAGCACCCGCTTCACCTCGGCGAGCACCGCTGCGGGATCGCCGACACTGCATAGCACAAGGGTGGCGAAGACCGTGTCGACCGAGGCGTCGGGGAGATCCATGGACTCGCCCCGGAGAGTCCGCAGGTCGACTTCAATGCCGCATTCTTCAGCGCGACGCCGCAGCGCCGGGTGCATCCGCAGGTTGGGTTCGATCGCGATCAATCGGCTGCCGCGGGGCAGGTAGCGCAGATTGGCGCCGGCGCCGGGACCGAGTTCGACCAGGGTGCCTTCGAGAGCGCCAAGGAGTTTCTGCTTGCGCTCGCGGTAGTGTCGGTGCAGATAACCGTCGAGGGCACCGAGCAGCG
Organism: Verrucomicrobiota bacterium; assembly: GCA_039798785.1. Taxonomy (GTDB): domain Bacteria; phylum Verrucomicrobiota; class Lentisphaeria; order Lentisphaerales; family Lentisphaeraceae; genus CAMCSH01. The sequence continues at coordinate 14,505 of JBDKFG010000009.1, read as the reverse complement.
CCGCGTTGAAGCGGCCGCGACAAGGATGGTCGATGGATTGGGAAGGGAGGGGCATCCTAGAAATCGCACTCCATGGTTTGACAGATGGAACCGAAGCGACACTTCGGCCACGTCAAGCCCCTCATTTCATCGCCTTGAGCTTCTGCAATTCGGCCAGCAAAGCCTTGGCGTCGGCGCCGGGGCGTTTGAGTTCGTTCATGATTTCGCGGGCGCGACGTTCGCGGGTCAGGCTGAGTCGTTTGGAGAGGCAGTCGGCGGCGGCCTTGCGGAGGATTTCCTGGCTGGTCGAAGCACTGTATTCCGGCATGGCCAAGGCCTTCATCACGGAGGGCGAGGTCTTGAAGCGGGCGAGGGCCGCCTGGGCGGCGGCGGCCCAATCGCCGGCATGGACCAGGGAAAGGACGTAGTTGAGGGCCGTGCCCGAGGGGTTGGAGCTCAAGCCGCCGGCCGGGAGGACCTCGGCCAATTCGTGGGCGAGATCTTCGCTGGCCAAGGCGATCTGGAGGAGGATCAGTTCGACGCCGGATTCCGCGTCGGGCGGGGCTTCGGGCGGCGGCGGCGGCCCTTGCGGAGCATGGGCGGCGCCAGACTCGGGAGGCGGCGGCGCTGCGGGTGACTGGGTCTGTTGCCGCCGTTCGCGGCTGCGCTCCTGGGCGTGGCGCTTGCGCAGGCCGTCTTGGAGGGCGCGCGGATCGAGATGGAGGCGTTCGGCGATGTCCTGCAGCATGCTGGAGAGCAGGATCGGGTCGGGAATGGCGCTGAGCAGCTCCATCGCCTCGTTGCCGGCAGCGGCGCGTCCGCTGGTATTGTCACCATGCTCCTTGCGCAATTGTTCAGCAAGGAAGTCGAGGCAGTCGCGGCTGTTCCGGACCGCGTCCCGCAAGGCTTCGGAGCCTTGTTTGCGGAGGATTTCGTCGGGATCCTTGCCGGCGGGGATGGTGATCACCCGGGCAGGGAGGCCGGCGCCGAGGAGGAGGCCGAGGGATCGTTTGGCGGCGCGGAGACCGGCGGGGTCGGCGTCGAAGCAGAGGGTGGCGCCCTTGGCGGCGCGGCGGAGCTTGCGGACGTGTTCCTCGGTGAGGGCGGTGCCGAGCGGTGCCACGGCATGGCTGAGGCCGGCGCGGTGGCAGGCGATGACGTCCATCTGGCCTTCGCAGATCAGGGCTCCCTGCTCTCCCTGCATGTTCTTGCGCGCCAGGTTGTAGCCGTAGAGCAGCAGGCTCTTGGTGAAGACCGGCGATTCCGGGCTGTTGATGTACTTGCCGACGTTCTTGTCCTCGACAATGATGCGGCCGCTGAAGGCGACGACGCGGCCTTCGTCATCCCAGATCGGGAACATCAGGCGGCCGCGGAAGAGGTCGTAGACGCTGCGTTTTTCTTCGTTGATCTTGAGCAGGCCGGCCTTGATCAGCAGCTCCTGCGGGTGATTGAGGGCGCTGCCCCAGCGGAGGATGGCGTCGTAGGAGTCAGGAGCCCAGCCGACACGGAATTTCTTCAGGGCCTCTTCGTCGAGCCCGCGCGATTGCGCGTAGGCGAGGGCGGCGGCGTGCTCGGGACGGCGGAGCTGGCCTTCGAAGTAGCGGCAGGCGTCTTCGAGCAGTTCGAGGATCTTCTGCTTCTCACTGCGGGCGGCCTGGGCGGCCGCGGCCTCCTGGGGCGAGCTGTGGCGCTCGGGGATGGCGACGCCGGCGCGGCGGGCGAGGAAGTGCAGGGCGCCGAGGAAATCCATGTTCTCGTGCCGCATGACGAAATCGATCTGGGTGCCCGAGGCCTGGCAGCCGAAACAGTGGAAAAAGCCCTTGCCCGGATTGAGGCTGAAGGAGGGGGATTTCTCTTTGTGGAAGGGGCAGAGGGCGGTGTAGTTCTGGCCCGATTTGCGGACCACGACGCCAAAAGAACGAACCAGGTCGACGATGTCAGTTCGTTCGAGGACCTGGTTCTTGAAGCCGTCGTCCATGATTGGCGACGCGAGCCGGAATCAGCGGCTGCTGGTCTTGGGTTTGGTGCTCGACTTGACCGGGGTCTTGGTCGACTTGACCGGGGTCTTGGTCGACTTGACCGGGGTCTTGGTCGACTTGACCGGGGTCTTGACGACCGGCTTGTTGAGCGCCTTGAGCTTGATCAGGCGGGCGTCGATTTGAGCTTTCAGGTCGGGGGAGACATTGTTGCCGGCGGCGGCGAGATATTCGTTGTAGAAGCGTTCGGCCGAACCGTAGCGTTTGTTGACGGCGTCTTCGATGACGGCCATGTTGAGCAGGGTTTCATAATGGTCCTGGCCGGCGGCCTTGGCCTTGTAAAGGTTCAACTGAATCGCGCCCTTGTTGCTGGGGTCATTGTAAAAGCCGTCGATGGCCAGCAGGTTGTGATATTCGGCACTGCGGATGCTGGAGGCCTTGAGGGTTTTCAAGCCTTCGCCGTTGCTGCGGACGAAGCCCTCGATGTCGGCGCCGCTGCGCAGGTAGTCGGAGAGGATCAGCATCTTCAGGGCGTCGGCGCTGGGATTGACGTCGAAGACGTTTTTGTAGTAGAGGGCGGCGTTGACGTAGTCTTTCTGGTCGAAATAGTGGCGGGCGAGGAAGCCGAGCATGGCGGGGTCGGCGGAATCCTTGACTTTGCCGAGGTAGAACTCGGCATCGGTGGACTTGTTCTCCGACTTGACCAGGTAGGCGAGAGCGTTGAGGCGGGGATGAGCTTCCATCAGCTTGGTGTCGTCGAGCAGGGGCTTCATCGCGAGCTCGGCTTCCGGCCAGCTCTTGTTGTCGACCAGCGTTTTGACCTGTGCGACGGTCTCGTCGAGCTTGACCTCTCTGCAGGAGGCGGCGAAGATCAGGGAGAGGGCGGCGGCGAGAACGCGGATTTGCATGATGAAGCCTTGGGTGCTGGGGTTTTGAATGGCCGCAACTTAGCGTTCAAGCAATCATTTCCAAGGGGCTAGTCCATGACGATTCTTGCACTTACTGTGAGGAAGTGCCATTCCGGCCCGGAGAAAATTCATGAACGAGACCCCTTGGCTGCCTCCCCTCCTCGAACTTCAAGAAGCCGAAATGCGCCTGGCCCGTCTCCGGACCCGCATCGCCGAGGCCCCGAAGCGCCGCAAGGATCTGCAGGAACGCCTCCTCATGCCGCGAGAACAGACGCTCCTCAAGACCCGGGAGGATTTGCGCCAGGCGGAAATCGCCCTCAACACCGCCAACATGGACGCCGATCAGGGCCGCGCCGCCAAGGTGAAATATCTCAACGACTCGAGCAAGGTGAAGGACGTCCAGGCCTACAACGCCCTGCTCAGCGAGGCCGCCGCCTGCGACGCCCGCATCTCCGCCGCCGAAACCCGGGCCCTGGAAAACATGGAGAGGATCGATGCTCTCAAGGCGGCCGAGCTGGAGGCCAAAAACGCCCTCAAATCGGCCATCGCCCAGGTCGAAAACGGCAACACCGAGATCAAAGACGCCCTGGTCGCCGCCACCGCCGCACTGAAAGAGGAGGAGTCGCATTGCGCCGAGCTGCGCCAGAAGATCTCTCCGGAAGTCCTTGAACATTACCAGTCGCTTCGCCACAACAAGGACGCCCAACGCCCCGTCGTCGTCCCGCTGGAAGGCGAAAATTGCGGCGGCTGCCACCTCAAGGTCACCAGCGGCGACCTGCAGCAAGCCCGCCGCGGCGCCGTCGACTCCCGCTGCTCCAACTGCGGCATGATCCTTTACATTCCGCACTGACCCGCTTTCCCGCTCCGATCGGACCGCTCTTCAATTTGAACCTCAAACTATGAAGCCTCATGCCTGAAATCCGCACCTGGAAGCTCCGCATCGCCTTTGACGGCACCCTGCTCAACGGCTGGCAGATCCAAGACGATGTCCCGAGCGTCCAGGACGAAGTCCAGAAGGCCCTCGCCAGCCTCTACGACGTGCCGCAGACCTACGTCAACGGCAGCGGCCGCACCGACGCCGGCGTCCACGCCCTCGGCCTCTGCGCCAGCTTCGAGGAGCCCAAGCCCTCGCGCTTTTCAGGAGAAGGACTGCGCAAAGGGGTGAACGCCCTCCTGCCCGCCAGCATCCGCGTCCTCGAGGCGGAAGAAGCCCCGGCGAAGTTCCACGGCCGCTTCAACTGCATCGGCAAGACCTACTGCTACCTGGTCGACAACGCAGCCGTGCCCAACCCCCTCTTCTCGCGCTACGCCTGGCATCACCGCGCCCCCCTCGACCTCGACAAGATGAACCTGGCGGCGGCCTATCTTGAAGGAACGCATGACTACTCGGCTTTCACGGTTAAGCGGAGCGAGCTGAAGGGCGACGCGGTGCGGACGATTCTGCGCGCCGGGGTGGTTCCGATGGGGTCCTTCCTGGTCTTCCACTTCACCGGCACCGGCTTCCTCTACAAGCAGGTGCGCTCGATGACCGGCGAACTGGTCGGTATTGGTCTCGGCAAGGCGTCGCCGAGCCGCACCGCCGAAGTCCTCGCCGGACGCCAGCGCGCCCTCGCCGGCCAGACCGCGCCGGCCCACGGCCTGATCCTCCTCGAATGCTGCTACTCCGGCGAAGCGCTCGCCGAAGCCGCCTGCTGCGACGTCAAAGGCCGCCTCCTCGACAAGCTCTTCAATTTCAGCTCGGGCGGCTAGACACTGAACCTTTGAAATTTCTGCCCGATTCCCCTCTAATTTCCAAGCGCTGAGCCTTTGATTTTGGCGCAGGCGGCCTTAATATGCGGCTCCTTCACCGGATTTAGGCGAGTAGCTCAGTTGGCAGAGCGTCGGTCTCCAAAACCGTAGGTCGCAGGTTCGACCCCTGTCTCGCCTGCCAGTCCGTGAAGGTTTTTTTGTGCCCGCATGGCTTCACTTGCCGGCCGCTTCGACCTGACGCCGGAGCTCCGCCGCGCCGGAGTCCGGACTGTCGAACTGAGCCAGGAATTCCGGCGAGATCGCCGCTCCGGCCTGCACCCGCACCTGCTGTCCCCGGCGGGCGAGTTCTCTCGGCAGCATCATCGTCCGCAGCATCGGATGCAGGGCGCCGAGAATGTAGAAGCTCGTCGAGTTGCGAGCCGAGAACCACAGGGGGACCACCGTGGCGCCGGTCATCCTGGCGATCCGGAAGGCGTCGGGACTCCAGGCCGCGTCGGCGATGCCGCCGGCGCGCAAGTCGAAACGAGACACCGCTCCGGCGGGGAACATGCCGAGGCAATGGCCGGATTTGAGCCAGTCCACCGATTGCCGCAAGCCCTTGCCGTTGGCTGCGCCGCGGCGGAAGCTGTCGACCAGGATGAGCTCGTCGCGGATTTCCGGAAGGGCGTTGAGAAAGGCGTTGGCCATCACCTTCGCGTCCTGGCGCCTCTGCTTGAGAATGCGGCTGAGGATGATGCCGTCGAGGGCACCCAAGGGGTGGTTGGCGATCGCCAGGACCGGGCCCGTGGCGGGTATCCGCGCCAAGCTCGCGTCATCGATCTCGAATTTCAAGTCGAGCCGGGCGAGGATGCCGTCAATGAAGGCATCGGAGCCGAGGCCGGCGAGTCCGGCGCCGTAGAGACGGTTGAGCCCGTCGAGCCCGAGCATCCGGTCGAGGAAGGGACGGAGCGGCCTCAGCAGGCCTTTGCCGAAAACCGGCAGCATGCCGTCGATGCTGAAGCGCAGGAGAGGGGCTGGGGCAGCGTCATGGTTCATAGTCGTTCTCCTTGATCGATTCTTCCGGACTTCCGGCCTCACTCAAGGATGCCGCCACTCGCCGCAAGCCGCCAATCCGGCGAATCTTGCGCGGGCATCGATGAAATCGATGTTGTTGCGTGAAATGAGATGGGCGGAAACGCCGCATCAAACACTGAGATGCGTGTCGTCGCGCCCTGTCGCGCATTCTTTCCTGGCTCTTCTTCGCCTTCTGATCTCCATCCGAGCTTGATTTGGAGTGATACAGGTCGAAATTCCTCACGGCTCGAGGCAAGCCCCCCGGGGCGGCTTCGGCTCCCTGCAATTCCACAACTTCCATGGTTCTCATGAGCTCTGACACATCCCACAGCGAAATTCTCAAGGCGATGGCCGACGAAACCCGGATCCGCCTCTTACGCCTTCTCGGGCGCGAAGAACTGAATGTCCAGGAGCTCTGCGAGATTCTCGAGTGCCCCCAACCCAAGGTCAGCCGGCATCTTGCGGTGCTTCGGGGCGCCGGCCTGGTGATCGACCGCAAGGACGGCACCCGGGTCTATTGCAGTCTTGCACCGCTGACTGGCCGGCTCGAGCCGATGCGGCCGCTGCTCGAGGGCCTGGCGGCCGAAAAACATCCCGACTCGAAACGTCTCGACGCCATCTTGCGGCAGCGAGCCGAGACCAGCATCGATTTCGCCGAGCGGATCGCCGGCAGCTGGGACGAAATCGGGGCCGAGTTGCACTCCCCTCTCGCCGCACTTTATGCCTGTGTCGGCCTCGCGCCCCGCGGCATGACCGTCGCAGACCTGGGCTGCGGCACCGGGATGATGCTGCCGCTGCTTTCCCGGCTCGGCGGCCAGGTGTGGGCAGTCGACCAGTCGGCGGAAATGCTGGCGATGGCCAAGACCCGCTGCGGCAAGCATGCGCTTGAAAACATTCATTATTTGCGGAGCGATCTCGGCTCGCTCGGCGGCAAGCTGCCGCCATGTGACGCCCTGCTGCTGCATTTTGTCCTGCACCAGGTCGCCTCGCCTTCAGCCCTGCTCGCCTCGCTGAAGCCTCTTTTGAAGAAAGGCGGCCGACTGGTCATCGTCGATCAGCTGCCGCATGGCGACGAATCGGCGCGCAGCCGTTTCGGATCGGTCTGGCTCGGATTCTCCCAGGAGCAGCTTGAAGGCTGGCTGAAAAAGGCAGGCTTCTCCCAGATCGCCTGGACCCCGCTTTCCCCGGAGGAGCGCCGCAAGGCGAGTTTTGCGGTCGCCGCGCTCGCCTGAGTCCGGAAACACGCCATCGCCGAAGGCGAGCGCGACCCGGCCCGCCTCGCGCCCCTGCGCGACGAACGCTGCATACACATGGACACAATAGGAAGCTTTTCGCTCTTTGCCGATCACCCTTTCTGCTTTGCCCTGCGTCTTCTGCCGATGATCTGGAGTCATACAGATCGAATTTTCTTATCTCCGCAGCTTGACGTGTTGAGACTTAGTTGCATTATAGATGCGATTGAATCTCAACAGCAACACCAAAAAGGACAAAGAACATGAAGAAGATGATCCTGACCGCCTCACTGCTCTACTTGGCGACCTTGAGTCTGCAAGCCAACGAACGCAAATTCACCGACGGCTATGAAGCTCGCGAGACCCCAGCCGGAACCTTGGAGCTCGAGCAATGGGTCACCTGGAAAGAAAACAAGCGCGCCAAGGACAGCAAGTTCGACCGTCTCGATCTGCGTTCCGAGTTGGAATACAGCATCACCGACAAATGGCGCATGGCTTTTTACTACGACCAGCGCTATCAGGACGGCCGCAGTGTTGACAACGACGGCCTGGAGTTCAAGGATCTGGCCTTGGAAAGCATCTACGTCTTGCAGAACGCCACCCAGGAAGACCTCGGCGTCGGCCTTTACGGCGAAATCAAGCACGACTTCGGCGACGACGGCCATGACGGCGATTTCAGCGCCGTCGAATTCAAGCTGCTCCTGACCCAGGACATCGGCGACTGGACCTTGAACTGGAACGGCATCTACGAATATGAGCGCGAGGGCGATGGAGGCGAAGAGGAAGTCGACGTTCTCGGCCAGACTCTTGGCGCCAGTTACAGCTTCAGCCCGAAGTTCTCTCTCGGCCTGGAGGCCCTCCACGAAGTCGAGTGGGAGCATCACTGGCAGGAGCGCGGCGAGAACGTCGTCTATCTCGGTCCGGTGGCGCAGTTCAAGTTCGGAGAATCCTACTGGATGGCCCTCAGCGTCAAGAACGAGGTCACCGACGTCAAAGGCGAAGCCGAATGGATGAGCCGGATGATCTTCGGCATCAGCTTCTGATGTCACGGGCGCTTCTCGCCCTTCTGCCAGCCGCCGGGCTTGCGCTCGGCGGCTGCCGCTCCTTGGCTGAAATCGCCCCGCCGGTTCAGCCGACGATGCGAGGCGACGCCGCCGCCCTGAGCAGTGGCCGGCAGATCTATCTGAACCGGTGCGGCAGCTGCCACGGGCTCGACGCCGTCGACGATCATAGTCCCCAAGCCTGGGCGGAGCTGCTTCCCGCGATGAATCGCAAGTCGAAGCTCAGCGAAGTCCAGGCCGAGCAGCTGCGTCTCTATCTCCTCAGCGCCCGGGAGTGGAAAATCCAGCAGCAGCAGATTCAGGCGGAGGCGAAACTCCCGGTTCACGCCGGGGCCGGCTGATAGCAGCACTTTCAGAGTGGCTGAAGCAGGATATAATCAGAGCCAAGGAAGCGAGGCTCAGATGTCGGAACTCAAGCAGATCGCGCTGGCCTTCCCTCTCGGCATCCGCCATCTGGAGAAGGTGACGGCCGGGATCAGCCGATTTGCCCGTGAACGCGGCTGGCGCCTGATAACCAATCCCGAAAGCCACCGCCTGCGCTTCGAAGAGCTGCAGGGCTGGCAAGGGGACGGCATCATCGCCTTCCTCGACACGCCACGGGAAGTCGATCTCGCCCTCGGCTTCGGCCTGCCCTTGGTCAACCTCTCCGGCGCCTTGAGCCGCACTCCCTTTCCCCGAGTGCGCAACGACTACGCCGCGATCGGCGCCACCGCCGCCCGCCACCTCCTCTCCCGGGGCTTCCAGGAATTCGCCTTCTACGGCTTGCGCGGACTCTGGTACGCGGACGAGATCGGCCGCGGCTATGCCGAAACCCTCGCCGCGGCCAGCCTGACGCCGCGGCGCTTCGATGCCGCCAGCCCAATCCACGCCCCCACGTCCTGGATCGCCGAGACCGGCGCCCTGGGAGAGTGGCTTCTCAGCCTACCCCGCCCCTGTGCCCTGCTCTGCCCCCAGGACCAGCGCGGCCTGCTGGCCCTCCAGGCCGCCCTTCAGGCCGGTCTGCGCGTCCCCCAGGACCTCGCCATCATCGGCAGCAACGACGACGGCATCGTCTGCGAGCTGGCCAATCCCTCTCTCAGCAGCGTCGTTCGCGCCGGCGAGGAGCTCGGCTACGCCGCCGCCAAACTCCTGCAGGATCTCATGGAAGGGCACCCCTCCCCAGCCGGCGATCTCGTCTTCCCTCCCGGCAAGGTGATGGAGCGGGAGTCGAGCGCCGTCTATGTCCTGCAAGATCCCGATCTCCGCCGCGCCCTGGCCTGGATCCAGGTGAACGTCGCCGCATCGATCACCGTCAGCGCCGTCGCCGCCCACATCGGCCGCTCCCGCCGCTGGCTCGAATACGCATTCCAGGAAGAATTGGAGTGCACACCTCTCGACTTCATCCTCAAGAGCAGGATCGAAGGGGTGCTGCGCCAGCGCCGCCGCCAACCCGAAGCCAAGCTCAGCAGCCTCGCCTGGGAAAACGGCTTCTCCTCCACCGCCCAGATGCAGCGCGCCTTCCGCAAAATCACCGGGGCGCCGCTCAAGTGAGGGAGACCGGGGGTGTGAACAACTCCCTCGCCCCAATTTCGAATGAGTTTCTGGGCTTTCTGCAGTCCCAAAGAGGCGATACGATCTCAGCCCGGGTCGGAGCCGAGGAACGAGGCGCAGGCCCGGGTCAGTGAGGATAACAAGTCGAGCCCTGAAGGGGCGACTTGGAGGCGTCTCGGAATGCTCGTCCGTGCGAGGTCTCCAGCCGCCCTTTCAGGTCTCGAATTCTATCCTTGAACCTAGATTATCTAGGTTGAAACCTGGGGTTGCGACTCGTTCCTCGGCTCCACCCTACCCCTCTGGGGCAAAGAACAGTCACGAGCGTCGCACGCATGCGACATCTTTTGTCTCAATTGAACGAGTGGGAGACTCACTCCCTCACATTTCTGCGCCAATTGAATCCTCTTTGCGTGTTTGCGCAAAGCTCGCTGACGGCCTCGCCCGCTCTCTTCGTGACAAGCCCGGTTCCGGGCTCGAAGAGAGGATTCCCCATGCTCGAGATCGCCCCGAAAACCCTGCTGACTGGTGCCGAGATCGCCATCGGCATCTATAGCCATCCCCTGGACTACGCGTTGGTGCAGGCCTCCGGCGCCGCCTTCATCGCCGCCCGCACCGACGTGCTCACCGCGCCGGAGCTCGACGACGCCGAATTCGAGCGCCTGGTGCTGCCGCGTCTGCAAAATCCCCCCGCGCCTTTCCTCTACTGCAACTGCTTCCTGCCGGCCGAGCTGCCCTGCGTCGGCCCCTCCGCCGATCCCGTCCGCATCCTGGAACGTGCCCGCCGCGTTTTTCGGCGAGCTCGCGCCCTAGATCTGCGCTGGATCGTCTTCGGCAGCGGCGACTCCCGCCGCATCCCGGAAGGATTCTCCGCCGTCGCCGCACGCCGCCAGTTCCTCCAACTCCTCCGGCAGCTCGCCGAGACCGCCGCAGACTACGGACTCGTCCTCCTGCTCGAACAGATGAACACCCGCGAAAGCAACTTCCTCACCCGCTTCGACGAAGTGCTCGAAGTCGTCCGCGAACTCGCCTCGCCGCAGCTCTACGCCATCGCCGACCTCTACCACGTAGCGTTGGAAGGGGATCCACTGGACGTCCTGGAAGGCGGCCTCGACCTCATCAAACACATCGAGATCGCCCAGCCTCGCGGACGCCTCTGGCCCCACCCGAAAGGCGATTATGATTTCCGCCCTCACCTCGCACGCTTCGCCAAGGCCGGCTGGTCCGGCAACATCGCCATCGAAGGAGTTCCCCCCTCCAGCCGTCCCGGCGACTCTCTGCAGATCTTAGCGCAAGACCTGCAAGAAGCAGGCTTCCGGATCCGGCCCAGCGCCCTCGCCGATTTCCCCCAAATTGGATTGCGATCCTTGAATGAGCTTCCTTTGCAACAATTCAGAGCGCCTTGGGGCGAATTTCAATAGCGATCTGCTCGCCCTTGGTGGCAATGCCGATCTGGGTGAGCTTTCCGCATCCGGCTTCGCGGATCTTGGCGGCGTAATCCTTCTCGTCGATCTGCTGGAAGGCGTGGGCGGTCTTGAGGGTTTCGCGGCCCTTGGCGATCTTGAACTCGATGATCTTGGCACGGCCTTCACCGGTTTCGGGATTGGAGGCGATGTGGTAGTCGCTGCGCAAGTGGACGGCGATGCCGAAGAAGAGGCCGTGGACGAATTGTTTCTGGCTCTGGTTCAAGTCGTAGTAGGAACCGCAGACGAGGAAGTCGTCGCGGAGCAGCTTCTCCAGCTTGTCGAACTTGTCGTCGCGAAGCACGGCGAAGGGCATCTGGTCTTTTTCGAGGCCGATTTTATCGAAGCTGCGGGCGGCTTCAGCAAACCACCGAGTTGGCTTTGTTGTTGATGAAGGCAAGGCTCCTGATGAAGGATGCCCTGCATAATTTCAATCAGTCTACGACCTACGCTGGCTTTTGGCGGTGACCAGGGGCAGCGCCCCCGGTGAGAGGGAAACGGCCCCCGATCATTATGGGCACCCAATGCTGCCGCGGAACTCGTCCAGCATCGTCCCGTGGTCGAAGGCCAGGGGACGGGGCAGCGCCGCCAGGGAGAACCAGCGCAGCTCGGCCACCTTCGGCCCCGGCTTCCAGAGGGGCTCGGCCTCGAGCTTCAGGGTGAAGGCGCGGCTGCGGCTCCAGGCGAAGGCGCTGTCGCGCGGATCGCGTCCGCCGCCCTCGTAGTCGCCGAGCCAGATCAAGGGGATGTCCTCCGCCATCTCCAGGCCGCAGTCCTCGCGCAGCTTGCGCCGGCAGGCCTCGGGGGCGGATTCGCGTCCGCCTTGCCAGGGTGTCCGCGCTTCGCCGGCACTGAGCTGGAAGCCGCCGGGAAGACCCCAGCGCCCGGGCTCGTCGTCGCTGCCCTCGCGACGACGCAACAGCAGCACCTCGCGTCCCGAGTCAGTCTGTCGCCAGAGGATGATGTCGACGGTGGGATTCGGTCCGGGATGCCAATAGGCTTCGGCGCTGCCGTGACCGAGAGGGAGCGAGAGCAGGCGGGAACGCAGTTCCCCGGCCTTGCGGAAGGCGCAATCCGGCATCTGCAGGGCGGCGCGGGCCGCGGCGCCGGGAACGGCGTCGAAGAGCAGCAGCGGCAGGCGCAGGTTGGCTGCGGCGCGGATCTCGTCGGCGACGATCATGCCGCCGCCGAAGAAGAGGCAGCCGCCGCCGTGGCGCTTGAGCAGCTGGTAGAGGGCCGCTGACTTGTCGTAGAGCGAGCGCGCCAGGATGCAGGCCTGGCTCAAGCCTCCCGGCAGCAGGCTCTCGGGCGGCGTCTCCTCCACCAGGGTGCCCAGCACCGCGAAGCCGCGCGGCGCCGCCAGCCGCTGCAGCAGCCCCTCGACGCCGTCGCCGGTGCCGCCGCAGATCAGCAGGGTCTCCGCCGGATCCCAGATCGCCAGCAGTCCGATGAGGCAATCTTCGACCGCCTGACGTTCGGTCTCGCTGAGTCGCGCCCAACTGTGACGCCAGGCGCCGGCGATCGACCAGCAGCGCCGCTGCCGCATCAAGTCGGCCAGGCCCTCCTCGTCGAGCAGCGGCACCGCAAGCCGGGCCAGGGCGGCCTCGAGCGTCTCCCGCCGTTGGCGCCGCTCTTCGTCGCGACGCCGCCTCACTTCGGGGCCGTAGTGACGCGGCGGAAACTCGGGCGGGACGGCGAAATCGTCGCGGGTGAAGGCGCGGTCGCCGTCGCGCAAGGCGAGATAGCGGCGCTCCGCCGCGATCAGCTTGGGGAGGTCATCCTGGCGCAGTCCGCAAAGACGGGCGCTCTGCAGTTCCATCGCCAGATCGGTCTGGTAGAGTCCGTAGCCGTCGGTGCCGAGCACCACCTCGATGCCGGCGTCGAGGTAGCGGCGCAGCGGGATGTCGGCGGCGGAATGGACGTTGTTGAGGGCGAAGTTCGAGCTCAGGTTGAGCTCGACGATGGCGCGCGTACGGCGCAAGAGCTCGAGGGTCTCCTCGTCGAGCCCGTAGAGGCCGTGGCCGATGCGCAATTGCACCTGCAGGCCCTCGACGCAGGCGGCGGCGAGGCGGATGTTCTCGGGGTGGGCGGGGTTCTCGCCGGCGTGGACGCGCAGGGCGAAGCCCGGGCGCGCCTCGCTCGCCCAGGCGGCGATGGCGCGCAGTTGCGGCGCGAAGGCGGCGGTCGAATTGGTCTCGTGCCCCATGAAGTCGATGCCGACCAGAAAGGGGCTGGCGGCGAGCTGCTTCAGGCGCTCGAGGCAGTCGAGGTCCCACTCGTAGTCGTCGTGACGCCCCAGTGCCGCGAGGAAGCGCAGCCGCACGCCCGTGTCCCGCTCGATCTCCGGCAGCACCTCGTGGATGGTGGCGAAGAAGGCGGCTTCCAGGACGTTGAATACCGACAGCTCGGCGTAGTCCACCCCCATGGCCCGGTAGTCCGCCGCAATCCGCGCCAGCATCGGCGCCAGCAACCGCGGATGCTTGGTCAAGGGCGAGCGGTAGCGGTACAGGCCGCTCATGTCGGCGAAGGGGATTTGACGGTCCGCCGGGATGCTCAGGCGCAAGGCCAGCGCGGCGAGGGTGTGCGGTGGCAGCGAGCGCAGTGGCACTTGACCTTCCCCCGCGCCCAGGCCGAGATCGCGCAGCAGTTCCAGCGGATAGCTGAGATCCTCCTGCAGCGCCAGATCGAGGAGATCCTGGCCGAGCAGGCAGCCGGCGAAATGGCAGTGCAGATCGGTGCGCAAGCCGCAAAACTCCTGCTCAGGCGAGCCGGAATCTTCAGAGCCAGAGCGGGGGAAACCCAGGGCTGCCGCCCCGGACCCCGCTTGGGGACTCGTCCCCAAACCCCAAGGAACTTTCTCGTCAGAGATCAGCCCGGGCGAAGGATGCGGGCGGCCATTCTCGGCGAGATAGCGCGATTCAAACGAGGACAGGCGATAGCTGCGGCAGCCCGCTGCGGAGGCCTCGAGAATGACGAAGGGCGCGGTCTCGCCGAGGAGGAGTCGCACTTGCCGCTTCTCGCCGCTCCACTTGAACTCCGCCCCCGGCCCCTGCAGAACGCCGTCGAGCTCGAGCCTCAGGCAAGAAGCCAAGGCCCGGTCGAGCGCCGAACGCCGGCTCCCCTCCGCCCGCAGCAGCCGCAGCGAGCCGCCTTCGGGGCCGCAGGAGAGCTCGATGGATCGCTGGCGGTCCTGGGTGAGGGGGGAGTGGTGGGTGAGGGTCATTAAACCTCTTTGAGCTCATGATCACAACATTAGCGGCGTCTCAATAAATGTTGCGAAACTAGACCTCAGAATGGTCAAGATCGACACCCGCCCCCCCTTCGCCGAAACTAACTCGCAGATCAACACCGAGAATAGAGTGCGTGGGAATCGATTTTGACCGAGCATAAGGAATTAGTGCAGACTAAAGCTGGACAGTGTTTTTTAGTTGACTTTTAACAATATAGGTTCCTTGTTCATTTTTTACAAATAATAAATTATCGGAATGACACATTATTATAATAAACTTTAATTCTCTATCAAATAATATTTTTGCAATGTCGGATATTTTTAAATC
>JBDKFG010000008.1:0-113278 GCA_039798785.1 Verrucomicrobiota bacterium | reverse complement strand
ATCGCGCGGTAGTGCCGGGGCGGGGTCGGGGTGGTGAGCATCTCTCTGCCTTCTGGCCTCGTTGCCCCCTTAGGCCTGATTTGTGCAAAGCTTTTGTGACGGCAGCCCGGCTGCCACTGCGCGCGTCATTCTGGTTGATTGTGACAATGCTTTTGGCTCTAGAATTGCGGGCGGCGGCACTCAGGCCTTCCGCATAGGGTGTGTGATGACCGACAACGAGACGACCGAGACAGTTGCCAACCCTTCGAGCAATGACAGTAAAAACATGGATATGCTTAACTCCAGAGATTGGGATGACGCAACCCCTCTGGGTGCTTTTATGAATAAGATAAAAAAGCGGAAGGCCAATTTGCATGTTGGTGTAGCTCCAGAAGAGGAGAAAATCGCATCTCTACCCGCGGAATTTGATCCCGTTCAGACGAATTTCCTACCAATGCAACCTGCGATTTGTTCTGATATCCCGCCAGTTCAATTCGTAATTCCGATTGAATCTATCCAGGAAAATCATCCTCAGGAACACAAAACACCATCAACACCCAAAGGTTGCTCTCTCTGGTCAGCCAAGGATCCCATAAAAGTTCTCTATTTGAGCTCAGAATGCAACAACAAAATAACTATTAAAAATTATAAAATTGTTAGTAAATCATTTGGCGTCGAGGATTCTACATTTACTGAAAATTTAATCATTAATAAAATCGATGGAGGCTCTTTAAAATTGGGAATCGCCGAGGATCAGTCCAAAGTCAAAAACCTTATAGATCGAATATCCCAATCAAAGCTTAGTCCTGGAGAAAAGTTTTCACTGATTGTGTTTGAGGACATCTCCAGTATGCTTGGCGATACTGATCTTCTCAATCAATGGAAGGTGGTCGCCGTATGGTTGAGAACTTTAGCAGATCACCAAACTGCTATCCTGCTCCTGAATCAAACAGACAAACTCACTGCCAAGCTACAGTCAGTAATGCACTCCTCGGTGGATAATGGGATTCGCCTTGAAAAACCAAGCTATATGGATGAGAGTTCAATTTCTATGATCATCCACCCCGTTAAAGGCGAAGAATTCTATGGCCTCTCACAGAAGCCATTACACCTGACCTTGGATCTTGGAAAAGACAAAGAATCTCCGAGGTGGGTTACCACTAAACAAAGGTATAAAAATACTGAAGAGCGTCTGTCTGAAATCAAGAAAATGGTCAAGGCTAAAAAAACTATTGAGTTCATGGCAAGTAGTCTCGGAGTGTCGACAAAAACCATCAGCGAAGACAAAGGGAAGCTTGGTCTCAGCAAAACGCGGAGAAAACCCAAGGACAACAATCCAGCGACTGATGTCACAGACTCGGCTGAGTAAGGCAAGCGTAGCCAAGCGGAGCTCAATTTACTCCCAGAAAATTACGATCACTCTTGCTTGCCGGACGCGGGAGTCACACGAAATTATCCCGCCCTTTCCCCATCAACCACATCCCATCGGAGATCCGCCATGGAAGCCAAGCCCAAGTCCAAAAATGGCCAGAAGAAAGCAGAAGGTCGCAAGAACCTCAAAGCCCTTCGCGATGCAGTCAGCGCCCTGAACTCGGTTCAGTTGGTCAACTTCTTTGCCGGCTTTGATGACCTCAAGGCCATTCAGCGTGCCGTCAATAACGCCGCCAAGGCCAAAGAAGGCAAAGGCGCTTCCAAGCTCGAGAAGCAAATCGCCAAGCTGCAAAAAGAGCTGGAAGCGGTCAAGGGCGCGAAGTAAGGCGCGCGCACTCCACAAGCACTCTCAGTCTAGGCGGCTCCCAGCGGAGCCGCCTAGATCTTGCTCCTATCTCAATCTTACTAGGAGCTGCTCATGACACCTGCGGTCAAAATCGTCATCGG
This sequence comes from Verrucomicrobiota bacterium, assembly GCA_039798785.1. Classification (GTDB taxonomy): domain Bacteria; phylum Verrucomicrobiota; class Lentisphaeria; order Lentisphaerales; family Lentisphaeraceae; genus CAMCSH01. The sequence goes on along the minus strand of JBDKFG010000008.1, from coordinate 111,421 downwards.
GTTGGGCATGGTCTTCTTCTTCGGCTCCCACGGCAGCTTGATCAAGGAATGGCGCAGCGGCGGCGAGCTCAATGTCATCTTCTTCTTCGTTGGCCTAGGTCTGCTCGTTCACGGCGGCATCTGCCTATTCCGAAGCCGGACATCCGAGGAATGAGCTCAATCCGCTGTTGAGTTCGCAATGCCGAAGGGGATGTGAACCGAAGGCGCAAAGGCCCGGGTGGAATCAAGATGGCAGAGCTGGTCGTCGAAGAAAATGTGGGGGCGGAACTGGCTCATGATGCGGCTCTTGTCGATGCCGCCGAGGAAGAAGATCTCGTCGACGCTGAGGCCCCAGGAACGCAGGGAATGGATCACCCGTTTGTGCGCCGGAGCGGCACGGGCGGTGACGATGGCGGTGCGCAGCAGCGGCCGGTAGCTCGGGTCCTGCGCGACGCGTTGTTGTTCGAGTTTCTGGATCTGCGCCAGACCGTCAAGAAAGGGCTTGAGGGGCCCGGGGGCGTGGGGAAGTTGACGCAGGCGCTCTTCGTGCGACAGGAAGCCGCTTAGTTGCTCTTCGCGGAAGACTCGTTCGGAACTGTCGTCGGCGAGGACGCCATCAAAGTCGAAGGCCAGACGCAGTTCTGCATCGACTTCGGCAGCAGGAGCCCCCGAGTCGAGGATCTGTCCGGCGGGAAGGCCGGCGGCGACGGCAGCGCGGACATCTTCGGCATTGGCGGAGAGGAAGAGCTTGGCGTTGAGTGGCGCCATGTAGGTGAAGGGATCGCGGCCGCCGCAAAAAGCGGCGCGGGTAAGCGGCAGGCGGCAGTGTTCGATCGAGTTGAAGATTGAAGATGCGCAGCCCGGTGTCGGCGGTGTTGCGCGACAGCAGGATGACATCCACCGGCTTGAGTTCCGGCGCGATGGCATTGAGCCCGAGCAGCCGTTCGACGAAGGCAAAGGCCTGACCTTTGGGCAGGATCTCCTCCTCCCGTTCGATCTGATGTTTGCGATAAGCCGGCAGGCCCTCTTCACGGTAGATGCGATCGCTCTCCCGTAGGTCGAAAAGAGCGCTGGAGGCGACGGCGATGACAAGGCGAGGAGTGAGGTTGAGGGACATGTGTAACTTACCATCTCCATCGGTAGTGTGGTGTGAACAGAAATATATTTCCAGCTTAAATCCCGTGCAATCGTCTTCTGAAAACGACAGCTAGAGCTGTTCCAGTATCCATGCGGCAAGTTCATAGCGCCTTTTACTTGAAGCCAAAGAATAGGGGGTTGAACCGTCTTTAGATTTCGCGGCCAAACTTGCGCCTGCTGAAAGCATCCATTGCACCATCTCGTCATCGCCACATTCTGCAGCCAGATGAATGGGCTGAATGCCGAACTTGTTTTTAGCATCGACCTTGGCTCCAACCTGGACCAGGTGCTTCAATATCTCGAACCTGCCCGATACGGCCGCCCGATGAATGGGCTGATCGCCGTTTTTGTTTTTAGCGCCGACCTTGGCCCCCGAAGCGAGCAGCAATTTCACCACCTCATCGCGATGTGCCAAATGGATGGGCTGATCACCCGCTGAGTCTTGAGCATCGACCTGGGCGCCAGAGGCAAGCAGCACCGTCACGGTCTCGGCGTGGTCCTCGTCTGCCGCCAGATGAATAGGCTGCATGCCTTTTGAGTTTTGAGCATCAACCTTGGCCCCCGCCGCCAGTAGCAATTTCACCACCTCGGCTCGGCCACCCATCGCTGCACAATGAAGGGGTTGATAGCCCTCTTCGTCTTCTCCGTCGATCTCGGCGCCTTTCTCGAGCAGCAATTTCACCACCTCGATGTGACCCCATCCTGCCGCCCCGTTAATGGGCCTAAAGCCGTATTTGGTTTTCGCATCGATCTCGGCGCCCATCGCAAGCAGCACTTTCATCGCCTCGGCCTGGCCAGATTGTGCCGCCATGTGAATGGGCTGAGTACCGTATTTGTCTTTAGCGTCGACCTTGGCCCCCGCCTCCAACAGCAATTTCACCACCTCGGCGTTGCCACCCTGCGCAGCAAAGTGAATGGTCTGTTTGCCGTCTTTGTCTTTAGCGCCGACCTTGGCCTCCGCCTCCAACAGCAACTTCACCACCTCGGCGTTGCCACCCTCCGAGCCGATGTAACCCGCTGCCGCAAAGTGAATGGGCTGAGTGCCGCATAAGGTTTTAGCATCGCTCTCGGCGCCGGCCGCCAGCAGCAATTTCACCACCGCGGCGTGGCCCTTCTCCGCCGCCAAGTGAATGGGCTGATAACCGAATTTGTTTTCAGCATTGATCTTAGCGCCGTCCGCAAGCAGCAATTTCACTGCCTTGGCTTGGCCCTGGCTCGCCGCCAAGTGAATGGGCAGATCGCAGCGTTCAGTCGCGACTCGAGTAGGCTTACGCATGGGATTCCTTGATTGAAATTAGCCGTAAAATTTCTCGAGAGTCAAGATTTATCCTCAAAAAGTTCATAATTTATTAAAATAAATATAGCAGCATTGAGTAGCAAGATCATGAAGACCTTGGTATCCTCGAAATCCCTGAGGACGTGAAAAATGATTAAGACTAATGACGATGCGGTTTTGAATTTTACTGACACTGTGACGAGAGGGACGGACGTCCTCGCCAAAGGCAGAATTTTTTGTGAACATGGCATCATGGGCACTAGAACCAGCACAGATGACAATTTCTGGATCTAAAATTTCCATATACTTTTTTCGGTAATCTGCAAATCGGGTGGAATCTTGAAGCACCGCTTGAGTTTCTTCGCGGAAGGAACCTGTGCCGTTTGATGTAATGCGGGCATTCATATAGATCGTGCCTTTCATCGATTCGAGTAGCTCTTCACATTTTTTATACTGCGAGGAAAATGTGGGCTTGCTATATGGAGGCAAAACATGAGTGTCACGGAATTCTTTACAATATTTCCTGATCATCGTCACAAATAATGCTGTAAAATGAGGAGTTTTCCAGCCGTCTTTGATCCACTTCATGTATTCATCTGCGGGAGTGCTCTTGGAATCATCATAACCGACAGACTCAGAATTTATGACCATGATTTTTGGAGATTGAGAAATGTATAATGAATAGTCAGCCGGTCCATAATTATGCCAGCACGACAAGCCCTCAATTTGACCATAGATGTCAAGATATGTCTTGAGGTCAGAGTAAGATTTAGCATCATTAAGATCTCGTGACATGTTGTAATTTTCCTTTATTGAGACTTCTGTGTTTTTGGTTGGCTGGTGATCGATTAAAATATTAAATTGCCGCCGCGACCCTCCTGACTGCTATTTTCAATTCCGTGGGCGCCAACACCTCGATTTCACCCATGAAGGAAAAGACGAAGCGCATGAGCGGGTAGCTAGGGGCGGAGGGAATGGTCATCTCCCAGATCCCCTCGGCGTCTGGGGTGAAGCTTTGACCGGGGAACCAGTGGCGTTCGCGGATGTGCATCTGCCAGTCAGGCGAGAGGCGGAGGCGGATGCCGGTCCAAAGATCCTGATTGAAGATCTTGCCGTCGCGGACGGCGGCAACGGCATCGGCGTCGCGCTCGAAGCGGTGATGGCGCAGCAGTTTGGCCTCGGTGAAACGATGCAGGGCGAAGTCCTTCCAGGCGCCGCTGGGCAGCTCCATGGCGTGGGCATACCAAGCATCGACATGGAAAAACAGGGCGTGGATCTCTAGCAGGCGGGGGGATCGCTCGCCACGGCCATTGAGATACATCGCGCTGAGCTGGCAGCGGTGCCGGGCAGCTTCAACCACCTGATCATAGGCGTCGGAGTCGAGAACCTTGACTTTGCAGGTGCCGTGTCGGCTGAGGTTGCTCAGGAAACTCTCGTCTTCTGAGCTCATCCTCCCGGCGGCACGATGGATCTTGCTGATGGTGTCGAAATCTTGATGGAATCCCGGCGGCAGGTTGTCGGCGAAGAGCTGGTGGGCGGTGAGGCCGGCGAGGGTTTCGTCGGAGCCCAGTTCCGCCAGCATCGGCAGAAACCATTCACGGGTGAATTCGACCCCGAGGCGGCCGCAGTAGCGGAGCGGCGCGCCGAGATTTTGCAGGGCTTCCAAATCCCGCTGGATCGTCCGCAGAGAGCCTTCGTTGCCAAGCGCCTGGATCAAGGCCGCCTTGGTCTTGGGTTCTCCGGGGTTCAGGAGCTTGACAAGGCGTTGCAAGCGCTGCGATTGTTTGGTGAGCATCGTCATAACTGCAATTCCTTAATCCGACCATCGAGAGGTAAATTCACTCGTCATTGTCATCCTCTTCATCAGAGGAAGTCAGCAATTCGCCTTCCGGCACTTGCCATCGTTGCAGGATCCAAGAAATGATCTTCTGGCGTCGTTTCTCGCATGTTTCAGGGGTCCAATCTTCAAAGAGTCGAAGATCTCGTTCCTGTCTGATGTCGGATGAGGCGTAGCCAGGGTTCCCGGATTTTTTCCTATCGAAATCGAAATTACGATAGCTGCTGTTGTCGCGTGTCAAAACCAGATTACCGATGTCGTGTTGCCATTGATGGCGGGCTTCCTCGCTCCACAGCTTCAGCCATTGAGATGAAGTCGCCGGATTTTGCGGCAGGATGTGCTCAAGCGTGCTTTCGGAGGCAAGATCGATCCACGCCAATCGCGGCGGAGCGCCGTGGGCACAGGTGTCGAGCAGAAATAGCTCATATTCAAACAGGGTGTATTTGAGCAGATGGCGTTCTTGATACCAATGGGTCTGGCTGGGCTGCAAGCGGAGTTCAAATCGGGCTTGAGGGGAATACGAGCGTGTCAGACTGTCAATCGCGGTCCGCGCAGCTGCGTGATCGATCTTGCCTGTGTAGAGATCACGGGCGAGGCGGAAAAAGGCGCTGCGACCGGCGTTGCTACGTTTGCCCTCAAGTCGATAGACGCGGTAGGAGAAGGCTTCAAGAGCTTGAATGATCTCCACATGGCCTTTTTCATGAAGTGGCGAGCTCTCTGCTCGGAGCTGAGAAGAGATCAATAGTGGAAGGAAATTGGCGATATTGCCAGCTCGATGGATCTTTTCCAGCCAAATTTTCCCAGCAGATTTGGTTAAAAGTTCCGGAGTGCATATGCGGCCATAATGCAGGGACATCTCACTGAGAGCAGCGACGAAGGAAATTAAAAATCTTTTGGCCTGTTCACGGGCACTAGCCTCGCGCGGGCGCAAGGGCAAAATCTGATCTTGCTTGAAGCTGGAATACCCTTTCCAGCTCTTGGGGTTATGATCACAGAGCAAAGTCCAGACGCAAGCCAGCAGCTGATCTTCTTTCCCCTTGGCGATGTTGCCATAGACCCGGCACCAGGCCTTGTTGACTTCGCCCGCGAGATAGGTTCGTTCACTGGCTTCCAAGGTGTTTCGGCTGATCCAGTGCAGCAGGTAATTCTTCAGCAGCTCAAGCGTCGACAAGGGTTTGCCGCGGGCGTTCATCAGCTCGAAAGTCATGCCAATCTCACATTCATCGTCAACTTGGTAATGAGTAAATATCAGGCGGTTGGTGATGGCGGCAAACAGAGCTTCCAAGGCATCGCGATCCTGGCTCTCGGCCCAATTGCGGAAATAAAGTTGGGCGTCGATCAGACGCTGTTGATGTGAGCCGGAGGCGGCGGCGTGGGAGCGCCCGGTCAACAGCTCTTGGAACAAGGGCGCGGCCTCGCCGGCGAGGGTGATTTTGGCCCGACCTTGATGATGCAGGAGTTCGGCGATGTCCCTTAGATAGTCTGACGCCCCAAGAGCGATCAAGCGGTGAATTAAGGCGGCCAAGGCGAGGCAACAAGTGACCATGCGCTGCTGCCCATCAACCAATTCATGCACCTGACAGTCGCGGCGATTGTAGCTAGTTAAGGCCTTCTCCGGGCAGAAGGTGACGATTGTGCCGGTGTAATGAAAGCCTGAGCTTCCAGGATCCAACATCGACTCGAGATCATCTGTAAAATCTTGCCACTGCCTCTTGTCCCAAGCGTAGCTGCGTTGGTAATCCGGAATGGAAAATAGTTTACCGTGAAACAACTGGCTGAGAGTAATCCTGTGCATGCATGGGACTCCGTGGTGCTGGTTGAGGAAGAGCTTCTGCATCTCCAGTCTACACGCATTTCCAAGCCAAATCATGGCTAGGCAAGCAGATTGCCGAATTTTCTAAATTTCGACTCCGGGCCGCTCATGGCCAAGGCTTGGCCAGTCAAGCGACTTAGACTGGAGGACAGAAGCAGTCAACACAGGAGCCAGAAGCATGCCCCAGCTTTTCACTCGACACCGGCAGTCATCGATCTACGCGAACCTTGAAGAGGAACTCGCGGAGGAAGATCAGGATGCCCAGCACCTCGGGCCGCCCAATCCTTGGGAGCTGCCTTGGGCCGAGTTGCTGCCGCTTTTCCCAAGCCTGAAATCCTTGGCCAAGTGGGATGAGATCGATGTCGACGAATGGCCCCTCCTCATGGGGCATTTGCCGGAACTGGAGAACCGCTGCCCTTGGCGTGAATTTCTGGGGAGTCATTGGGCCGAGCTGCTGCGGCAGCATCCGGAGTTCGCCAGCCGCTGCGACTGGAGTCTCCTGATCGGTTCTGACTGGGCCGAGCTGCTGGCGGAGCAGCCACACTTCGCGTCCCTATGTCGCTGGGAAAGCCTGCGGGGGCCTGACTGGGCGAGACTCTTGAGCGATCAGCCTTCTTTGGCAGAGCGATGTCCCTGGGCACGACTGCGCGCCGAGGATTGGCTACGGCTGCTCATGGATCAGCCGCAATTTGCAGAGTTTTGTCCCTGGGAAGAAGTCAGAGGACAAGAGCTCGCTTTCCTGTACCGGCATGAGTGGCTGGACTTGCTATCCCGGCAGCTGCAATTCGCCCGTCACTGCCCGCCAGATCTCCTCAGCCGCGAAGACTGGCGGGCCCTGGCGCCGGTCAAGTTGCGCGAGTGTCCCGACGCCTCGCGAATGCCGGACTTGGAGGAGCGAGACAACTGGAATGCACGCATGTGGCTGGCCGCAGTGGAGGCCATGCCCTCCCTTCTGCCCGAATGCCCTTGGGGGCGCTTCACTTCGGCGGCTTTGTTGCTCGTCTTGACCGAATTCCCGCAGTTCAGTCCCTTCTGCGATTTGACTCGGCTGCAGCGTCCTCATTGGCGGCACCTTCTGATCTTGAAGCCCGAGTTCGCCTCGGCTTGCCCGTGGGCGAGGATCCGCTTCACCCCTTACGACTGGCTGCGGTTACTCGCGGCGGCGCCGCAACTATCCGGCTTTTGTGCTTGGGACTGGAGGGAGAATGAGCTGTCGCCGCACCAATGGCTGCCCTTGATCCGTCGCCGTCCGGAATTCGCCGTCCGATGGCCCTTGTTGCAAGGGATGCTCGCACAAGTCCAGGAGGCCAGCCGATGAACTTCACCGCCATTGATTTTGAAACTGCAAACCCCTCCAACACCAGCGCCTGTTCGGTGGCCGTGGTGGAGGTTCACGACGGCGTCATCATCGCCGAAAAGGCTTGGTTGATCCATCCCGAGACCTGGTTCTCCCGCTTCTTCATCGGAATCCACGGCATCCACCCCGCACAGGTGGCAGACGCGCCGAATTTCGCCAGACTTTGGCCCGAGCTGCTGCCTTGGATTGCAGGGCGTCACCTGGTGGCGCACAACATGAAGTTCGACCGCAGGGTTCTGACGCAGAGTCTGAAGCGATACTCCTTGCCTCAGCCAGAGTTCACGACAAGCTGCACCTACCAGATGGCCGTGCAGCACTGCCAGGACTTACCGAATCGGCAGCTGCCCACGGTCGCAGCGGCCTGCGGGGTGGAATTGAGTCGCCATCACGACGCCTTGGCCGATGCCCGGGCTTGTGCGGGGATCGCGATTTGGATGCAGAAGCGAGGTCTCTGGAGCTGAGGTGGAATGCCTGCTCAAACACCCTCCACCGTCAGCACCGTCAAAAGCTGCCTCGCCCGGGAAGCGCCGGTGATGAGGGCGTCGCGCTGGGGGGATTCGGGGTCGAGGCTGAGTCCCAGGAGCAGGACAGCAGTGGCCTCCAGGCCCTTCGATTTGAGGCAAGATCCGGCGCGGAGATGGCCTGGAAGAGTCTGGCCGGCGGGGCTGATCGGCCAGGGACCGAAGCGCTCGCCGCAAGAGCTGAGAAGCCCGGGATCGTTCTTGCCCGGTTGATCGAGCAGCAGGATCTCGTGCGGCGCAAGTTTGTGCTCGTCGATCCAATGCTGAATCACTTCGAGCGCAGCCTCCAACATCTTGGCCTTCGGGATCGACCGGGTTTCCACCGGCAGGCCGGGAGGCAGGGAGGGGTGAGGAGGAAAATCTTCGCCGTTGAGCTGGTCGAGGAAACGGGCGATCTGGCGAGTGCAGCGCAGGCGTTGAAACAGTTGCACCCGGGTGACGGGGTGGAGTCGTTGCTGCAGGGCTTCCAGATCAAAGACGCCGGAGCGGAAGCCTGGCCGTTGCTCGGCATCGAGACAAACGCAGATCTGCGCCTGCTCGGGGCGATGGATCTGGGCGAGGATGAAATCCCACCAGCCCGGTTGAGCCCCCGGAGAGGAGGTGTCGAGGTCTTGACCTTCGTCGACCACCAAGCGATCCCATTGCGCTTGCACTCTTCCCTCGGCAAGGAGCTGTCGCGCCAGGGAGGGCAGTGTCTCGTCGTAGAAGGCGGCGCGTTGACGCGATCCCTCCGGAAGGGGCGGAAAGGCTTCGCCAAGGTGGCGTCGCAGCAAATCTTCCCAGGTCAGGACATCCACCCTGCCCAAGCCGCCTGAACGGGCCTGGAAACGGCGGAATTGGCCATCGAGGAATTCCGCCAGGTTGCGGTTGTAGCACAGGAAGAGGACATGTTCGCCGCGCTTCAGGCCGTCGATCGCTTCATAGAGGCCGAAAAAGGTCTTGCCGCTGCCGGCGGGGCCGCGCACTAGGAGCCGTCGGTTTTCGGAGATACTCCGGCGCAACTGACTCAGGTGGGAATCGGTGAGGCGTTGGAGGTCGAGGGACTCCGCCGGGTGCAGCAGGTGCAGATCGCGGCTGTTCTCGGGCACAAAGGCCTTGAGGAAGAGTTCCGCTGTGGCGGCGGCGCGTTGATTGGGATAGGCCTTGTCGAGGCTGGCGACAATCAGCTCCTTGAGGGCCGGCAGGTCATTGCGTCCGAGGAAGAGGCAGCGGGGATGATGCTTGTAGTGCTCGAAGATCGGCAGATCCTGATTCGGCAGGCAGAGAAATTGCGCGACCCAAGGGGCTTGCGCTTGTTGGCTCTTGAGGCGGCGCAAGACGCCGTTGGTCTCGCGGCCGAGTTGGCCGAAGGGGTCGTCGCCGTGAGGCGTGTTCCAGGCGCCGCTGCGGGTGTCGACATGCAGCGCTCCGGACTTGATCTCGATCACCGCGATGCCGAGATCGGGAACGAAGACGAGGAAATCCCCTTCGCGGTTCTGCCCCGATTCATCCTGGTAGCTATAGCTCCAAACGACGATCCAATCCTCCGGCAATTGAGCTGCCGCAGCGGCAAAAGCCTGCTCGGATTCGTGCAGGACATGTGAGGGGCGGAAGCGGTAGATCTTGGCCATGAAGAGGAGTCCGGCGTTTGAGGGAGGGGAGGAATGGCGCGGGGAATTCGCGAAGCCTAATCTACCCTGCCTCACCGATCAGGGAGGGCTCGCGGATAGCGAGCCCCTTGCGACAATTACAGGCGGTCGAGGCGGAAGGAGAACGCGCACTCGTTCCAGTCCCCAGTCTCTCGGACCAGCAAGTCTCGGGCGCCTTCTTCGTCGGTCACATTTTGAAGCGCCTCTTCGGATTGGTGCAAGAGGTTCCTCTGCCATCCGTCACTGAGCTTGGTCGCCAAAACCAAACGGTCATCCAGCTCGTAGTGGAAACCGAGCACTTGCCGCATGACCGCCTTCTCGACGATGAACAGCTCGTCGTTCCGATAGGAGGGCATCCAGTCCAGGCCGATCAAGCCGTCATCATCATCGTGGATGAGGCCGCCGTGGACGCGAAAGTCGCCGCCAGCCAGGGACTCGGCGTAGAGCCGGGCGCCGTTCGCCGAGACCTTGGTGACGGGCAGATACGCAAGAGAGTTCCGGACGAGAGCGAATCGGCCGCACTCGAATTTAATGGGAGACTTGAAGATGTTGATCAGGGCTTCATCGGAGCCGCTGAGGGTGATGACCGACCTGGAGGGATGGATTTCGTCCTGGTCGAGGAGCCGATTGAGGAAGCTGACAAATTCAGCGTTGGTGACCTGGCGGAGGGCGTAGCCTTCCGGCGAGAATTCAGTGGGGATCATGGGGAGGCCTCAGGGGCTTGGGATTGGGGGGATGGGCGTGTTGCGTGCCGACGAGTCGCACGGCGTTGAGGGGAAAGAGGCAGGGAAAACGCGCGCTCAGCGCGGCGGCGGCAAGCACGAGAAGGGTGCCAAAGCCCGCACCAAGACCTTCCATCTGGAGGCCGGATACGGGTTCGTCTTCAGGCTGGAGTTGTCGGGCGCCTTCAGGTGTTGCTCGATGCCGACGCGGAGGGAGTCGACGGCGTTAGCGTAGATGGGGCTCATGGCTTGGGTCTGTGGGGTAAAAGGTGGGGGCTTTGAGGCGCAAGAAAAGCCCGAGAGCTGGTAAGGCGTCTCGGGCTTCGGGTCGTGGAATGGAGAATAGAGGGAAACCGCCGCGAGCGATTTCGGCAGCGTCAAATGCGGGGCATCCGGCGCAAGATCTCGGGGGTAAAAGCCCGCTCGAAACCGAGGGTTCAGCTAGACGTTTTTAGCCGCTTGGCGGGTAGTTCTAGCCTGCCGATTTTTCGATCAGTTGCCGGCTGTAGAATTTCTCGATCTCGGGATCGTAGATGAGCTCGGAGTGATGCAGTGGACGGGAGATCGTCAAGCCACTCAGAGTACGACATCTTGAGAGCGCCACATACAACATACCTGGGGCGAAGAGCCTCCGCGACAGGTCCAGGTGGACCCGATCCATGCTGAGTCCTTGCGATTTATGCACTGAAATCGCGTAGCCGAGCTTGAGCGGCAGTTGGTGGTATTCGCCGATCTGGTGCTCCCGCAGGGTCCCCTTCGACTCATCGTAAACAATCATGTTGTTGACCCAGCGATGCGCGCGGACGAGCACCGTATTGCCGTTGTCGAGTTTCACATGGACCGCCTTTTCCTCGATCTCCGTCACCCAGCCTTGATCGCCGTTCGTGTACAAGTAGCTGCGCTCATCAATATTCAACTTATTAGCGACCAGAAGGACGCGAGATCCTTTACGCAAATGAAGCTGGGGCGGCGCCTGCATTTCGGTGAAATCGACCACTCCGGTGTAGCTTGCCCTGAAGCAGACTACATCCTCTTCCTCCAGCAGGGCATCACGCTCCTGGTTGATCTCCGCAGCCCGTCTGTTCATGGAGCAGAGAATCACGGCGCCGGGATCAGGCTCGGCACAGATGTTGAGGATGGAATTGGCGTAGGCAACGAGATCTTCGCGCGAGGCGAATTCAGGAGTGTCCCCCGTGCGCAGCCAGTTGAGCAAGGTGATGAACACTGGATCGGACTGTCGATGCGTTTGCTGGAGATCAATAAAGAGGAATCTCGACTCCGACCAACTGACTGCGTGATAGGGATTTATTCCGCCGTAATAGCGTTTGAGAAGTTCCTTGACTCGGTCCTTGGCCACAGGATTAAGTTGATAGAGGTCGCCAACAAGTACGATTTGTTTCCCGCCAAAGGGCAGGTCGTTACAGTTGGCCAGCTGCAAGGTCCTGTCGATGGTGTTGAGGAGGTCTGCTCGGACCATGGAGATCTCATCGATGATCAGGACATCCAGGGCGGCCAGGACATCGAGGGACTCTTGGGCAAGGCACGGATTGAAGTCCGGCAGATAGACCTGGTGGACCAACTCAAAGATGTGGTGAAGCGTATGGCCGCCGATGCGTCTGGCAGCCACCCCCGTCGGTGCAGTCTTCACGACCTGCCGCGTAGTTTTTCTGATGAAGGCTTCAACCACGGTAGATTTTCCAGATCCTGCTTTGCCGGTCAGGAATACGTTACGCCCGGACAGCATATGGTCAAGGGCAGCGTTTTGCTCTGGATTAAGAATGGGGAGAAAGGGGTCGTCGGGTTGGGACGGGGAGGATGGTGAGATAGTCAGCATGGGGATGGCCTTTAGGTTGCGGGGTGAGGGTTGCGTGAGGGATCGCCATCGGCCGCTGGGGCAGGCAGCCGATGGCTACGGGTGGGATAGAGGGCTGAGCTTGACAAGAGCAACGGGATCGGGGGTTTGGGATGACTCCATGATGAGGCCTCCGCTAGGCTTGCAGCACAAGCAGGAGGGTAGGCTTGGGGTGTCTCGGTTCAGATCCCTAGCGCGGCGAACTCCCCGTAGGAGCCAAAGGCGCTAGGTCCGAAGTCATAGACCAAGGGGGCAGTCCGCGAGGCTTCGATGTCAACTGCTCGTCCTCCTGGGCATGTGATGCCTGGATGCGCTGATTAATCAGAGGTCGGGGCTCCGAAAGCCTTGCCGGAAAGTGCTTTCGCCGTCAAATTTCAGAAGCACTCGCCACGGGTGACAAGACAGGTCGGCGAGATCCATTCCTCGGCAGGCGGTGGCGGGGCGAAGCGAGAAGGAATCCCTTGGGAGCTCCTCCACGAGTGATGATGCTTGCCGACTGAAGCCTTGCTGTAGGCCTTGGCCAGGTAAAATGCCTGCCGTTTCGCGAAGTCGAGGTGCGCATCGAACTCCTCAGACCCCCGTGTGATCATGACTCCTCGGCTCTGATCGGGACGAGGCACCGAATAGGGCCAAACTTCGCCGGGGTAGAACCAGTATATTGGACGCCCATACTGGACCAGGCCCGCCGCATTCACTTTGCGCCCCAGATACTTCGACAGGTAGTAAGCCCAAAGCTCCTTGGCCTTAAGGATGGGTGCGTAAGAGCTGCGGACATTTCGGCCATCGTAGAGAATAAATATATGAAAATGTCCTGAAATTGAGCCTGCCTTTTCCCGGACAGCTACATAGAAGACATCTCCGTAATTGCGGCCCTGGTTCTGGATAAAGACCTGGATGAATTTTTTAAAGATGTCTGACTCCTTATGGACGACTCCATCATCAGGGAATCTCAGGTCGAACCTCACAAAGAAGTTCCTCCTTCTCTTTTTCAAAGCAAAACTAAAAATATCTTCGATCCTATTTTCGATCTCATCGATATTGTCACCGGCGCTCGTGTGGATCATTTTGACACCTCTCGTTTTTGGTTTTTTGGTTCCCTCGAGAGACTTACTCTTTCTATACTACAAATAACCCCCGAACATGCCCGCCCATTCAGGGAGGAGTTTTTTCCCTGCTCTGGGGCGCAGCGTGCGGACTTTTCTTGTAAATCGAGCGTCTCTCAGAGAATGTATTGTGTGTGATTTATTTCTAGCTGGAGCTTTAATGGACATCAGGAAGACCTAGCCGCGCGAGCCCATTGGGAACTCAGCGGCGGAAGCCTAGATTCCCTCGAGGCCGCCGCCGAGGATCAGCCTCTGGACATCGTCCGATCTAAAGCGGACGGATGTGCCGATCTGGATTCGCTTGAGATTCAGCCGGCCTTCGCGCAGGAGCTTGTCGAAGTTGGATTTACCAAGCGCCAGCATCTCGGCGACCTGGTCGCTGGTCAGCAGTCGCACCTCCTGTGTCTGCGCGAGTAACTCGCCGCGCTCGGCGAGTTGCTTGAGGTTGGCCGCTATGACCTGCGCCTCCAGACTTCCAACCACATTCTCCTCGACTAGCGACCGCATCAGTTTGGTGAGCAGCTTTACGGTGCTGACCCGGACCTGAATGTTTGAACGAGCTATTGCCATGGGGACCTCCGTTTTTCGCATAGCATTGAGGCAGCGCATTTTTTCTTAGTGACCTTGGCGCCCGCCGGCGGCCAGATGCCGACCCGCTCTCTCCTCTGATCCGAATGCTGCCTGAATCCTACGCAGCTATCTCGCGTATGTGTACGCGCGAGATGCCGATGACTCAAATCCAAATCCAATGTCCGCTTCCACTGATTTTAAATTTCTTCAGCGTGATTGAGCATGGAATCAATATGAATATTAACTTGAATTCAATAATTTTACACTTGTAAAAATTGTGTAAAAAATAGAATTATACAAGTTAATTCAAGTGATATTTACCAATTAAACAATCGTAAATTGCGTAGAATCGCGTAGTTTTTACGTAGTAATTTTTACACGATAAAAATACCAGTCATATCGGTTTTTATAAAAAAGTCAACAATGAAATAATTCAATAAAATTGTGAGCTCAATAAAAAGGTGGCACCACCGGCACCACCCGGTGCACCTACCTAACTCACTTGGAGCTCACTCCGCGAAGAATAAGTTCGAGCTCTCGAATAAGGCCATCTTTAATTGCGGCTCCTTCAATCAGGGCCAGGGCCCGGTCAATTCTCTTTTGCGGCGATGCCTCTAAATTGCGATGCTGACTCACCGTGTTGATGGCGGCAATTTGCGCGTCTTCACCGATGTGAATGTAATAGCGATCAAGGATTTCACTTGCCGCACCGAGGATAGACTGAGCCACAGCTTTTGGGACGCCACTTTCGGCGGCGAATGAGGCCCAGCTATGTCGCAGAGAATGGAAGCCATAAACAGTGATGGCGCGGTTGCGCCCAGGAACCTTGACGTTCGAGTCCAATCCTATCCATTTAACGACCCTCATGATGTCGAAGTTAATCAACATTGCACCTCTATTTTTACCTGCGCTATCTTGGGTATTATAGCGCTGTGCAACAGCAGGTAATACATAGGCGTTTTTTCTCCATGTCTTGGCCTCCTTGAGTGCTTCGAGAAGAGGTGGCGCAATAGGAATGGTGACTTTGACGCCAGTTTTGAATTGCTTCACCCAGATCAGATTCCGCTCCATGTTTACATTTTCCCACTGCAGCAAGGCGCAGTCTTTCAGTCGCTGCCCGGTGAACATTCCGATGTGATAAAGCACTCGAATCTCGGGCTTGTTGAGGACTTTGTAGCGGTCATCCTTGAGCACTGCGAGGATCTTGGCCTCCTCCTCACGAGTGAAGGATTTCCGGCTGACCGTGTTCCCCTGCTCCTCGCGTTCCTTGCGCCGCAGCGCCGCACTGGAGAAGGGGTTGTCAGGCTGGTACTCCTTCAGGGTGCCAAAGATCTTCATCAGGCGCCGGATCTTGCGGTTGTGGGTGTCGACCGCCGTATGTTGCTTGCGCATGTGGTCGGCGTAGCGGATGGCGTCGGCGGCGCTGATATCGCTCAGCTTCGGGTTTCCCTCGATGAAGTCCCTGAAGTCGCTCCAGGTCGTCGCGTAGGCGTTCTGTTCTGAGACCGTGGCCGGGCTGGCCTTGTCGGGGTGCAGATTGTAGGTGATCCACGCATCGGAGAGGAGCAAGCTGTTCTTCTTGATGTTGAACTTGAGGTGGGAGATGTGGGCCTCGAAGACCTCCAGGGATGGAGCATCGATGGTGCGGAGACGCTCCTCGACCAAGGCTTCTGCAGTCTTGAGGTCTTTGGTCTTGAGGTTCTCCGTGGTGCGCACGCCGTTGAGCTGATAGCGGAAGTAGAAGCTGCATCCGGGGACCATCTGAAAGAGTGCACCACGGGGAAGCTTCTTCTTGATGACTTTGTCGGCTTTGGCTCGGGCCATGGGCTGCCTCCAGGGTTTGTATGACACTGATGCTTTAGGGGATGTCCGCCCGCCGGCGACAGATTCGAGACCTCGGTTACCCGGCGAGCGACTGGCTCCGGGCGGAAGTATGCGGTAGAGCACCCTGGAGGAAGCATAGGGGCATTTGAGCCCCCTCGCAAGGTCCAAGTGGCTAAGAAGTGGCATAGTTTTGGGTTTTCGGCCTTCCTTAGCCAAGCCCACGAAAGCCACAAACGCCTTGGATTCAACACAAAAGAAAAGTCCCCGCCGGTGTGGATCGGCGGGGACTGAGTGGAGGCGGGGGGAGTCGAACCCCCGTCCTGATGAGCAGCCATCTGAGCTTCTACATGCATATTCACTGTTTATGTTGCTACAGCCTCACCCGCCCAGTGACAGGCTAGCTCTGGCTCGATTCCTAGTGCTTTCTCGCTGGCGACCCCTAGGACGAGGTCTCCTGGCCAGCCTGATGGTTTATCCTGTCGGCGCGCTTATCAGGCGTAGGCGGGGGACAGGCGCGGACTTAGGCCGCGAGAGCCAGTTCTGTGTTGGCGTCTGTTTTTTTGATCGGCTTTTAACGCGGCCAACCGATCAGCCTCGGCATGCCACCCAGACCTCTTCCCAACAGTCGAAACCATTGCGCCCCCTTGATGGGTGCCGGAGAGACCCCGGTGTTTCCACACCTGCAAAAATAGCCCGGAGCCGACGCATTACAATCATGGACGGAGTCCAAGAGGCGAAAAGTCCAAACAGCTGGGCGTCTTGGCGCGAGACCGGCTTGCCGACCTGGACATGCGCAAGGGAAGATTTTCGACCTGTGCAAGTCCCCGACAAGCTGCGAAGCTCTCTGCGGGGGGGCTTCTAGGAGTGGCGCCATGAAAGATGATTTGCACTGCTTGAAGATTTTCTCGGGAAAATCAAGCCCACCCCTTGCAAGCCCACCCCAATTGTGCGTAGTTGTTAGAGGGCACTTGTCAAATCGTCAAGCCCGACTACACTACGCCCCCCCAAGCCGGGATAAATTCACGACCAGGACAGACAGGCCTATGGACTCCAAGAGCGACGCGATCCGCAACTACATGCATAACATCAGCGACATCAAGCTGGTGACCAAGGACGAAGAGGTCGACCTCGCCGCCCTGATCGCCGTCGGCGACGAAAAGGCCCGCGAGAAGCTGATCGTCTCCAACCTCCGCCTGGTGGTCAAGATCGCCCACGACTTCAAAGGCTTGGGGCTCCCCCTCTCCGACCTGATCTCGGAAGGCAATATCGGCCTGATGCGTGCGGTCGAGAAGTTCGATCCGGCAAAAGGCGCCAAATTTTCCTCCTACGCCGCCTGGTGGATCAAGCAGTCGATGCGCCGCGGCCTCGCCAACCAGTCCCGCACCATCCGCATCCCGGTGCAGTCGGCCGGCAAGATCAACAAGATCCGCAACGCCCGCCTCGAGCTGAAAGAAAAGCTCATGCGCGAGCCCACCGACGCCGAAATCGCCGACTTCCTCAGCTTCTCGAAGCGCACCGTCTCCGGCCTCTCCACCGTCGGCGGCTCCACCATCTCCCTCCAAGCGAAGCTCCAGGATGGCGAAGACGGCGAGATCCAGGACATCGTCGCGGACAAGTCCGCCACCACGGCTTCCGACATCATCGGACAGGAAGAGTCCTTCCGCTCGATGTCGAAACACATGATCCTCCTCACCGACCGCGAAAAACTCGTCCTGGAACTCCGCTTCGGCCTCCTGTCGCAGCGCCCCAAGACCCTCGAGGAAGTCTCGCAGGCAATAGGGCGTACACGCGAACGCGTCCGCCAGATCCAGAACCAGGCCCTCAAGAAGCTCCGCGAGAAGCTCCAGGTCGACAATCTTGTCGGCTGAAGCACCCTCCCGGATCGAAAAACCGGCCGCCCGAAGCGGCCGGTTTTTCCTTGTGCCAGCGGTTCAGGGCAGGCTGTAGCTTCCGTTCTTGACGGAGACCTTGAGCGGTCCCGGCTTCTTGCGGAAGCGTTCATAGCCAAGTTTGAGTTCCTGCCAGAAAGGCATCCAGGGAGATTCGGCATGGGCCTTCATCTTCGCCTCTTCGAGTCGGAAAGGGTAGGCATGGACCTCGATCTCCTTCTGGCCGCGGCGGAACGCTGCGGCGGCCAGAGTCCAAAGTTCCTCCACAGCGGGATCGCCGAGGGCGAAGCAGCCGATGCTGGCGGCGCCGCCATGGATCATGATCAGGGAGCCGCTCCGCTTCTGCGCCTTGTCGTAGGCGTTGGGGTAGCCGATGTTCATCGACAGGTGGTAGCTGCTGGCAGGATTCAGCGCTTTCACCTGCACCGCGTAGTAGCCTTCCGGCCCTTGCCGGTCGCCTTCCTTCTGTTTCGGCCCGAGCTCGCCGGAAAGCGCCGTGATCGGCCATTGCCTCGCCTTGACCCAGGAGCCGCCGTCCTGACGCATCCAAAGCTCCGCCTCTCGCTCCTCCTTGAACAGGCGCAGCAGCACCGGGGCGCCCAGCTCCAGCTTCAAGGGATGCAAGGCCGGCTCGAGAAGCGGCGTCTGGCGGGCCTCGGCCTGGCGCGAACGTTCGCTGGCCGGCACCGGATCGGGGCTGCTGAAAAGTAGAAGGGCGCTCATCATCGCTTTCATCCGGAATTCCTTGGCTGCGACTGACCATAGCGCTGCAACTCGAAAGGCGGAGGTGACAGACTTGTCCGCGCTTCAGAGGAACTTATCCGCCCTAAACAGGTCTATAGTCGTCGAAGCGGGGCCGCGCGGCTCCGTCCCAGCGCAACCCCACCAGGAGACCTGCATGAAATTCCTCCGTTCCCTCGGATTCGCCGCCTTGATCGGCAGTGCCGCCCTCGCCATCGCCGCGGCGGATGCCGCCGCTCCCGCCGCCCCTGCCCAGACCGCCGACGAAGCCGCCCTGCCGAAAGGCCAGTGGACTCCGATCTTCAACGGCAAGGACTTGACCGGCTGGACCCCGAAAATCAAAGGTTTCCCCTTGGGGGAAAACCATCTTGACACCTTCCGTGTCGTCGATGGCAAGCTCGTCGTCTCCTACGACAAGTACGACAAGTTCGCCGACAAGTTCGGCCACCTCTTCTACAAGGGCAGCTACGGTCACTACCGTCTCCGCGCCGAGTACCGCTTCGTCGGCAAGCAAGTGCCGCAAGGTCCCGGCTGGGCCATCCGCAACAACGGCTTCATGGTCCTGGGCCAGCCGGCGGAGACCATGACCAAGGACCAGCCCTTCCCGGTTTCGATCGAATCGCAGCTCCTCGGCACCGAGAAGGCCGGCCAGAACCGCCCCACCCTCGCCGTCTGCACTCCCGGCACCAACTGCGTCCACAAAGGCAAGTTCACCACCGCCCACGGCATCCAGCCCGACATCGGCATGAGCTTCCCCGAGAACGAATGGGTGACGATCGAGCTCGAAGTCAATGGCAGCAAGTCGGTGAAGCACTTCATCGACGGCAAGCAGGTCCATGAAGTCAACGACATTCAGCTCGACCCGAAATACGGATGCGGCGACGGCGCCCACGAATACATCGACGCCCAGATCAAGGCCAAGGGCAAGCTGATCGAATCGGGCAGCATCTCGATCCAGGGCGAGAGCGCTCCGATCGAGTTCCGCAAGATCGAGATCATGCCGCTCTGATCCTGACAGGCCGCCTCCCCCGGAGGCGGCCTCACCTCTCCGTAAGACGGCACTCAGGGAGCGACGATGAAACACCTGCTCTGTCTTTTCGCACTTCTCCACTGCCTGAGCCTCCCCGGAGACGAGGAGAAGCCGCCCGGGAAGCGTCCCAACATCCTGCTTCTCTTCGCCGACGACCTCGCCTGGGACGCCCTCGCCTGCAACGGCAATCCGGTAGTCAAGACCCCGCATCTAGACCGCCTCGCCTCGCAGGGGTGCAACTTCACCCATTGCTACAACATGGGCTCGTGGTCCGCCGCGGTTTGCGTCCCCAGCCGAACCATGCTGAACACCGGACGCTTCGTCTGGCGCGCCGGCGCTCTTGACCTGAAGGCCGAAGCAGCCGCCGGACGGACCTGGGGCCAGATTCTCGATCAGGCCGGCTACGCCACTTACATGACCGGGAAATGGCATGTCGACGGCCTCGCCCCGCAAGCCTGCTTCCGGCAGCTCGGCACCGTCCGCGGCGGCATGCCCGGCTCCCGCCCCGATGCCTATCAGCGGCCTCGCCCTGCCGGCCAGGAAAGCTGGACCCCTTGGGACGAAAGCTTGAAAGGTTATTGGGAGGGAGGCAAACATTGGAGTGTCGTCACCGCCGACGAAGCCATCGCCTATCTTGACAGCCGGCGCGACGAGCCGCGCCCCTTCTTCGCCTACGTCGCCTTCAATGCTCCTCACGACCCCCGCCAGGCGCCGAAATCCTTCGTCGACATGTATCCCGCCGCCGCCGTCGACCTCCCCCGCAACTTCCTCCCCGAGGCACCCCACGCCGACAAGATCGGCTGCGGCCAGGACCTGCGCGACGAAAGGCTTTGCGTCTTTCCTCGAACTCCCGGGGCGGTGCGTCAGCTCCGTGGCGAATACTACGCCTTGATCAGCCACCTCGACCAGCAGATCGGCCGCATCCTCGACCGCCTCGACGCCACCGGCCTCGCCAAGGACACCTTGGTGATCTTCAGTGCCGACCACGGCCTCGCCTGCGGCCACCACGGCCTGATGGGCAAGCAGAACCTCTACGAACACTCGCTCCGCACCGCCTTCCTGCTGCGCGGTCCCGGCATCCCCGCCGGTCGCCGGATCGCGACGCCGATCTATCTTCAGGACGCCTTCCCCACTTCCCTCGAAGCCGCCGGAATCCCCGCCCCTCCCTTCGTCGAATTCAAGAGTCTCCTGCCGCTGCTCCGGCCGCAGCCGCCGCCTCACCATGCCGCGATTTACGGCTGTTACTCACGCGATCTGCAGCGCTGCGTCATCGATCAAGGCTGGAAGCTGATCCACTATCCCAAGGCCGGGGTGTCGATGCTCTTCGATCTCGCCCGGGATCCCGACGAGCTGCGCGACCTCGCCGCCGAGCCGGCCCAGGCGGAGCGCCTGGCCGTCTTGCGTCGACGCCTGGCGGAGCTGGAATCGGAAATGGGCGATCCTCTGGTCAAAAAGGACGCCCCCCCGACCCGTCGCGACGCCGGCCATTGATTCTCTTGACTGGCACAGTGTCATTTCCCCTCTCCTCGCCCGGGGCAGCTGCGACAAGCGCGGGAATCGATGGTTGATTGCGCCGAAATCCTTGAGGTCACATGCCTGATTCCGGAGACAGACCTTCCTTCCTGCCCTGGCTGGTTCTCAGCCTCGGCATCTGCGCGGTGTCTTCCGGCGCCATCTTCGCCAAGATGGCCGAGGCGCCGGGACTGGTCACCGCCGCATGGCGTGTGGGCCTTGCCGCACTGATCCTGCTGCCTCTGGTGATCTGGAAGGGAAGAAAAGAGATCGCGGCTCTTCCACGAGCGAGCATCGGCCTGTCGGTCCTGGCCGGATTCTTCCTCGCCATCCACTTCGCCACCTGGATCAGCTCCTTGCAATACACCTCGGTCGCCAACAGCGTCGTGCTGGTCAACACTAATCCTCTCTGGGTCGCGCTCCTGATGCCCTGGCTGGTGAAGGAGAGCGTCAGCCCGAAAGCCTGGGCGGGCATCGCCCTCAGCTTCAGCGGCGCCTTGGTGATCGGCCTGAGCGACGTCGGAACCGGCTCGAAAGCGCTGCTCGGCGACGGCCTGGCGCTGCTCGGCGGCTTGTCGCTCTCTTTCTACCTGCTTTTCGGCCGCAAGGTGCGGCCTTCCCTGTCCCTGATCTCTTATGTCGGGCTCTGCTACGGTTCGGCGGCCATCTTCCTCTGGATTGCGGTGTTGATCAGTGGCCTTCCTTTCACCGGCTTCCCGGCCGGCACCTGGGGCGCCTTTTTCGGGCTCGCCATCGTCAGTCAGATTCTTGGCCACAGCAGCTACAACTGGGCCCTGCGCCACTTCACCGCCAGTTTCATCGCCATGGCCTTGCTCGCCGAACCGGTGCTCTGCTCTCTCGCCGCTTGGATTTTCTTCGGTGAAGCGATCACCCTCCGCCAGGCCTGCGGCAACGGCTTGATTCTCGCGGGCATCGTCCTCGCCGCCCAGGCCAACCAGAATAGCTGAGAAGCGGCAGGGAGCCATAGAGCCTAGGCTCAACTAAGGATCTGTGTTTTCGAGGCTGAAATCTGAAGGCGGTCCTGGCCACACGCGTCTTACAGCTTTGTAATCGGGGGCATGCCGCCGCAAACCTGGGAGCGGACTTATTAGCGCCAGCCGGACTCCGGCGGCATTGATAAGTTTCCAATCCAGGAGCCATGATGATCTTCGCCAACCGAATGAAACAGCTTTCCGGATCCAAGACCTCCGGCATGCGCAACCTCGCCCGCAAGCTCCAGGCCCAGGGAGTCCACGTCGTCAACTTCGCCGCCGGCGAGCTTGATCAGGACACCAGCGACGTGATCAAGGACGCCGTCCGCAAAGTGCTGGACCAGAACCGCACCCAGTACACCGACACGATGGGCATCACGGCCCTGCGCGAGGCCCTTGCCGCCCGCCTCAGCCGCAAGACCGGGCAGCGCTACGATGTCGAGGAGGTCGGCTTCACCTCCGGCGCCAAGCAGGCGCTCTTCTGCGCCGCCTTCGTCTGCTTCCAGGAAGGTGATGAAGTCATCATTCCCGTGCCCTACTGGGGCACCTTCGCCGAGCAGGTCCGCCTCAGCGGCGCCAGCCCCGTCTTCCTGGAGACCGGCGACAGCGATTTCCAGATCGACCTCGTCCGGCTCGAAGCCCTGATCACGCCCAGGACCCGCGGCATCATCCTCAACACCCCGCACAACCCCACCGGCGCGGTCTACACCGATGCGGTCCTCAGCGGCATCGCGAGGCTCGTTCTCCAGCACAATCTCACCTGCGTCTTCGACGAGTGCTACGATGAGCTAGTCTACGCTCCCGCCGTGCACCGCAGCATCGTCAGCCTGGTGCCCGAAGTGAAGGAGCGGACCATTCTCATCGGCTCCTTCTCCAAGACCTACTGCATGGCGGGCTGGCGCGCCGGTTACATCGCCGGACCCAAGGCCTTCATCAAAGCGGTTTCCAATCTCCAGAGCCACTCCGCCTCCAACCCCTCCAACCTGGTGCAGTACGCCGCGCTCGCCGCCATGGATCCCGCCAACGACGCCTTCGTCGATGGCATCCGCGCCCAGCTCGCCCGCCAACGCCAGGCCGCCCTCGTCAGCCTCGGCGAGATCCCCGGCCTTCCCTGCGTCGTCCCGCAGGGAGCCTTCTATCTCTTCCCCGACATCAGCTCGCTGCTCGGCAAGAGCTTCCGCGGCCAGAAGGTCAGCGACGTCGACCGACTCGGCGAACTGCTGCTGGAATTCGCCAACATCGCGGTGGTGCCCGGCTCCGCCTTCGGCATGGCCCATCACGTGCGGATCTCCTACGCCATCCCCGAAGCCGAAGTGGTCACCGGGTTGAAGCGCCTCGGCGCCTTCGTCGCGGAGCTGCAGGGATGAGGACTCCGGCCGTGCTCTTCATCGGCATGGCGCGGCGGGGCGAGTTCGAAAGCCTGCTCGCCCGCGGCATCCCGCTATGCCTGCTGCTGGACTCCAATTCCCGCCACGTGCTGGGCGATTTCCGCGGCTTCGAAAGCGTCGAGAGTTTCGATTTCCGCCGTCCCTTCGAGGAGCTGGTCGCCGCAGTGCGCGCCATCCAGGCCCGCCGTCCCCTCGCCTGCCTCTTCAACCTCGGCGAATACTACGTCGAAGTCACCTCCCTACTTAACGCCGCCCTCGGGCTTCCCGGGCTCGATCCGGCCTCCGTGACCCTGTGCCAGAACAAGCCGACCATGCGCCGCCGCTTCCACGAGATCATCGGCCCGCAGGCCGCGGCGCGCTTCGTCGAGGTGCACTCGGAGGAGCTGTTGCTCGAACAGGCCGCCGTCCTCGGCTACCCGGTCTTCCTGCAGCCAGCCAACCTCGCCGCCAGCATGTGGTGCAGCTGCAACAACACGCCGCAGGAACTGCTCGCCAAGTACCGCCAGATGCTCGCCGAAGTGCCAGATTATTACGCCAAGGTGGGGCGTCCCGACACCCGCGCCCAGGTCGTGCTCGCCGAATTCCTGCAGGGCGACGACCACTCGGTCGATTGCCTCGCCGCGGCGGACGGCCGGGTCGAGACCTCGCCGGTGGTCGATGTGCTCAAGGGACGCGACATCGGCGTCGACGACTTCCATCACTTCGCCCGCATCGTGCCCAGCCGCCTCGGCGCGCAAGAGCAGGCCCGTCTGCGCGAGCTCGCCGCCGCAGGGGTCCGGGCGCTGGGCATGAGGAACAGCGCCGCCCATGTGGAACTCATCGGCGACAAGCTCGGCGAGATCGCCGCGCGCCCCGGCGGCAACCGACCTCGCCTCCTCGAGCTCGCCTTCGGCATGGACATGATCCACGCCACTGCGCAGGTCCTCTGCGGCGTCAGCCCCGATCTGCGCCAGACGCAACAAGAAGCCGCCGCCATCGTCACTCCCTATGCGCGCCGCCAGGGCACGCTCAAGAGCATCCGTCATCTGGAGGATCTCCAGCTTCTGCCCGGCTACCTCTTCCACGAAGTGCGCCTCCAGCCCGGCACCGCGGTCGGCCTGGCCGGCAGCGGCTACCGTTCGCCGCTCTACATCGAGCTGCAGCATCCTCAGGTCGAGGTGATCCGCGCCAGCGTCGCCTGCATCGCCTCCTGGGAGGATCTTTACGATGTCGAGTGAGCGGGACGGCCTCGACTCCGCCAAGGTGATCTGGGTGGTCTGTGTCGCCATCGCCCTGCTCTTCTTCGCCCGCGGCGCCTTCCTGCCTTACGTCTTCCCGCTTTTCGAGGGCCTGGATCCTGGCCTCGACTATGGCCAGATCGCCCTCATTCTCAACGGCTACATCCTGGCGCAGTCGCTCTTCGCCCCTCTGGCCGGCTGGCTGGCCGACAAGACCTCGGTGCGCAGCGCCCTGCTGCTCGCCATCGGCCTGGGCGGCGGCAGCTTCCTGGTGATCGCCAGCGCCCCCGGTTTTGCGGTCTGCGCGACGATGATCTTCCTGGCCGGCATGGCCTTCGTGCTCGGCAAGATCGCGCTCAACTCCCTGCTGGTGCTCAACTCCAGCCCGGAGATGCTGCGCAGCTCGGTCGCCAGGCGCGCCACCCTGCTCAACCTCGGCAGCTTCCTCGGCAACAGCCTCGCCCTGCGCAGCCTCGGCCTCTGGGGAGCGAAGGTCCACGCCCTCCTCCTCGCCGGCCTCGCCCTGCCCCTGGCCCTCGGCTTCCTCGCCGACCCGAAGAGCCAGGCGGCGGCCGCCCCGAAGAAAAGCTCCTGGTGCCTGGGCGATGCCAAGGACCTGCTGCGCAAGCAATCCTTCCTCGCAGACGCCCTGCGCCGCTTCGCCATGGTGCTGCCCTACGGCTGCTGGGGCACCGTCATCCCGAAATACGCCATCGACCGCTACGGCTGCAACGATCCGGTTTGGACCATCGGCCTCGTCAGCCTGCTGACCACCCTGCTCGGCGCCCATCTGCTCTCGGTGCACCTGTCGAAGAAGCTCTACAGCCTCGGCTTCAAGTGGGAATGGTGGTCGATGTGCTCGGTGCTGTGCTACTGCGCCGGACTGCTGCTGCTCTCCTTCGTCCCCAGCCCGGTCTTCCTGCCTCTCGCCATCGCCGTCTTCATCTGCGGCGAAGTGCTGATGACCCCCTGCTTCGACGAGACCGCGAAGAAGCACAGCCACGCCGCCTCGATGGGCACCTGCATGGGCCTGCTGCACCTGGTCGATGGCGCGGGACGCCTGCTCGGCGCCGCCTTCGCCCTCGGCCTCTACGGGCTGCTGCGCGGCGGCGACTGGGCCTCCTGCTTCTGGCTGATCGCCGTCGCCGTCTTCCTCACGGTCAGCTCCCTCCTCCACCTCCTCGCCTCCCGCCTCGCGGCGTCCGCAAAAGGAAGCCCCCGATGAAAGCCTCCATCCTTGTTTTCGCCTTGCTGGGCACCCTCGCCGGCTGCGCCCGGCCCGCGCCATCAGCGCCTCCTCCGGAGAAGATCACCGGCAATGACATCCAATGCCGCCAGGGGCTGGTGGTGTCGATCTCCGCGCTCGCCTCGGAAACCGGCCGCGACATCCTGGCCGAGGGCGGCAATGCGGTCGATGCGGCGGTCGCCACCGCCCTCGCCCTCTGCGTCACCTATCCCGCGGCGGGCAACATCGGCGGCGGCGGCTTCATGCTCGTCCACCCCGCCCCCGGCCAGGGCGGGCCCGTCGTCTTCAACTACCGCGAAGCCGCCCCGGCCGCCGCCACGCGCGACATGTTCGGCCCGCAGGATTCCCAATACGAGCACAAGGCGGTCGCCGTGCCCGGCACCGTCCGCGGCCTCGCCGCCGCCCACGCCCGCTTCGGCCGGCTTCCCTGGGCCCGGCTCGTCGCCCCGGCGGTCAAGCTCGCCCGCGAGGGCTTCGCCATCGACACCTGGCTCGCCTTCTCCCTCAACAAGTACCTCGCCGACAAGAACACCCCCGGCCACGACGAGTTCCTGCGCGTCTTCGGACGTCCCGGCGGCGGCGACTGGCGGCAGGGCGACAAGCTGGTCCAGCCCGATCTGGCCCGCACCCTGGAGACCCTTGGCCGAGAAGGCCCGGAGAGCTTCTACTCCGGCAGCATCGCCCGGCAGCTCCTCGCCGAGATGCGGCGCGGCGGCGGCCTGTTGAGCGCGGCGGATCTCGCCGCCTACCGCTGCGCCGTGGTCCAGCCGCTGCACACCAAATACCGCGGCCGCTTCGACGTCTATCTGCCGCCACCTCCCAGCGGCGGCGGCCTCTGCCTCCTCGAAATGCTTAACACCGTCCAGAACTTCGAGCTCAAGTCCTGGGGACGCTGGGACCTGCGCACCCTCCAGGTCATGGCCGAGGCGATGCGCCGCGCCAACTGCGACCGCGCCCGCTTCCTCGGCGATCCCGATTTCGTCCGCATCCCGCCCGAACTGGCGACGCCGGAACACGGCAGGAAGCTCGCCGCGGAGATCGACCTCGCCAAGGCCACGCCCAGCCAGGATCTCGCCCCCGGCGTCTTCATCAGCGACGGCCAGGACACCACCCACTTCTCGATCATCGACAAGGACGGGCTGGCGGTCTCCAACACCTACACCATCGAACGCCTCTGGGGCAGCCGCATCGTCGTCAAGGACGCCGGCTTCCTGCTCAACAACAACATGTTCGGCTTCAACGTCAAGCCCGGCGGCGTCGACGCCCAGGGCAAGATCGGCACCGAGCCCAACACCATCGCCCCCGGCAAGCGCCCGCTCTCCTCGCAGAGCCCCTGCATCGTCAGCGAAAAGGGACGCGTCCGCCTGGTCATCGGCTCACCCGGCTCGCGCGCCATTCCCGCCACCCTGCTCGGCATCCTGGTCAACGTCCTCGACTTCGACATGCCGGTCAGCGAAGCGGTGCGTGCCCCCCGCATGAGCCACGAGTGGCATCCCGATGCCCTGGTGGTCGAGAACATCGATTCCTTCCCCCATGTCGAGCAGCTCCGCAAGATGGGCCACAAGGTCGTCCCGAAGGACGGCATCCCGACCCAGGGCGACGCCCACTGCCTCGAGGCCACGACCTCCGGCTATCGCGGCGCCGCCGATCTCCGCCGCAATCCCGACGCCGCCGCTGCGGGCTACTGAAACGTCTTGTCCGAACCTCACCCTGAATCAGGAGACTGCCATGACCAACCGCCAACCAGCCGCCGCCCCGAAAACCACCCAGTTCAAGAAGCTGCTCCAGTCCAAGGAGCTCGAGTTCATCCTCGAGGCGCACGACGGCCTCAGCGCCCGCATCGTCGAAGAGGCCGGATTCAAGGGCATCTGGGCCAGCGGCCTGGCCATGTCCGCCTCCCTCGGCGTGCGCGACAGCAACGAAGCCTCCTGGACCGAAGTCCTGGCCATGACCGAGTTCATGAGCGACGCCACTTCGATCCCGATCCTGATCGACGCCGACACCGGCTACGGCAACTTCAACAACGTCCGCCGCCTCGTCCGCAAGCTCGAGCAGAAGCGCATCGCCGCGATGTGCATCGAGGACAAGCTCTTCCCCAAGACCAACTCCTTCATCAACGGCGAGTCGCAGCAGCTCGCCAGCATCGAGGAGTTCGCCGGCAAGATCAAGGCCGCGAAGGACACCCAGGTCGACCCCGACTTCTGCGTTGTCGCCCGCACCGAGGCCTTCATCGCCGGCTGGGGTCTCGACGAGGCCCTGAAGCGCGCCGGCGCCTACGCCGCGGCCGGCGCCGACGCGGTGCTCATCCATTCGAAGAAGAACACCCTCGACGACATCTCCGCCTTCATGAAGCACTGGGACAAGGCCTGCCCGGTGGTCATCGTCCCCACCATGTTCCACTCCGTCCCCGCCAGCGACTTCGAGAAGCTCGGGGTCAGTCTCGTCATCTGGGCCAACCATCTGGTGCGCGCCAACATCACCGCCATGCAGCAGACGGCCCGCCAGATCCACCAGGACCGCGGCCTGGTCAACATCGAGAGCAAGATCGCCTCGGTGAAGGAGATCTTCCGGCTCCAGGACGCGATGGAGCTCGAGCACGCCGAGAAGATCTACCTGCCGGGTTGAGCCCGCTCGAACTGCCGGTCGGTGAGAGCCTTCAAGAAGGCGACTAGGGCTGCCTCCTCTTCCGGAGTGAGCTGCAGGTTGCCAAGCTCCTTTTGCGAGATGGTCTCGGGATAGGCGCTGTCGCCCCAACGCTTGCGGTCGATGTCGCGGCTGTTGTAGAAGCTGATCACATCTTCGAGTTTGGCGAAGCTGCCGTCGTGCATCCAGGGGCCGGTGAGGGCGACGTTGCGCAGGGTCGGGACGCGGAAGCGGCCGAGATCGGTGGCTTTGCCGGTGATCTTGCCGTTACCCGGATCGGCGTCGCGGCCGGGGAGCTGCGGGATGCCGAGATTGACGTAGCTGTGATCGGTGAAAGCCGGGCGTGGCTCCTCGGTCCCTGCGAAGCTGTGGCAGACGCTGCATTTGCTCTTGCTGGACTGGAAGAGATTGAAGCCTAGCTCCTCTTGCGGACTGAGAGCCTGGCGCTCGCCGGCGATGAAGGCGTCGACGCGGGAATTGTAGGGCGTGAACAAGGGTTCGCGCAGGAAGGCGGCGAGGGCGCGGGCGGCGGCGTCGACCCAGGCTTCGTCGTTGCCGTTCGGGAGTTGGAACTTGTCGGCGTAAGGAGCGGCGCGGAGCAGAGAGGCCAGCTCGGCTGGGCCGGAGAGATTCATTTCCAGCGGATTGAAAAAAGGCCCGCGAACCTGGTCCTCGAAAGCCCGGGCGCGGCCGTCGAGGAATAGGCCGCCGATCTGGCCGGCATCTTCGTTGTCGACCAGGGGCCCGGCGGGATTGAAGCCGGGAGAGGGGACCAGCGAGGCGTACATCAGGCTCGGGGCGTTGCGCGTGCCGACGCGTTCCGGGATGGCGCCGCGCGAGGTCGCGAGGGGCTCGGCGAAGGCGTTTTCAGGCTGATGGCAGCTGGCGCAGGATTGACCGCCGGGACGCGAGAGGCGGCGGTCGAAGAAGATCTCCCGTCCGAGCTCGGCCTGGAGGGAGGTGAGGGGGGAGGCGAAAACGGCGTCGGCATGGAGAAGCGGCGGCGTCGGCCGCTGCTGGCAGGACAAAGCCAGCAGCAGGACGCCGGTGCAAAGGAGGGAAGCTTTCATCGGCGGATCCGGAGTTCGGGGCTGGACAGGCCGGCGGCCTGGCTCGGGAGCCGGACCTGCTGACCCAGTTGCTGCAACAGAGAGCTTGCATCGAGGGAACTGCGCAGGCGCTCGCCGCCCTCGATCCGTCCCGGCCAATAGACGAGAAGCGGCGAAGCGGGATCGGAGCTGCAGACGACGACGAGGGTGTGGCGGTCCTGCTCGATCGCCACCAGCTCGGCGAGGAGGCGGGCGAGCATGTCGTCCTGGAGCATCCAGGCGGCGAGAGCCGGAGCCTGTCCTGGCAGGACGCGGCGGGCGCGTTCCAGGGCGTCGGGTTCGGGATCTTGCGCCACCCAGTCGCCGGGATGGACGCGGGCGATCCAAGGGCGTTCATCAAGAGCCATCTGGCGGCAGAATTGCGCCGCGCCGTCGCCGAGCTGGAGAAGGTAGGGTCGCGTCATCGGCACTTCGATGGCGGCGGTCATGCCGGGGCGGCGCTCCGCCAGGGTCACTTGCGGCAGGCCGGAACGGAAGGCTGCGGGCAAGGCGCGACGCGGCGGCGGTTGCGACAGAATCCACGACGCGGCGGGGATTTTCGCCGGGCTTTCGCCGAAGCACGCCGGCACGCAGCCGGACTCGCGCCCCGTCTCCCACAGAGAAGACAAGTCGCGCTTCGGACTGGGAGCCACCTCGATCCAGACCGCTTGCCGGCAGAACTGCCGAAGTGCCGGCAGAGGCAGCTTCCCCTGGTCCTTGGCGAGCCAGGCGAGGTCGCCATCAGGAGCGCCGCAGAGCTCGAAGATGAGTATGCGGTCGGGCACCTCCCCCTCTTGCTGCAGCGGGCTTACGCAGGAGGGGAGGAGGATGACTAGGAGCAGGATGATTCTGTGGATTGTCATTTTTCAGCTCCTCGGCACCCGAAGGAGATCAAGTGGATGGGTGAGCCCGCATCTATTCCTTCGGCAGGGGGCGGACGATGACTTTGCGGTATTCGTAGGGGGTGCCTTCGTTCTGCAGGGCGAAGGGGCCGGCGGCATCGGGCCAGCCGCTGCATTCGTTGGCGAGGACTCCGTTGAGCCAGATCTTGAAGGCGTTGCCTCGGCACTGGATGCGCATGTTGTTCCATTCGCCTAGAGGTTTTTCTGCGGCTTCGGCGGCGCGTTTTGCAACGCCGCCCTTATTGGGTCCGGGCCTGGCCTCGAAGGGCAAGGCGCGGGGGATGGCGAGAAATTCGGCGGCTCGGCCGTTAAGGATCTGGCATTCCATCGAGCGCGGCCAGACGCCGATCTGGTTGGGAGTGGAGACGTGGGGCAGGACGCCGCCATTGCCGGGCTTGCCGGGCCAGCGCCATTCGACTTCGATCTCGTAGTCCTTGTAGGCCGCACGGCTGATCAGCGAGCCGACAGGCTTGCCGCTGAGCTTGAGGACGCCGGCTTCTATCTTGGCGACACTGGAGATGTCGACGCCTTTGCGGTCGAAGAACCAGTTCTTGAGGCCGTCTTTGAGCAGATCGGTCTCCTGAGGTGGGGGGGATGCCGGCTCCATGGCGGGCATCTCGACGGCCTCACTGGCGTTTTTCTTGCCTTGGGCGGGGTCCCCCGCGAAAAGCATCGGAGCGAAGATCAGCAAGGGCAGGACGGCTTTCATGTCGGTTTCTCCGTGGGTTGGACTTCATTCAAGAATGCTGCCTAGGACGAACAAGGTTACAAATACGCCGGGGAAATAGGCCGATGTAGCTCAGGGGCCGTCAAGGCGGCGTCGCAGCAATTCGAGGCGAACGGCGATTTTCGCGGCCGCCTCGATGACATCGGGCCGCTGCCGGACATGTTCGGGCAATGAGGCGAGGTTGTCGCGTGCGGCATTCAGGGCCTGCCGCGCCTCGGGATAGCGCAGCTGGCTTTCCAGGAGCTCCGCCTTCTTGAGCAGGACGGCGTCTTTGCGGTTGAGTCGGGCGGCCTGGCGGTCGAGGCTGGCGCAGGCGGCGTCGAGCTTGCCGTTGAGGACGAGGAGATCGATGTGGGCATCGACCAGGGCGGGGATTTCCGCTCCCAGCGATTTCAGAGCGCTTTCGATCCGCAAGAGGGCGGTGGCTTCGCCGCCTTTGCTGCCGGCCCAGGCGCGGCATTGTTCGAGGATGATCTGCGGCTCGACCCGGTCGAGGGTGGCGACGGCCTGGTCGTAGGAGAGGGCTGCCTCTTTCATCTGCTTGGTGGCGAGTTGAGCTTGCGCCAGCATCAGCCAGGCCTGGCCGTGTTTGGGTTGGGCGGCGACGAGGGGCCGCAGCTCTTCGATGCCGAGGCGAGGGAAGCCGGCGGGGATGTAGGCCCGGGCGCGAAGGAGGGGGAAGGCGGCGGCTTTGGGATCGAGGCGTTCGGCGAGGAGCAGGTCGCGCAGCGCCTGGTCGTATTCTTCATGCTGGAAATGGAGGTCGGAACGCTCGAGCAGCAGGGCCGGCTGATTGGGTGCGGCGGCAAGTTTTTCGGTGATCGCGTCGATGCGGTCGTGTAGGTCGCCGTGGGCGAGCAGAGGCACGGGAAGGATGGCGAAGAGGATGGCGAGCCGGAGGAAGCGCATGGAGGATCTCCTGGAGTTGCTGAGAAGAAACCGCGACGTGACAATTTGCCAAGCACTGGCGTTGATGGGGCATCCTTCGGACTGCGAAGTCCGCGAAGTGTGATAGACGACATTTTTGCGCTTGGAGCTAAGATCCGGTATGCAAAAAGGTCCTGGCCCTGATTTTCGGGCCTGAAGCCCCGCGCGGTGCGCATCAGTGCCCCCAACAAGCTAACCACATGTAGGTGTGAACCATGGTATTTAAATCAAGTTTTAAACTCATTGGAACCAGTCTGGATATTGGGGATATTTTCATTCTAGCAATTATATGTTTTCAATTCATATTCTTCGGGTCTGAAGCGTGCCTTTTTATTTCTCTTTTTGCATTAGTAATAATTTCAAATCCTCTAAGGCCAATTGTGTACGTCATTGATGATAATAAATCTCTATTTTTGTTTTGGTATAAGTTTGTAAAAGTGTATCACAACAATGAAAATGAAAAATTTATTTTAGAAAAGAAGTTCCCTATGATTAGACCAAAATATGGGCAAAAGACACTGGCTTTATTTATAAGTTTATCGAATAAAAAATCTGTATTGTATATTTGCAAAGGTGGTGACGCCGAGATTTTACTAGATTTTTTACAGTCTCATAAGTTAAAAACTTCATGGGATCCAAGAATCGAACCCTAGTTTTTCGAAGCATTTTCGCCACGAACAAGCCCGCCGTCCTTGCGGGACGGCGGGCCATTGGCGCGGCTTCAGGGTTTTTCCACCGGCAGCAGGCTCATGGTGCCCGTTGCGACGGCGGCCTTGCCGGAGCTGAGGAACAACAGTTCGACGTCGCCGCTGGGGTCGAGGTTGAAGGGCAGGGTGGAGAGCTGCGCCTTGGCTTTCGGGTAGGCTTCGGCGAGCACTTCGACACTGGCGATGACGCGGCCGTCCTGGACCACTTGCAGGGTGCCGAGGACGGTGCCGGGCAAGGCCTGGTGCTGGAGCTCGACGCTGGCGAGGTAATCGCCGGCGCGGAGGCCTTCGGCGAGGGTGGCGCTGATCAGGCCGGTGTCGCCGGCTTGAGCCTGCCAGAAGTCGCCACCGGGGAGAGCGAGGCCGAGGCCGTGACGCTGGGCGGCGGCATTGCTAACCAGGCGTTCGAGGCGGAACTCCGACTGGACGCGGAAGGAAGTCTTGGCGAGGAGGCTGAAGGTGCCGTTGGCGAAGACGCGGGCTTCGTAGTCGCCATCGGCCAGGCTCAGGCCGGCGATGACGGCCTTGCCGCTGGTTTTGCCGAGGTTGACCTGACCGAGGAAGCTGAGGTCGTTGGCACCTTTCGGGTAGACGGCGAGCCAGTCGCTGGCTTTGCCGGGGAGGCCGGCGTAGTCAAAGCTCAGGGTCTCGTCAGCGAGGAAGACGGCGCGGCTGGGGCTGAGCTTGGCCTTGACTGGCTTGGTCGCGGTTTTGGCGAGTGTCTGGGCCTTCATCGCGGCGGGGGCGCCGAGGTTGGACAGAGTGGTCAATTCGGCCAGGCTCAGGGTGCGGCTGTAAACGCGGACTTCATCGATGGCGCCTTTGAAGCGGCGGCTGCCGCTGGTGTCGCGACCGAGGAGGAGTGAGGAGTTGAACTCGTCGACATCGTGGGCGACGGTGTTGACGGCGCTGCTCAGGGTGCCGCCGGCGGGGCGCATGACCAAGGTGGCCTTGGTGGGTTCGACGGCGATGGCGACGAAGGTCCAGGTCTGGTCAGGGATGATCAGGCCGCTGGCGAAGCTGTAAGTGGCGGAGCGGTCATTCCAGTGGTAGCGCAGTTCGCCGGTGGCTTTGATGTCGAGGCCGGAGACGGTGGTGCCGCCGCGGCAGAAGATCAGGCCGGCGTAGTCCACTTGGGCGCCGTTGCGCTTCACCCAACCGCACATGGTCATGACGTTTGTGGTCAGGTTCAGGGTCGGGCCGGTGACCTGGTCATCGACGCCGTCGAGGTTGACCGCCGAGCCTTCCTGTCCGGTGATCCAGATGGGGCCATTGGTCAGGGTGCCGTTGCGGGCGAAGGCGGAGCTGTCGGTGGCGACGGTGCCGCTGCCTTCGTTGAGCTTGTAGTAGAGCAGCTGGCCATCGGCGGGGGTGATGCTGAAGCTGACG
This sequence comes from Verrucomicrobiota bacterium, assembly GCA_039798785.1. Lineage (GTDB taxonomy): Bacteria > Verrucomicrobiota > Lentisphaeria > Lentisphaerales > Lentisphaeraceae > CAMCSH01. The sequence goes on along the minus strand of JBDKFG010000008.1, from coordinate 77,404 downwards.
GTGGCGACGGCGGAATCGACCGTGCCGTCATTGGCTTTGTAGGTGAAGGAGTCGGTGCCGACGTAGCCGAGCGCGGGGGTGTAGGTGAGGGCGCTGCCGGAGCCGCTCAAGCTGCCGTGCAGGGGCGAAGCGACCAAGGTGTAAGTCAGGGCGCTGCCTTCGACGTCGGTGGCGCTGAGAGTGACGGCTTTGGCGGTGTCCTGGGAGGTGGCGTAGCCGAGGGCCTTGGCGACCGGCGCGTCGTTGACGGCGGCGATGCTGAGGCTGACCGTGGCGACATTGGAATCGACCGTGCCGTCGTTGGCCTTGAAGGTGAAGCTGTCGGCGCCGTTGTAGTTGGCGTTGGGGGTGTAGGTGAGGTTGGGGGCGGTGCCGCTGAGAGTGCCCTTGGTGGGGGCGGCAACGATGGTGTAGGTCAAGGCATTGCCGTCGACATCAGTGGCGCCGAGGACCAGGGTTTTGGCGGTGTCTTCAGTGGCTGCGATGCTTTGGCCGTTGGCGACCGGAGCGTCGTTGACCGGATTGACGGTCAGCGAGACGGTGGCGACGTTGGAGTCGAGCGAGCCGTCGTTGGCCTTGAAGGTGAAGCTGTCGGGTCCGTTGGTGTTGGTCGCGGGAGTGTAGGTCCAGTTGGCGCCGGAGCCGCTGAGAGTGCCTTTTGTGGGCTGGCTGACGATGGAGTAAGTCAGGGGATTGCCATCGACATCCGTGGCGGCGAGGACAAGAGCCACTGCCGTGTCTTCGTTGGTGCTGGCGGAGCTGTTGCTGGCGACCGGGGCGGAGTTGACGATGACGGGCGGAGCGGTGGTGACGGTGACGGTGGCGAGGTTGGAATCGATCGTGCCGTCATTGGCTTTGAAGGTGAAGGAATCGGTGCCGCTGTAGCCGTTGGCGGGAGTGTAGGTCCAGCTGCTGCCCGAGCCGCTGAGGGTGCCGTGGGCGGGCTGAGTGACGATGGCGTAGCTCAAGGCATCGCCATCGGCATCGTTGGCGCTCAGGACGAGGGCGACGGCGGTGTTGGCGGCGGTGTTGAGGGCTTGATCCACGGCGACCGGCGCGTCGTTGACCGGATTGACAGTTAGCGAGACGGTGGCGACGTTGGAGTCGAGCGAGCCGTCATTGGCCTTGAAAGTGAAGGAGTCGGGTCCGTTGTAGTTGGCAGCTGGAGTGTAGGTCCAGTTGGCTCCGGAACCGGACAAGGTGCCGTGGGCCGGCTGGCTGACGATGGAGTAGGTCAGGGCGGTGGCTTCGGCGTCGGTGGCGCTGAGGGCGATGGCTTGTGCGCTGTCTTCACTGGTGCTGACGTTCTGGGGGCTGGCGACGGGAGCCTGGTTGGCGGCGGACTTCTTGATGACGTAGGTATCGCGGATGGTGTTGGTGCTGTCGATAAAGTCGGCGTGCAGGGTGTCGCCCGAGACGGTGATCAGCACCGAGCCGAGGACGTTAAGACTTTTTTCCATCGCGGGGTGGTCGAGGGTGCCGCCGCTGATCTTGCCGGAGCTGCCGGCGAGGTTGTAGACGACGCCGGAGCGGGCGCTGCGGGTGGCGGGTTTGAGATAGGGGCTGGAGTCATCGCCGCTGCCGGACTGGACGACATGGCCGCCGGCCGACTTCAAGGCCGGATTGAAGGTAGAGGAGAGGCCGTAGTGGCCGTCGATGAACTTGCTGCGCTCGTAGCTGTGGCTGTGGCCGTTGAGGACGAGGTCGACGCCGTACTGTTCGAAGAGCGGCAGGAATGTGCTGCGCATGGTGATCAGGCGGGATTCGGTGTCGGAGTTGTGGCTGCCCTTGGTGTAGGGCGGGTGGTGCCAGAAGGCGATGACGAACTTGCCGGTGTTCTGCTGCAAGTCCTGTTCGGCCCATTTGTACATGGCGCCGGCAGTGGTGTAATCCTGGGAGCTGGCCGAGTCGAGGCAGATGAAGTGGATCTGGCCGTGGTCGAAGGAGTAGTAGGCTTCGGTGCCGGAGTTGACGCCGGAGGAGAGGCCGTCGCTGCGGGCCTGCTTGGGCAGGCTCATGTACTGGTAGTAGCCGACGCCGCCGGAGTCGTAGTCGTTCTCGTGGTTGCCGATGCACGACCAGGCGGGAGTCTGGCGGAGGATGTCGGCATACATGTTGAAGACGGCGTTCTGGGCGAGGGCGTCGGTGCCGTTGTTGTAGGCGTTGTCGCCGAGCATGATCATCAGGTCGGTGTAGGTGCCGGCTGAGCGGGCTTTAAAGGCGTTGAAGACGGCGGTCTGGTTGGCGTCGTTGGTGCCGGCGTCGCCGATCACCCAGACGCGGGTGGGGACGTCGGCGCCGATGGCGGGCGAGGTCTCGAAGTGGTGGTTGGCGGTGTTGCCGGCGAGGTCGCCATTGACGGCGTCGCCGACGGCGTAGAAGTACTTGGTCTGGGACGTCAGGCCAGTGAGGGTGACTTCGTGTTCGGTGGTGGCGGCGGACTCGCTGGCAGTGAGGTTGAGAGCTCCTTGCGTGGTGCCGTAGCGGACGCGGCCGATGACCGGGATGTTGGTGCGCCAGCGGACGGTCATGCGATCCGGGCCGCCCATCTGCAGGTAGGGGACACGGGCCAGCTGCGGCGAGGTCTCGCCGACAAGGCCGAGGTTGAAGAAGAGGTCGGAGCTGCTGGCCGCCTGGTTGTGGACTTCGACGGCGATGACGTTGCTGCCTGCGACCAGGGTTCCGGCGGGGATGGAGAAGGTCTCCCAGGCGCCGGATTCGTGGTTGGCTGCGGTACTGGTGTAGGTGGCGCCGGCGGCGATGCCGACGCGCTTCACTTCGGTGCCGTTGATGTAGACGGCGAAACCGTCATCGTAGTTCATCCGCAGGGTGAGTGCGGTGTAGGCGGCGGGGTCGGCGACGGTGAAGGTCTTGCGGAAGTAGTAGGTGATCTTGTTGGCGGTGACCACGGTGGTCGAGGGGTCGCCATAACCAAAGGAGGCGGTACCGAGGGTCCAGGTCGAGTCATCGAAGCTGGCGGTTTTCCAGGCGGTGCCCTGGTCGGAGCCGTCGGTCTTGGATTTCCAGTTCGGAGCGCTGTCGGGGATCAAGGTGTCGGCGGCGAGAGAGGAAATGGCGAGCAGCAGGCTGGCGCAGGCGATCTGCCATTTTGACGGGCTTCGGTGTGTCATGAAGGCTTCCTTGTGTCGGTTTGGGCCGTGATGGCTTGACACAGGAGTTGCCGCAGCTGGGCTGGCGTGACGAGGATCGGTTGATTTTCCGTTTTTTTATTTTAAAGAGATCCGCGCTTTCTCAGGGCTGTGCCGGTGGCTTCGCTTTCAATTCCATATTGAGATAGATGTCAGTGCTCTCGGGCGAGCGGTTGTGAAGCTCGACGGCGATGATGTTGCGACCGGGTTTCAGGCCTGATGCCGGAATGGTGTAGTGGCTGAGACGCTTGGCCTCGTGCGAGCGGGCGAGGGTGTTCGAATCAATCCGGCCGGGCGGCAGTCGGCGGCGCAGGACTTCGATGCCGTTGACGAAGAGCAGGACTCCGTCGTCGTACAGCATATTGATTTCCAGTGATTCTGCGGAGATGGCGGCGGGGAGCGAGAATTCCCGCCGGAAGCAATAGGTGATTTTTCCCGGTGTCAGAGGAGTGCGGCAATTCTCTCCATAGGCGAAAGGACACTGGCCGATCTTCCAGGTGGAATCGTCGAAGCCGGGCTGCTGCCAGCCCTGGCCGGGCTGGCCGTCGTCGGAGTAGCGCCATCCTGCGGAATTCATCGGGATCAGAACGGCGGCGCTCGTCTCTGGTGGCTGCATCTGCCGCGAGGCGAGGCTTTCGCCGCTGTAAATCTTGCGGCTGCGGCCCTGGGCCGTCATTTCGACGCAACCGTGCTTGACCGTCAACAAGCTGCCCTCGGCATCATGGCTGAGGGAGAACAGAGTTCCTAGGATCGTCACCGCCGCCTCCGGGGTCGCGATGCGGAAGGGGCGCGGCTGCGGCGCCACCGAGGCGCTGAAGGAGCCCTGCTGCAGTTCCAGCCGGAAATCGGGTCGCGGGCAGATCCGCAGCCGTGAGGACGGGTCGAGGCGGATCTCGCTGCGCTCGCCGGGAAGCTGCAGATCGATTTCGGCGTGGCCGGAACTCAAGACATCGCCGGCGTAGAGCTTGTCGTCGCGGACGGCCTGTCCCTGACGCAGGATGCTGGCGTCCCTGGGGAGGGATGCGACGAGGAACTGAGGCTCGGCGCCTTTTTTGCCGGTGAAGATGAGAAGAGCGGCGAGAAGGAGGCTGGCGGCGAGCGCGAAGGGAAGCCAGGCCCGGCTTCCAGCCGGCGCGACGCGGCGGCGGGCGGGACGGCGAGACGGCGGCGATGAACGGGTGACCGGGCGGCCGGGCGGACTGGCGTCGCGCATGTCGATGAGGAAATTGACCTGTTCGAGATATTCGCGGTAGGCTTCGTCGGAGGCGTGGATTTGCGCTTCCATTGACGCCATTTCCGCTTCGTCAGCTTCGCCGGCGAGGCATTTTTCGATCAGGATGGCGAGTTCCGGGCTCATCGGGTCGCTTCCGTGATGCAGTCGCGCAGGAGATTTCGGAGGCGGTAGAGCTGCGAGCGGATCTGGGTCTCGCTCTGCCGCATCTGGACTGCCAGGTCCTGGCAGCTTGCTTTTTCGGAGTAGCGCCTGGCCAGGAGCTGCTGGTGCTTGTCGGAGAGCTTGCCGAGGCAGCGGGCCAGGGCCTGCTGGCGCTCGGCGCTGGCGCTTGCGAGTTCGATCGCCGCCGATTCGGCGAGCTTGTCGCGGGCGGCGTCGAGCTTGCGGCAGCTGCGCAAGTACTGGCGCTTGGAATTGAGGATCTTGTAACGCGCGACGGCGAAAATCCAGGAGCGGAAATCGCCGCCTTGGGCCTCGAATTCTGGAAACTTCTCCCAAGCCACCACCACCACATCCTGAAGCAGGTCTTCGACCTCGCTGAAATTGGGATGCAGGCAGCAGACGTAGCGCATCAAGGCTCCTTGCACAGGAGTATAGTGACGCAGGAAATTGCGGTTGCGATCCTCCGACATGCGCTGGCCTCCTCTCTCTCGAATCTATGCCCTCGCCGCAAAAGCGGAGGGTGTTTTCTTGGAGTTGCCGCCGACCCGCATATGTGACGGACAAAAGGCGTTTTCCAGCAGTCACCACCGATTCCTGATTCGGATGCTGCGTCATCAAGGGTTGAAGCTAAAAACCGCAGTTGAAAGGTTGGAAGGTTCAAAGGTTGAAAGGATCAGCTACAACAGCAAGAGGTTATGGTGTTCGGGGGCGCTCGGCAACTCCTCCGGCTGGCAGTCATGCAGGTCGAACTAGAATCGTCATTTGTCGCTGTTGTTCATGTGTTTGCCTTTCAACCTTTCAACCCGGTTCCATTCCGCTGCTGCGGAATTTAGCTTGAAGGGTAGAGAACAAAATAGAAACACCTGTCCTTGTTGCGGGGGGAGAAAGCCCCCGTCGACCTTACGGTTGACGAGGGCTGCAATGGATCTTGTCTGTGAGGCGGCGCGGCGGCGGAGTGCCTTCTCAGATTTCTGAACTCAGGCGCTGCATGATCCGGTCGACGCTCTGATCGTTGAGCGGTTTCCAGTTGGCCAAGGCTTCCTTGGCGGCGGCGATCTTGTCGGCCCGGACGGAATCTTCTTCCTGGTCGAACTGGCGCACGGCGCTGTGGAGGCGACGCGAATTGTCGGAGAGGGAAAGGTCGAGGGAGGGAGGGTTTTTGCCGGTGCCGGCCTGGACGTAGCCGGCAAGCGCCTTGCGGGGGCTGGCCGAAGCTGCGGGAAGGTTGGCGGAGCTGTTGGAATCGATGCGCATGGTGTGACTGGGGGTTAAAAGGTTGGCCGATCCTTCGGCGGTGTCGAGAGTCCCACCTCTCTGGGCTTCATCTTTCGACATTCTCCTTTGCAAGTTTAAGGCCAGATCTCGAAATTTGCTGCAGTCTTTGCAATTCAAGTGCGGCTCTTTCGGCGAGATAGAGGTTGAAGGCGGCGGGGGAGAGCTGGGCGCTGGCGGTCTTGTGGGATTCGGGAGTCGCCGGGATGCCGCCGTTGTGAAAACGGTTGAAGGCGAGCGCCTCGCCAGGGTTGTTGAGGTCGACGCTGAGTGCGGATTCCTGGCGGCGGCACTGTCCGTCGCGGGTGTCGAGCCAGGCGAGGCGGAGGGTGGCACGCATCGGCTTCCAGGGGACGTATTCCTGCATGGTGACGGTGATGGCGTCGCTGGCTTCGAGCAGTTGCGCCACGCGGGCGATTTCGCCGGGCTCGATTTCGCCGTCGGGACGGATGGACTCGGGTTTGGCGAGGGTGCTGGCTGCATGGCTGAGACGGACGTCGATGGCGTCGTAGCCGATCCGCGTCAGTGTGGTGACGAGGTTGCCGGCGAGGGCCTCGGCGGCGGCGCGGTCCGGTCCGGAGATCGGCAGGACGAGGGTGCGCTCCTGCAGCCGCGTCCCCACTGCGGCGCTGGGGCAGCCGCAGAGACCAAGCAGAAGCAGCAGGGCCAGTAAGGTCTTAATTTTGATCATGGGGTTCCTCCTCGAGAACCAGCTCGCAGTTGCGTCCGCAGGGACATTTCACCGAGATCCTGACGATCCGGCCGTCATCCTTCTCGATTAAGATCGCTGGCAGGCTGACTTTGTCGCCCGGGCCGTCGCCGCCGACGACGACGCTGCGTGTCGACACCGAAAGATCCTTGGCTTTGACGATGCGCTTGCCGAGCAGAGGCGAGGGAGAGCTGACGGTGCGATCGATGCGGCCGCCGACGACATGGGTGGAAGGACTGTTCTTCGGGTCAGGCATGGGGGCCTCGGTTTAAGCGGTTTTAAGGGAGCTTGCGGCGCTGCGACAGCTTTCATACGTCCTTCTCAGCCGGGCTTCCGCCGCGTCTTTGTGTCCTGCCTCAATTCTTGGTATCGATCTGGGAGCCTGCGGAGCTGGGGCTGCCGTAGGCTTTTTGCAGGGCCTGGCCGGTGCGGCGGCGTTTGCGGGTGTGCTCGAGTTCAGCGGAGATGGCGTTCTTCCAGGAATCCAGGAGGGGCTGGAGTTCTTCCCAGGCGGCGGCGGCGGCGGCGGCTTCGCTCGGGGCTTCGCCGGGTTCGGCGTTCTGGGTGGCGGTGTTGAAGGCGGTGCGGCCGCGGCCGGCGGCGCGGCGGAAGGCGTCCCAGTCGCGCGCTTCGGCGGCGAGGCGTGCTGGCAGGGCGCTTTCGCCCCATTCTTGGTAGAGGCGGCGGGCGCGGCCGGATTGGGATTCCTCTTCCATCAGACCTCTCCGTTGCGGGCCTTGGCGGCGGCTTCGCGCCAGGTTTCGCGGAGCTCCTGAGCCATTTTGAGGACTTCGGCGACGCGTTTGGGGTCTTTGAATCGGTTGGCGTCGGAAAGGTGGCGGATCCAGAAGTCGTAGAGACCTTCGAGGCTCTTGGCCAGCTCGCCGCCCTGTTCCATGTCGAGTGCGACGCGCAGTTCGGTGATGATCCGGTCGCTGGCGACCAGGGCGTTGTGGGCGACTTCGATCTGGGAAGTGTCGTCCGGGATCTTGATGCAGGCGTCTTCCGCCTTGTGCAGTTCGCGGCAGAGAGCTTCGTACATCATCACCACGCGCTGCCCGGGGCTGGCGGTGGAGATCTGTGACTGCCGGTAGGGGTTCATTTTCGGGAACATGAGGAGTCCTCCTGGGGGGTGAAGAAGCCGCTGACGGGTCCGAGCAGCTGCCGGATCCAATGGATGGCCGAACGGGCGGCCTGATGGAAGCGCGTCGTCAATTCATCCTTGGGCAGGTGTTCGATGCCGAGGATGAGGCGTTGCAATACCGGTGAGAGAAAGGCTTCGGCAGCCTCCGACTTGCGCAGTTTCTTTTCGAGGCGGCGGAGTTCTGGGAACTCGCCGGGGGCACGTCCAAGGCGTTTTTCCACCTGGTCGGCCAGGTCGCCGAGCTGCTCGAGCTCGGCGAGCACTTCTTTCAAGGCGGCGGCGAAAACCGCTGCCGGCGGCGTCCGGCTGCGGCTTCGGGCCGCGGCGATCTCGGCCAGGGCATCGAAAGGTTCGGCGCTGAAAGCGGCGAAGAATTCCGCCGGACGCCGCACTGACAGGCCGCGGATGCGGGCGCCGCCGCTGCTGACGCTAGTAGTCAGGGAGGCGGAATCGGGCATGCGCTGGAGGTAGTTTTCGAGCATTTGCACGTAGGTGGCGAATTGGCGGGTGGTGGGGACGTCCGGCTCCCAGTTGCCAGGGATGCGGACGAGGCCGCGGCGGAGCCGCTGCTGGTCATACATTGAGCCTGCCGCATGGGTTGTGCCATCCTCGGCGAAGGCAAGATCGAGGCCGAAGACCGCGACCCTGCTGCAGCCGCTCCAGTAAGCCAGGTCTAGGGCGCTGAGAGCCACCGTGCCGCCGGTGTTGAGACCGCCGCAATCGTGGCCGCGGCGGGCCAGCCAGGCGCTGAATTCCGGCAGTGAGCCGGAGCCGAAGGTGAAGAGACGGCCTGGGTACAGGTCGAGAATCGGCGGGAATAGCGCTTGTGAGGCGACGAGATAGCCGGGGAGCTCGGGAAGGGCGCGCTGGAACTGCAGGTACACCTTGGGGTCGGAATCGACGGCGATGGTCAAGTGCGGACGGATGCCGGCGCGCAGGGCTGGCGCCAACGCGGTGCCGACGGCGATGATCAGGGCCCGGTCCTGAAGCGAGGCGATGAAGGGCAGCGACTCTTGAAGGCTGGGGCCGGCGCAGAGGACGAAAGCCGCCCGGCCGGAAAAAATCTTCCGCAGCGAAGGGACTCCGGGATTGGCACAGATCTGCCGCAGATTGAGGATGCCGTTCTGGATCCATTCCTCGGCGAAGGACGCGACGGTGATCTGGTCCATCGCGTCGCTGCGGGTCTCGATCCGCAAGCGCTCGACCCAGGAGTCGAAGCCGGGACAGAGGCGGCGGCTGGCGGGGTGGAGGAAAACCGCGTCGGGGATGCGTCCGACCCGCCGCAGGCACTCCTTGTATTCGATCGCCACGGCATCGAGATCGGAGCCGGCGATCAGACGCAGGGCGATGCCCCCCTGCCGCAATCCAGTGTCGTCGAGCAGTCGCAGCACGGCGGCGTCGCCGTCGACAGCGACCAGGGTCGAGCCGGCGGGAAGGCGGCGGACGAGGCTGGTGAGATGGAAGCCGGAGGCGATGCCGACGACCAGAAGGAAGAGGGGCTGCTCGAGGCTCAGGTCCGCCAGGACGGCTTCCGCCTGGGCCTCGGCTTCCCGCCGGGGATCGCGAAGGGAATGCAGCGGCAAGGCGCGACCTTCTTCATCCCGGCAGGCGAGGATGGCCGGGTCTTGAGGGCAGGGCAGGAGGGGGGAGCCCGATGCCGCCGCGGTGCGGTCAAGGCTCTGTGGCGAGGCCAGGCCTTGCAAGCGTTGTCGATAGCTATCGCTCGGACTCATGGATTCCTCGGATTGAATGAAGGGGGCAACTAAGGCCGCGCAGACTCCATGCCAGATGAGATTCCGCCTTCTTTGCCGATTGGCATCAAGGGCTTAAAATTGAAAAGCGGTTGAAGGGCGGAAATCTTCAGCAGAGGCCTTGACGTGGCCTCCAAGCCATTGAAATTCTTACCGTTCTTAACAAATAGATCTGAAACAGCAATGGAATCCCCCCGTGACTTCTTTCGCCCTTGTCATCGCCCTGTGCAGCTCGTTTTGCTTGAAGCTCCCCGAGCCGCCGGCAGCACCTCCAGCGCCGCCGCTGGTGAAGGGGCAAGTGGAAGAAGCATGGACCTTGCCGGCTTATGCCTTCGCCGAGCATCCCGTCAAGGAGGGTAGATTTATTGATGCGAACGGCTTGCCTTATGATCTTGAATCTGCTTATGTGGTGAATATGCTAGTTTATGCCAAGGTCCTGAAGCTGGGTTATTACAGTGTTCCTTGGGGTACTGGTAGATTGGATCTTAAAAAAATCGATTTGGCGACGTGTGAAAAAGATAAAATCAAAATTGAAAAAGAAAAAACGAAGTGGCTGCAAATTGTTCTGGATGCCGGAAAAAAATCGATTGAGCAACCAGATAAAATAACGCCGTATGAAAGACGACTTATTGATTATAAAAAAGGTGATGTCTACAAAGAGAATCCAGAATTTATTAGGTTCATTTGCTATTGTGAATTATTCGGTAAAAAGTATTTGGAGATGCGAAGCCATCAAATGATTATTCGAAAAAAGGAATCATTTGACCTGTTTGATAAAAAACTGGAAGATGGGGAGGAGCTTCTTAAAGAACGTTTGGCAATGAAGAAAATTGCTAGTGATCTTCATTCCATGTACACGCCCTTTAGAAGCCACGCTCATCAATCTTATGATTACACTATGTCCAGGCATGTTGTTGTGAGAGTGCGTGAAAACAGAGGGAATAACCCTCGGTTAACAATTGATCAGACGCCGTGGATAGCGACCAATGGCATTGCGCATAGCCAAATGGAGTTCCCCCTGCCTTTTGAAAAATGGGCTCCCAAAAATGATTTTATAGTTATGTATCCGAGTAATTATTGCCATGCTTACAATGGCATGATTTACGGGAAGAGGGTGTTGCCGATCATGTATAGTGATGAAACTGCCGCGGAGATTAAGTTGAGGCAGAAGATTGAGAGTGAGGCGACATTGAATATAGTTAAAACCCTGCAGAAATATAGATTGGGTGAGAAAATTGCCAGCAAATTGCCGGGTGAATTTTTAAAAGGTCACGCCTTTGAGAATTGTGAAGTCGTGGGATTCAGCAAGGGCTGTGAATTGAAAGTGATTGACAAACGGCAGATTTTAGCCGGCAAAGAAAATGTGACGATTTGTATGGTGCGCACCGCCTTGCCGCAGCCCGTGTATGCCTATCAGTTAAAGTCCAATAAAGCAGTGGAGACTAAAAGGCGAGTGGCGGAGAATTGTTATTGTTATGGATGGGTCTTGGAAACTGACCTTGAGGCCAAATGATTGAGGCCCTGCTAACGCTCTGCTTGTGGCAGGCCCCGGCCCCGGCTGCTGTCGCACCAGGGGAGGCTCCGGCGTCGACGATCGTCACCGATGTGCAGATGAAATTCGATCTGCCTGAACTGGCGCCGGGACAGATCGCCAACGAATCCGGTGTCCGGCTTGATCCTCACACTCTCTATGTCTGCGACTGCCAATATTATCTGGAGCGGCTGTATTTGGGCCTGTATATGAAGGTTAAGTATAAGCAGCTGCCGCGCAAAATGATGCATCTTGAGGAGCAGGTCGCCCGTCTGAAGCCCGAAGCTTTGAGCCAATTGATCAAAGCGGAGCCGCTGGCCGGCGTGGCGAGCTACAAGCAGCAGATGCAGGCGCTGATATTGGAATACCGCGCTTCCTTGGCTTTGCAGGGGCGCAGGGCTGTGCCGACCATCTCGGTCGACCAGACTGATGTCGTCGACAAGTTAGCCGCTTTGAGGAGGCGATGCGACAGGGACTGCGCCGTCTATCTGCAGGCGGGGCAGGCGGAGCAATTCCGCAAGTATCCCCGTCCTCTCGGACAGGCCAGATTGACTGGAGAGACCTGGTTTTGCCCTTCGGCTTTGCCGCAAGGCAGGAAAATCTACACGCCTGAGGAGATCGCGGGCTTGCTGCTGCAGCCCAGGCGCGTGGCGCCCCTTTTTGAAGCGCATGATTTGCAAGCGCGATTCCTGGTGATGAAGGAGCAGAAAGTGAAGTTGCCCGAGGGCGAATGGACCCTGGCCTACGTGATCAGCCGGGAAGCCGTGACGATGCAGATTTTCACCATTCGTGGCCGGCAAGAGATCCGGGCGCCTCTTCAGGGCTGGGTTTTCAAAGGCAACCTGGAAATTCTCCCGCCGAAGCGGCCTTAGGCAGCCTAGTCTTGGCCAAGCCGGGCGGCGGCCTCAGAAGGCCCAGACCAGGCGCATGCCGTAGCAGTGGCTGCTGACGTCTTCGAGGCGGACCTTGCGGCTGTAGCTGAGGCCGAGGCTGAAGCTGTCGCTGATCATCCAGTCGCAATCGACACCGACGTCGAACCAGGTGTTGTCCTGGCCGACATCCGGGCCGAAATCGTGGAAGAGCGTGCCGAAGAGGCTGCTTTCCAGGGACTCGCTCCAGCTGTAGGCCAGGCGTCCGGTGCTCATGCCCATCAATCCGGCGTTGAGCTCGTAATCGATCCAAGACAGGGTGTGGATGCTGGAGAAATCGAAGCCGCCGCCGAGATCGTGGAAGCTGGTGAAGGAAAGGCCGGCGCCGAGGATTCCAGTATCCTTGCCGCGCGCGGGGATGTCGACCTGGTCGGCGAGGATGAAGGCGGCAAATCCATAATGTTCATCGATTTCCTGGTGGACGAAGAGGTCGCCGCCAAGGCTTTCGGTTTCATCGCCGGGGGTGCTGCGGGACTGGGTGACGCCGCCACCGAGGAGGGTGCCGCTACCGACTTCGCTGCTCAAGCCGAGGCGGTTGCTGAAAGTGTAGCCGCTGCCGATGCCGTCGAAGCGCTGGCGCGAATAGCTGCTGTCGAGGCTGAGCTCGGGATTCTGGAACCAGTCGCCGGCCTGCCTTCCTGAGCTGAGCAGCGACATCGCTCCGAGCATGGTGTTGGCGTTGTTCATGCAGGTCTGCTGCACCACCGGCATCATCCTCTGGGTCCAGGCTTCGGTCTCTTGCCGGGGCGGGATGGCGTCGCCGCCGGTGCTGACGGCGGTCAAGAGAGGAAGGAGACTGAGCATGTTTTACTCCTGGGGTTTGAGGGAGAAATGCCAGGCGGCGCTTTCTCCGGCGCGGACGAGGCGCGGGGCGGGCACATCCTGGGTGTAGCCGCCCTCGAGGGGGAAAGGCAGTCGAAGCCGCCAGTTCCAGGGGAGATCTTCGTCGCTGCGGTTGTTGAGGTTGCACTGGACTTGGAGGGTGCCGTCGTCATCGAGCGTGTAGGTGCGCGAGAACTTCCAAGCCAGCTGCGGCGCCGCGGCGGTCAGGGTCAGGGAACTCTGGTCGTGGTTGAGGACGCTTTGAGCGGGGGCCGGGTATTCCTCCGGGATGGCGGAGTGGAGGCGCTCCCTGGTCTCCTCGGCCCAGGGCAGCCACCAGGCTTTCTCCACCTTGTCGAGAGAACTGATGCAGCCGCTGGCCTTCGACACGGTCCAGATGTAACGGTCGGTGCGGAGCTCCATTTGCTGGGGATCGAGGACGACGACGCGGGGTCCTGAGCAGCCGGTCGCCAGGATGGCGAAGGAGCAAAGGATGAGGCGGAGGAATTTCATGACTGGTCCTGGTAAGAGTGCGTTTGCCGCAAATTACCCGGCGATTCCGCCTTGGCTCGGGCCGGGCAGGGAAAAGCTTCCGTTCATCCGGGCGGCGATTCGAGGCAGCTGGAGATCAGGTTGAGCTCGCAGTCATCGATGGTCCGAAGGAGGATGGGGAGGCGGCCGTCGCAGCAGAGCCGCCGCATCGCCCGCAAGTCGCCGCGGGCGAGCTCGGCGGCGAGCTGACGCCGTTCGTCGGGGCCGAGGCTGTCGATCTCCTCTTGCAGCGAGCCGGTGTTCGCCGTCTCCTCGTCGGCATCGGCGAGGGGAAGGCCGTGCTCGGCGCAGGCTTGGAGAAAGAGGTTTATATCGAGGGGTTTGTTGAGGAATCCCGCGAAAGGTCCCTGTCGGATGCGCGCGATGGCGTCGGCATCGACCGAGGCGCTGGCGGCGATCACCGGGGGGTGTTCCGGCAGGCGTTCCCGCAGGAGCTGGAGAAAGCTGAAGCCATCGAGATCAGGCATGACGATATCGGTGACGATCAACTGGGGTGGATCGGCGATGATCGCCTCGAGGGCGGGGCGGGCGGAGTCGAAGCTGCGCAATAGAATGCCTTCTTGGCGGCAGATCGCTTGGAGGAGCTCGAGGTTGGCGCTGTTGTCGTCGATGGCGATGATGCGGAAGCCGCTGCCCGGCATGGCGCGGCGGCGGCGGCGTTCGGGAGTCGCGGACGGAGGAGGGGCGGGTTTGCCCCGGAATTCAAAGATGAACCGGCTGCCGCGTCCCGGGGCGGGCTCGTAGCTGAGATCGCCCATGTGCATCCTGGCGATCTCGCGGGAGATCGCCAGGCCGAGGCCGGTGCCGCCCCGGCTGCGGCCGGCACTGCCCTGTTCGAACTTGGTGAAGAGGGATGCCTTCTCCGCCTCGGCGATGCCCACGCCGCTGTCTTCGACCTCGATGCGGACCGCGACCAGGCCGGCGGCGTCGAGCTTCGAGCTCAGCCTCAGTTTGATTCCGCCCTCCTCGGTGAATTTCACCGCATTGCTGAGGAGGTTGGCCAGCACCTGGGAAATGCGGCGGGGGTCGCAGAGCAGGGGCGGCGAGCTGGGCGGCAGTTCGAGCTCGAGGCTGAGCTTCTGGGCGGCCGCTCTGGGCTTGAAGAGCACGGCGGCATCGCGGGCCAGGCTGGCGGGGTTGACGGCGGCGAGTTCGAGCTGGAGCTTCGACGCCTGGATCTTCGACAAGTCAAGAATGTCGTTGATCAGATGGAGCAGCCATTCGCCGGCGCGGCTGATCGAGCTGACGCTGCTTTGCAGGTCGGGGGGCAGGGACTGGCTCCGTTCGAGCAGCTGGGCATGGCCGAGGATGGCGTTCATCGGCGTCCGGATCTCGTGGCTCATGTTGGCCAGGAAGGCGGCCTTGAGCCGCGTCGCCTCCTCCGCCGCCCGGCAGGCGGTCTCCAACTCCTGCCGGCGCTGTTCCGCCAGGAGGGCGAGGCTGACCATCTCGATGATGTCGCGAAGGAGCTCGCGGCCGAGCCCGGCGCCGTGACAGAGGACGCCGATCAGCTCGCCGTTCGCGATGTGGATCGGGAAGGCTTCCCAGCGCGAGCCTGAAAGGGTGCGGTGCAAGTCGAGGCAGCTGTGCGCCGCTTCGCGCAGGGCGGCGGCGTCGTCCGGATCGAGCTGCTCCGGGGCGCACACCGCCACCAGGCCGAGGTCGGGATGAGGTACGAAGAGTGCGAAGCGCTCTTCGTGTCCGGAAGGGACCGCCAGGGCGAGGCGCTGGAAGGCGCGGCGGACCTGTTCCGTGAATGAGTCGCCGCTGACCAGTTCGCGCATCACCCCGGCCTTGATCGCCGCCTGCATCTGGCCTTCCTCGGCCCGGCCATGGGCGTCTGCGACCTGCTGCTCCTGGGCGAGTATGCCGGCGAAAAGCTCGGCGCAATGGCGGTCGACGGCCATCAGCTCGGCCGGCAGCTGGCCTTGTTCGGCCCGGTCCTCCCGCCGGAGGCGGGCGTCGAGGCGCCGGGCGAGCTCGTCCAAGGGGCCCAGCACCTGGCGGCCGAGGAAGCGGCGGCGGAAAATCAGGCAGGCGCCGAAGATCGCCGCGATCAGCAGCACCGGCCAGCGGGGCTGGCAGAAGATCAGCGCCGGAATCAAGGCCAAGGCTCCCAGGAGCAGCTCGGCGCCCAGCAGCTTCGTGTCGGCGGCGGCGAGCGAAGAGCCGCCTCCCCTTTCAGACGGCTTCATGCGACACCGGGCAGCAGGATCAGAAGCTCAAGGGCGTCAGGATTCTCGTTGAATTCGAAGATGCCGCCCATCCGCAGCTGCAGCTCGCGTGCAAGAGCAAGGCCGGCTACCGCCAGCTTGCCGCTGGCTCCTTCACAGATCAGGTCCAGCACTTCCGCAGGAACTCGCCCTCCGGGGATCTGGAGTTTCACCCCATGGTGCAGGCCGAGGCTGTACGGCTCGAGATTGAGGGGACGGCCTGCGGCGTCGAGTTCGACAAGCCCGAGCAGGCTGTTGTGGATCACTCCGAAAAGAAACAGGGCTTCGTCGCCGCTGACGTCGGGCAGGGAGCGGTCGAAATGGAGATGCAGGGTAACACCCCGCTGCCGCAGCTCGGCAGTGAAGAAACTCTGGGTTCCGCGGAGGCTCGAGAGGAGGTTGATCCGGCGTCCGGGCACTTCGTGAGTCCGGTCTTGCAGCAGGCCGGGCAGGCGCTGCAGGTATTCTGCCGCCGGCAGAAGATGGGAAAGGAGGGGTTCTCCGCTCTGCAGGACCGCGTCATGGCTGAAGCGTCTGCCGGTGGCGAGGAAGACGCCCCCCAGTTGATGCTCGAGGGCATGCCCGAGAAGTTCGAGGCAGCGCTGTTGCCGGCTGTGCGCCAGGTGCACCTTCAGGCGCGTCTCGAATTCGACCAGGAAATACGGCTTGGTGATGTAGTCGATGCCCCCGACTGAATAGGCCAGGCTTTTGTTGAAGTCGTCGTTGAGAGCGGTGCAGAAAATCACCGGGATGTCACGGCGCAGCGGATCGGCCTTGAGGCGGCGGCAGGTTTCATATCCGTCGAGTCCGGGCATGTGAATGTCCATGAGAATCAAATCGGGGCGCTCGCAACGCAGGCAATCCAGCGCCCGCAGGCCGTCGCTGGCAAAGCGGACCTCGTATCCGATGCTCTCGAGCATGCGCGACAAGATCTTGAGATTGGCAGGATTGTCATCCACTGCCAGGATCTGCGACCTGCGGCCGAGAGCTTGAGGGGGGGGGGGCTCGGGAGTATCCATATGGCTAGCCGCTCCAAGTGAACACAGTTGTAAGCCCGACCTCGGGCAGCGCAGAGCAATTACAGGATTGCCTGCATCCCAGTATACGCCTTGAAACTCTGCTTTGTCAAGAAAAACTTGCTTCTTGAAGTGACTGAGAGGTGAATTAGGATTCACGCCATCCGCTCGCGGACGCTGCGGTGCCTGGCGGTTTGGCGACGCCCCGGAGGAAAGCCGGAGTCTCGGCGAAGCCCTAGGCCTGGGGAAGGACAAATTCAGTGGCCGCGGCCGTCGTCCTGCAGGCTTTTCGCCACTTCTCTGGCGATGATGCTGGCGCCTTCGCCGTTGGGGTGGATGTGGTCAGGGAAGAGGTCGCCCCGCTCCACGAAGGGGCTTTTCATGTCGATGGTCTTCACCTTGCAGGCGCGGGCAAGCTTCTGCAGCGAAGCCTCGATTCCGGCGAGGGCCGGGCTGCCGAAATATTTCTGGCCCTTGAAGAGCGGCGGCAGGGGGGCCCAGATGCGGATTTCCGGCTTTCCCTGCCTCCGGAAGGCGTCGATCAAGGCGGAGTAGTCCTTTTCGAAAGCGGCGGCCTGGAACGCCATGACGTCGTTGATCCCGAGGTTGCAGACGACGCTGTCCGGGGCGAATGCCAGCGCCCGTTGGAACTCCTTCTGCTTCATCCAGGCGCGGGATTCGCTGCCGCGTTTCGAGCTGAGGATGATGCATCGGCCGCTGTTGCCGAAATTGCCAAGCAGCCAGTCGTCGCCAAGCAGCCGTTGAAGCTGGGCGGGATAGTTGTCGGCATCGCGGTTCTCGATTCCCATGCCATAGGTGATCGAGTCGCCGATACAGGCGAGACGACGGACTTCCCCGCCGCGGCGACAGGGGACCACGGGCAGGCCGCTGGCGCCTTTCAAGGCTTCGATTCCGGGGAAGGGTTTCCAGGCGTAGCGCCAGGCCAGGCCGGCGGCGGCGGCCTTGAGCCGGATGCCGCCGTTTTCGAGGCTGGCGGCGGCGGTCTTCCAGGTTCCGCTCCGGTCGCGGATCTCGAAGCCGGCGGGGCTGGCCGGGCCAGTCACGGGGGAGCTGAAGGCGAGCAGCAGATCGCCGCCCTCGAAGCGCTCGGAGCGCAACTCTGGCGCTGCGGGCTCGGCTTTCTTCGCCAAGGCGATTGCCGCGATCGCGGCCCGCCTGCCGACTTCCTGTTTCGCCTTGGGATGGACGTCCCTCCGCTCGCCGGTGTCCCAGGTGCTGACCAGGGCCGAGCGCGGCACGGATTTCAAGGCGGCGGCTTGGGCCGCTCGCATCTCCGGCCAGAGACGACGCTCCATTCCTGGAAGCTGGATGCAGACGAAGGCGGCCTGCTCGCCGAAGCGACGGCGCAGCGACGCCGCCAGCTCCGGCAGGAGGCGTTGATAGGCCGGTACGCTCCAGCTCTGCTCGGCATCGCTCTCACCCTGGTACCAAAGGATTCCGGCGAGGCGGAAGCCCTCCATCCGGGCATAGCCGGCCGCATCAAGGGCCCCCGGTTTGTAAGGGTGGAAGGCTTCGCCGGGCTTTTTCAGCGCTCTCAGATTCTGCCCTGCCCGCACTTCGCACCAGCTCGCCTCGCCGCCGCTGCCGTCCAGCCAATGCTCTAGTTCGCTGGCTCCGAGAGCATCCCGTTTCAGCCAGTCTTCCGGCAGCCAGGAGATCAAGGCGCTGCCGCCGACGCTGCAGTTGATCAGGCCGAGCGGCACTCCGGGTTCAGCCGCGATCAATCCCTGGCCGAAAAACCAGGCCACCGCCGAGAAGTCCTTCAGATGAGCAGCGTCAGGACGGGACCACTCGGGCTCAAACCAGGTCGCCGCGACGGGCAGCTGCCCGGACTTCCAGGCGCCGGGACCGGTCTGCCATTTCATCTTGAAATTCATCAGCCGCAGCGGCGCCTTCGCGTCCGCCGCCGCCAGCGCCGCCTTCCCTTCGCTGCATTGGCCGATGGTGAAAAGCATGTTGCTTTGACCCGAACAAAGCCAGACGTCGCCGATCAGAACCTCCTTCAGCACCGCCTCGCCGCTGCCGCCCCTAAGTCGCAGATCCCTCCCTTGCCCCTCCGCCGCAAAGGCCGGAAGACTGGCGGTCCAGCGCCCCGCGGCGTCAGCTTTGAAACGCACCGATTTCCCTCCGAGGCTGAGCTCAAGCTCCTCGCCGGCTTCGGCACGCCCCCTCACTTCAATCGGCTGCCCCCGCTGCAACACCATCCCATCCTGCCAGCAAGGGTCGAATTCCGGCGCCGCCCAGAGACACTCGGCACTCAGGATCAAAAAAAGAAAAAGCTTGCGGATCATCGAGGGCCTCCGGAGGTTATTGACTTTATTGATATTAAAATCTATAATGTAATTCAATATTTTCAAGCAGCTGCTTGGGGGAGGGGAGACGGAGGAATCTAATCCCGCCGGTCGAAAGGTCGAAAGGTAGAGCTGCTGCAGCAAGTTTTAACAGCAAAACAGTGTGGGCCTGGCAAGCTTCGGCTCCAGTGCACTTCCAAGTCGTGACGAGAATGGCTCAAATGCCTCGAGTCTCTACCCTTCAACGAAGGGGCTGTGTTTTCTAGGAGGACTCCCCGCCCTGGCCATCGCCGAGGTAGCTGTCGAGGCGGACGAGCTCTTTGTAGAGGGCCGCGGTGACGCGTTGCTTGTTGACCCGGACGCTGCTGTCGGCGAGGCCGAGGCGGGTGCCGATTTCAAGAGAGCTCAGCCCTTCGGAGGACAGCAGGAAACATTGTTGCACCGTCTCGGAAAACCTGGAGCGGACATGATTCCAGGCTATTGCGGTGATGGAGTCTCGCCATTCCTTTTCGGCCAGGGCCTCGACCTCCGCCTCGGTGCATGAAGCTGCCGCGACCAGCTCCTGGCTTTCACGTTCCACCCGGGCTTCACGGCTGCGCACCAGCGAGCGGACGGCATTGCGGCAGATGATCCCCAGCCAGGTGCGGAATTTGCATCCAGAGCCGCGATGATGGTAATCGGGGAGGCTGCGCCAGGCCTTCAACAGGACCTCCTGCGCCAGGTCCTCGGCATCGTGGAAATTCATCCCGAAACGACGCAGCAGCGCGAGGATGTAGGGGCGGTAGGCGAGGGCGAATTCCTCCCATGAACGCTCATCGCTCTGGTCGCGCAGCCGAGTCAGCAAAGTGATGCGGGTGTCGTCCATGCTCCCCTCAATTGTCTCTAGACGAGCTTAAACTAGAGTGCCGGCAGAAAAGAGGAAATCCGTCCGAGGTAAATATCGGAATTTTTAATGGCTTGAAAAGAACTCACCAAGCCCCGCCGAGGGCGAGGATGGCCTCGCTGCGGGAGATGGCGGCATCAGTGCGTGCCTGGACCAGGTTGATTTCGGCATCGATCAGTTCGCGTTCGGCGACTCGCACCTCGAGGCTGCCGGCGGCGCCGAGATCGCGGCGTTTCTCCAAGCTGGCAAGCTGAGCTCGGAGGGCGGCGACGCGCTCTTGCAGGGCACTGACGCGGCGGCTGCCGGCGGTGCAGGCGCTCAGGCTGCTGCGTGCCTCCTGCCAGGCGCGGAAGGCGGTTTGGCGGTAGAGCAGGGCGCCGCGTTCGCGCCGGGCGATGGCGCGGTCTTCATCGGCGGCGACGGCAAAAAGTCCGAGCAGGGCTTGCGACACGCCGATGCCGCCGCTCCAGGTCTTCGAATCAGAGTCGAAGAGCCTGCCGCTCCGGTCGGCTTCGAAGCCGATGCCGCCGAGAAGGGAAATTCTCGGATAGTAGCGGGAGCGGACTGCGTTGACCTCATTTGCGGCCAGGTCGAGCTGGGCTTCGGCGGCAAGGACGTCGGGCCGGCGTTGCAGCAGGTCGGCGGCGAGCTCTGGGGGGGGCAGCGGCGAGCTGATGCGCTCGAAATCGATGGCCGCTACCTGCTCAGCCAGGCGGGTGTCGCCGAGATCGCGTCCGAGCAGGAACGCAAGCAGATGCAGGGCCTGTTCGCCGGCTTGTTCGAGAGCCGGGAGAGAGGACCGAAGGCGAGCTGCTTCCGCCTCGATCCGCTGCAGCTCGAGAGGACTGGCGGCGCCGATGTCGAGCTGGCGCTGCCGGATCTTCAGGCTTTCATCGTAGGAGGCGATGGCGAGTCGAAGCTGCTCGCATTGCTTGCGCGCCGCTCCGGCGGCGAAAACGGCGCGGACGACGCGGCCGCTGAGGGCGGCGCGGGTGGCGGCGGCCAGATAGGTGTCGGCCCGGAGCAGGTCATGCGCCATCGCCTTGCGAGAACGGAGATTGAGAGCGGAAACGTCGGTTTCGTAGGAAAATTTCAGCGCGGCATTCCAGGTGTTGCTGATCGGCGGCCCCTGGTCGGCGCCGTTGACATTGGCAGAACGTTGCTTGCGGGTGACGCCGCCGCCAGCATCGAGAGAAGGCAGGCTGGCCGCCACGATGGCGTCGATGGCGCCGCCGTCTTCGGCGATCTTGGTCAAGGCGATCGCGACATCCAGATTCTTGGCCATCGCCTCTTCGACCAGGGCATCGAGTTGAGGAGAGCCGAGCTGAGTCCACCATTTGGCCAGGGGCTCGCTCTTTGCCGGCAGTGAGGCGGGCAGCGCCGGCGCCTCCGGCTTGCTCCACTCCGCGGCGCAAGAGAGTAGGCCGAGCGGGGAGAGGAGGAGGACGAAGGCGGCAGGGCGGTGCATGGCGGATTCCCGGGGTTTGCGGAATGGATGGCGTTTCTAGAGGCGGGTCTAAGCCTTGTCGAGCGCGGGGTTGGGCGTCTTCTGAATGCTGCTGTCGCTCATCAGGGTCTCGATAAGGTCGCCCTGGAACTCGTAAGTGCCGGTGTGTCCCAGCTTCATCCATGGGCAGCAGAGAATGGTGCCTCCCATGGCGATCCATTCCCGGCAGAAGTGATAATCTTCACCCCAGTACTCATGGGTCGCCTGGTCGAAGTGGAAGTCGAAGATCAGCGGCGTCTTTTTCTTGCCGTTCTTCATGTAGCGATCAGGGAAGACTTCGAGGAACTTGAGGATGACTTCGCGCTTGATCATCATGAAGCCGGTCGGCAGGGTTTCGACTGCGACAGGATCCTTCCCGCCGATGTTGAAGCTCTTCCCTTTCAAGGGGCGCCAGGCGATCGGCGCCGCGGCAAAGCGCAGTTTGGCGGCATCCTTGCGGCTGATGCCCCCTTCATGGGCGGCACGGTGGATGGCATGCCAGTCCATCAACTTCTTCGGGTAGGTGGCCCCGATGATGTCCTTGTCAAAGGCGAGAAGCTGGAAGACGTCGTGTGCTTGGAAGCCGATGTCGGCGTCGAGGAAGAGCAGGTGCGTCGCCTTGCTCTCGAGAAATTTCTCGACCAGGGAATTGCGCGCCGAAGTGATGATCGAGCTGCCGAGGATGGCCTCCATCTGGAAGCCGATCTTCTCACGGATGCAAATGCGCTGGACTTCCATCACTCCGCGCATGTAGCCGTAGAAGCACTGGCCGCCATACATCGGCGTGGCGACGAATAGGGACTTGCCCTTGAAGGGTTCAGGCGATGAAGAGACGATGTCGAAGGGGCTGGCCATGGCAGTCTGGTCCTGTTTGTTGCGGTGCGTGGAGGCCTTGTTGGAACAGCGTCGCCATCCAGGGCGGTTCGGCGCGAAGGCGGTTATCGGCCTCGTCCCAGTCTACTGCGCCCAGCTGACACGGTCAAGCTGAAGAGCTGAGCCGATGAAGTGGCAGCGCTCTGCCGCTGTGTTGTTCGATGTAGCTCCCTGGGAGCGCCGGCTGCCAGCCGGTTGGTTATTCTGGGAACGCGGCAGTCCTCCTCTGCCGCTGTGTTCGATGTAGCTCCCTGGGAGCGCCGGCTGCCAGCCGGTTGGTTATTCTGGGAACGCGGCAGTCCTCTGCCGCTGTGTTCGATGTAGCTCCCTGGGAGCGCCGGCTGCCAGCCGGTTGTTTTGTTGCTCGTCACGTCTGGCTTTATGTTCCTCTGTAGGGGTAGAGCAGAACAAATAACAAAAATCCGATGAGAACAGAAATCCCGATTCGAGACCAAGAAAATCGAAGTTCGAGATAATAACATTGAAAATAACGGCGATGAATAAAAAATGCAATGCACATAAATGCAAAATAAAAGAAGCCTTCAAAAGAAAAAATAAGAGCGAAAATTAAGAATAAAATATAGTAATATTCAGAAATTCTAAGATGCGAAAAAATGTTTCCAAAATAGATGAATAACAATAAGGACCAATTCAATAAAATTAAAGTAGATGTAACGGCAAAAAATTCATTCTTAAGTTTTAATGACCGATCGAGTTGATAAACATTTGAATAAAAGCAAAAAATAAATAAATATGGAATCAAATCCAATATATCAATTCCATAACATGATCGCCCATGTTCATACAAAGAACTCATATATGAATCAACAATAAACAAAACAAAAATATTAAAACCTAAGAGGGTAAATTCTCGCATAATATTATGTTGCTTACGAGCCCAAGAATTAATGACTAATTCTTGATTCTGTCTTTCGGAATTGTCCATAATCACGTTCCTCGATAGGGATAAAGAAGGACAAATAACAAAAATCCGATCAGAACAGAAATCCCGATTCGAGACCAAGAAAATCGAAGATCGAGTTTTATAATTTCAAACACTTTTTTATTAACTATAAAAGTGCCTACAACCAAAGATGTTATTATTAAGGAAACAACTAGTAGTGGGGTGCAAAACGAGAACATAATAACCATTAATAATCCGCCAATAAACAATTGAGTATTAGATAATATAATGACTACAATATTTAGAATTATTAGAAAGGTTAAAAACGATAATTTTTTGCTTTTATAATATAAAAAACACCGATTTAATTGATGAATGCTTGAATATATAGTGAAGAAGAAAAACAATGGAAGGTAGCCTGCGATTAAATATGCGCCGTCATTTCCACATGGAGGAAGCCCATGTTCATACAAAGAAACCACAAATGAATCGGCACAAAGAACGACAAACAAATTCAAAACTAAAAGAACGACTTCAAGAGTATTATCTCGAGTGTGAGCTTGAAAATTCATGATGTATACCTCATCGTTAAAGCCGAAAACCTCCGGCCGGCTGGCAGCCGGCGCTCCCAGGAAACAAAAACCCCGCATCGGCATGCGGGGCTCCCGGGAAGAAGGCTCACTTGAACAGCGTCGCCATCAGCGCCTTCTGGGCGTGGAGGCGGTTTTCCGCTTCGTCCCAGATCACGGAACGGGGGCCGTCGAGGACTTCGGCGGTGACTTCCTTGCCGCGGTAGGCGGGCAGGCAGTGCATGACGATGGCCGACTTGTCGGCGTGGGCGAGGAGCTCGGCGTTGAGCTGGAAGGGGGCGAGGGCCTTGAGACGATCGGCGGCTTCGGCCTCGAAGCCCATCGACACCCAGGTGTCGGTGTTGACGACGTGGCAGTCCTTGACGGCGGCGACGGGGTCGTCGGTGACGATGATCTTGGAGGTATCGACCCAGGCGGGCAGTTGTGAGAAGTCGGGCTGGTAGCCCTTGGGTCCGCCGAGGCGGAGTTCGAAGCCGCAGAGCTGCGAGGCGAGGATCCAGGAGTTGCCCATGTTGCAGGCGGTGTCGCCGAGGAAGCTGACGCGCAGGCCCTTGAGGTGGCCGAACTTCTCGATCACGGTCTGCAGGTCGGCGAGGAGCTGGCAGGGGTGGAAGCGGTCGGTGAGGGCGTTGATGACGGGGACCGAGCATTCCTTGGCGAAGGCGGCGATCTGGTCGTGGGCGTGGCCGCGGATGACGATGCCGTGGAGGTAGCGGGAGAGGACGCGGGCGGTGTCTTCATAGGACTCGCCGCGGCCGAGCTGGAGGCCGTTGCTGTCGAGGTAGAGGGGCGAGCCGCCGAGTTCGTTGACGCCGACCTCGAAGGAGACGCGGGTGCGGGTCGATGACTTCAGGAAGATCAGGCCGATCGACTTGCCGGCGAGGGCCTTCTGCTCCTTGCCGCGGTTCTTCTTCATCCAGGCGGCGAGTTCGAGCACTTGGGCAAGCTTGTCGGCGCCGAGGTCGCCGAGGTTCATCAGGTCTTTCATGGGGGGTGCTCAGTTAAGAATTAAGAATTAAGAATTAAGAATTGAAGGCAAGCACTCAGTTCTTCGCGGCTTCCGCGAGCACGCCTTCGAGCACGTCGATGGCCTTGTCGGCGTCGGCGAGCGAGATGTTGAGGGGCGGCAGGAGGCGGAGGGCCTTGTCGCCGGCGGCGAGGATGAGCAGGTGTTTGGCGCGTGCGGCGGCGACGATGTCGGCGGGGGTCTTGGTGATCTCGATGCCGATCATCAGGCCGCGGCCGCGGACTTCGGTGATCAGTTTCGGGAAGCGCTCGCGGAGGCCGTTGAGGCGTTCGAAGATGCGGGCGCTGACGCGGTGGACGTTGTCGATCACGCCTTCGCTTTCCATCGCGCTCATCACCGCCAGGCCGGCGGCGGTGGCGAGGGCGTTGCCGCCGTAGGTGGTGCCGTGCGACAGATAGGGCAGGGTGCCGTCGAGGTGGCGGCCGAGGACGAAGCCGCCCAAGGGGAAGCCGTTGCCGATGCCCTTGGCGAAGGACATGATGTCGGGGGTGATGTCGCTGTGCTGCCAGCCCCACCATTTGCCGGTGCGGCCCATGCCGGCCTGAACTTCGTCGGCGAGGAGGAGGAGATTGCGGTCATCGCAGAGTTTGCGGAGGGCGCGCAGGTAGTCGTCGGTGAGGGGCAGGACGCCGCCTTCGCCGAGGATGGATTCGCACATGATGGCGACGGTTTTCTCGGTGATTGCGGCTTCGACGGCGGCGAGGTCGTTGGCGGGGACGTGGGTGAAGCCGGCCATGTCGGGGCCGAAGCCTTCGCGGTATTTGGCGCGGCCGGTGGCGGCGAGGGCGGCGAGGGTGCGGCCGTGGAAGGAGTCGTGCAGGCAGATGATGTCATGGCGGCCGCCATGAGCCCAGCCCCAGCGGCGGGCGGCCTTGATCATCCCTTCGTTGGCCTCGGCGCCGGAGTTGGAGAAGAAGACCTTGCCGTCGAAGCTGTGGCGGACGATCTGCTTGGCCAGCTCGGGAGCGTTCTCGTTCATGAAGACGTTGGAGGTATGGACGAGGGTGGCGGCCTGGCGGGCGATGGCGGCGGTCACGCCGGGGTGGCAGTGGCCGAGGTTGCAGACGCTGATGCCGGCGGCGAAGTCGAGATATTCCTGGCCGGCGTCGTCCCAGAGGCGGCAGCCCATGCCGCGCTTCATCAGGATGGCGGGCTTATAGGTGGGGACTATGTACTCGGCGAAGTCTTGCTTAGTCAAAGCGGCGCTCATTTGCGGGGCTCCCGGGCTCTGGGGTTGATGTCAGAAGGGGAAAATAGCACCATGCAGGCGCGAGGCTAGTTGTCGTCATGGTGAAACCGGCGGCCTTGCGTGATGGGGCTCGTGTCTCTGATCATCTGCCGAATCTACCCGAAGAGATCCGTCTCTTTCTCGAAGGCCTCGTCGATCAGCAGGGCCGAAGTGTTTTTGATGGCCAGGTTGGCAAGCTGATCGACGGCTTCGTTAAGCTCGGTGCCGGCGTGGCCTTTGACCCAATGGAGCTCGACCTGGTGGCGCTCGACCTGGTCGAGGAGTCGCTGCCAGAGGTCGACATTCTTGGCCGGCTTCTTGTCCGCGAGTTTCCAGCCGTTCTGGCGCCAGCGCCGGGGATAGCCCAGGTTCAGGCTGTCGACAACGTATTTGGAATCGCTGTAGACCGTCACCCGGCAAGGAAACTTGAGGGTTTCCAGGGAAATGATCAAGCCGAGCATCTCCATCCGGTTGTTGGTGGTGCGGCGGTAGCCGGCGGAGAGCTCCTTGCGCTTGTCCCCTGAGAGGAGTATGGCGCCGTAGCCGCCTGGCCCGGGGTTCCCCTTGCAGGCTCCGTCGCACCAGACAGTGACCGCCTTCAACTCTTTCCTGCCGCTCGCCGTCATGGGAATCCGTCTCCTGAACTGGTTCATTCGAGAGAATGTAATCCGGGAGAGCGGCGATGCCTCGCTTCGCGGTGTAGAATAGGTGGATTCCAAGTCTCATTTCGCAAGGAGCCCCCCATGAAGATCGTCACTGCCGAAGCGATGCGCGACATCGATGAAGGAACCATTTCCGGCGGCTACCTCAGCTCAGCCGAGCTGATGGAGCGCGCCGGCGCCGCCGCCGCGCGCGAAATCTGTCATTTCCTCGACACCATCCACCCTGACCACGCCCTGCGCGTCGTCGTCGTCTGCGGCAAGGGCAACAACGGCGGCGACGGCTTCGTCATCGCCCGCCTCCTCGCCGAGATGAAGCGCTGGCCCGTCGCGGTTTATTGCTCCCATTCGATCGAACAACTCAAGTCCGACGCCGAAGACAAGGCCCGCGCCCTCCTGGCCTCCGGCGATGTCCAGTTCGAACGAGTCTCCTTCCTCAGCGAACACCTGCGCCGCGGCGACATCGTCGTCGACTGCATCTTCGGCACCGGCGTCAACCGTCCGGTCCGCCAGCCCTATCTCGGAATGATTCACGATCTGAACGCCTCCGGCCTGCCGGTGGTCGCCGTCGACATCGCCTCCGGTCTGAACGGCAGCAGCGGTCTCGCCATGGGGGCGGCGGTGGTTGCCGACCTGACCATCGCCATCGGCCTGCCTAAACGGGGCTATTTCGCCGGCGACGGCCCCCGGCACACCGGCCGCCTTCGCTGCGTCGACATCGGCTTTCCTTCGCACTTGTTGGAGCTGGCTCCTTCGGAAGGCGAAGCCCTCTTCACTCCGGACGTCTGTCCTCTGATCCGCCGCCGCCCCTCGCATTGGCACAAGTACGACTGCGGCGACGTCCTGGTCATTGGCGGCAGCTCGCAGTTCTCCGGTGCGCCTCTGCTCGCCGCGGCCGCCGCCCTCCGCGGCGGCGCCGGCATGGTCACCCTCGCCCGTCCTTCCTCAGCCATCGTCACCGTCTCGAACACTCACTCGGCGCTGGTGCAGATCCCGCTTCCCGGCGACGGACTGACCCTGGCCGCTTCGCATCTGCCCCTTCTCGGCAAGCCCCTGGCCCGTGCCCACAGCGTCGTCGTCGGCCCAGGTCTCAGCGGCGCCGCCGAGGAACGCGGCGTCATCGAGGCGGTGCTCCGCTCCGACAAGAAAGTTGTGCTCGACGCCGGCGCTCTCGCCCACATCCATCCCCTGCGCGCCCTCTTTCCACGCAGCGCGCCGGTCTGCCTCACCCCTCATGCCGGCGAGCTCAAGCGCCTGGCTCAGGAATTCGGCATCTCCAGCATCGACCCCGAGGAGCAGGCCGGTGAGCTCGCCAAGCTGCTCGGCGCCGTCTTCGTCTTCAAGGGCCAGAACTCGCGCATCATCACGCCCGACGGCCGCCGCTGGATCAACAGCTCGGGCTCCTCCGCCCTCGCCACTGCCGGCTCCGGCGACGTCCTCGCCGGACTGATCGGCGCCTATGCCGCGATCGAATCCGATCTCAGCGCCGCGGTCCGCATCGCCGTCTTCATCCACGGCCTCGCCGGCGAACTCTCCCCCCACGGCATCCGCGGCCTCGCCGCCGACGACATGCCCGAGCTCATCCCGCAGGCGATGAAGCTCGTCAGCCCCTTCGCCTGACCAGGAGCCAGCCATGACCCTCGAACGTCTTCTCGAAGTCTTCAAGCACGACCCCGGTGTGATCTGGGCGATCATCGCCCTCGCCGCCGCCGCCCTCTTCATCACCGTCGAACGACTCTTTCACTTCCACCGCTGCCAGATCGACACCCGCGACTTCCTCGAAGGCATCTTCAACAACCTGAAGCGCAACAACCTGGTCGAAACGGTGTCGATCTGCGACGACACCCCGGGTCCGGTGGCCCACCTCGTCCGCGCCGCCATCCTCCGCAACGGCGCTTCCGAAAAAGACATCGTCCAAGCCGTCGATGAAGTCACGCAAGTCGAAATCGCCCGCCTCGAACGCAACATCCCCGCTCTCGCCACCATCGCCCAGATCGCCCCCCTGCTGGGCCTTCTTGGCACCGTGGTAGGCATGATCCAGGCCTTCGGCCACATACGCGGCGCCGCCGCCATCAACCTCAGCTCGATGGCCCCCTTCATGGAGTCGGCTCTGATCTGCACTGCCTCCGGCCTGATCGTCGCCATCCCCAGCTACCTGTTCTACAACTACCTGGTCACCCGCGTCCAGGCGATCATCAACGAGATGAACATGGCCGCCTCGGAAATCGTCTACTTCCTCACCCATAACGCCATCAAGGTTGAAAACGATAAGCCCGGCGTCTGAACTCAAACCTAAATTCCCCGAGCCCAGGACGCCTCCTTCGACCTCTTCAGGGTCAGAAATCATCACGGCTTCTAACCCAGGGTGTCGCCGATGCGACTCAACCCTGGGCTAAAATCACCGACCCACTTCGGGGTCGAGCAGCATTTGAGCTCCTCGATCCCTTCCAACTCCTCAAACCCCTCAAACCCCTAAAACACCTGATATGCGCTACCGCACACGCCTGCAGCTTTTCACCGGACGCCTCGACACCGCGGCCTTCATGAGCGTGTTTTTCTACGCGGCCTTCATCTTCATCCTCGCCATGTCCTTCGACTTCCAGCACGGCTTCCAAGTCAATCTGCCCAAGGTCCAGGGTGGCAGCAGCCTCGCCGCCGAACGCCTGGTCATCGTCATCTCGATGCCGCAGGACAAGAGCAGAAACAGCCCTGACGAGGCTATCTGCCTCTTCAACGCCCGGCGCGTCCAGTGGAGCGATCTCGACTACCAGCTCTCTTCCGTGATCAAGGGGCGCCGCCTGCCCGGCGAGCGACTCCCGATCGTCTCGGTCAAGGCGGGCCGAGAAGTCCCCTACGACTGCATCATGCGGGTTCTGGCCGCAGCACAGCGCCTGAACGTCACGGTCAATCTCGTCACTGATCCTTCCCCAACCCGACCGGAGGCCGCAGGTGCTGCGGACTAAGCCGAGCCGGCGGCAGCCGCGGCCTGTGATGGCGATTTTCGGCGTCTGCCTCCTCTGTATCGCCGCTCCGCTCTTGCTTTTCCGGGTCGCCGATGAGCCGCCGCCGAGGATCGACCCGGGCGCCTCGATCAGCCTGGTCTATGCCGTCCGAGCCGACGATCCCGCCGCCGCCGAATTGCGCGCCTTGGAAGATCTCGACGACCCCCGGCGCGCCGTCAGCCTGCCCCTGCCGCCCTTGCCCCGCGGGGATTTGGCCGAGATCGCCCTGCCGCGTCAAAGCACCGAGCTGCCCTCCACGCCCTGGCCGGAACCCGTCCTCGGCCCGTCACTGGCCAGCCCAGATCTGCGCCGCAGCGCCGCCGACGCCTGGCCCCTGCCGCCCGCCCCGGCCGAGAAGCTCAAGCTGGTGGCACCCTCCTGGCCTCTCTGGCTCGAAGACGGCCAGGCGGTATTGCCTTGCCCCCTCGCCGCTCCCGTCGCTCCGCCTGCAGCCGGCGCCGAAACCCGCCTCCGCGCCGTCCACCTCGGTGGCATCTGGGCGGTCCAGATGATCTCGGGCTGCGGCGATGCCAAGCTCGACGCCCTCGCCCTTGCCGCCGCCCGTCAGCGCCTCATCCTGCGTGAAGCCCAGGGCAAAGAGCCCGCCGCCGAAGGCCAGCTGCTCGAGCTTGCAGTGATCTGGAGCCAGGGGAAATGAAACGTCCCGACCGCAGATCGACGGACAGAAGCCTATTGGATCGCTGGCGTCCCGCCGGCTGCGCTCTCAGCGCTCTCTGGGGCCGCCGCAATCCTTGCGGCGTTTCGCTCCTTCTGCTCCAGCAGCAGCAACGCAAGGATTGCGGCGGCCCCAGATCAACGCGACAAGCGCAAACTCAAGCCTCAACCAGGAATCCTCACATGACCCGCCCCGCTCCTCTTGTCCTCCTCCTGGCTCTCCTCCTCGGGGCGGGCTGCCAAAGCCAATCGCCGCTGGAAACGGTGGAAACGGGTTTCTACGCGGCCTCGTCAGATGCGAGCAAAATGGATGAAGCCTTGGAGCAGTCCGCGCTTTCGATTTCGCTCGATTATCATCAGGGCATCCAGGTCTTCGATCAGACTCGGCACGAATGGATCAAACTTAGTAAAATCGAGGATCTGAAACCACTATTGGCAGCGGTTCAACACAGGAGTTTTCTCAAAGTCTCGCAAGGCAAGGCGGAGTGGGACAAAGAGGCCGAGTACATCCAGCGGATCACCGCTTGGTGCCGCGAGTACGGATTTGATGCTGTTGTGCTCACTCAAGATAACAGCCTAGGCCTTTGCATCAGTAAAATCATTCCCACCCGCGACTGAAAAGCCAAACTCAGGACGCAGAGACCCAAGACTTCGCCCCCACGCCTCCCACCCTTCCAACCCCTCCCACCCTTTCCACCCATGCTCCGCTCCTACCCCCGCCCCGCCCTTGACCAGCCGCTCTGCCTCCTCGCCGGTCGCGGGATGTACCCCTTTGCCGCCCTCCGCGCCGCCCGCGCCGCCGGGGTGCCGCGGATCCACGTCGTCGGCCTGATCGACGAGGCCGAGCCCGCTTTGGCGAGCGAGGCGGATAGCTGCGACTGGGTCCATGTCGGCCAGATCGGCAAGGTGATCGATTCCTGCCGGAAACGGCAAGTGAGCCAGTTGATGATGATCGGCCAGGTCAAGCCGACCCGCCTCTTCGGCGGCATCCGTCCCGATCTGCGCGCCTTCAAGATTCTCGCCCGTTTGAAAGAGAAAAACGCCCACAGTCTTTTCGGGGCGATCTGCGATTGCTTCGAAGAGGGCGGCCTCTCGGTCCTTCCGGCCCACTCCTTCCTCGATTCCTGCCTCGCCAGCCCCGGCCAGCTCGGCCGCATCGCCCTCGACCCATCGCGCGCCGCCGACGCCAGCTACGGATGGAAACTGGCGCGGGAATGCGCCCGCCTCGACATCGGCCAGTCCCTGGTGGTGAAGCGCGGCAGCATCCTCGCCGTGGAAGGCTTCGAAGGCACCGACCGCTGCATCCTCCGCGGCGGCGAACTCGGACGCGGCGGCGTCACCGTCATCAAGGTCGCCAAAGACGGCCACGACCTGCGCTTCGATATCCCGGTGATCGGAATGCGCACCGTCGACTCCCTCGCCGCCGCCAAGGCCCGCAGCCTGATCCTCCAAGCCGGACTCACCCTTTTCATCGACCGCGTGCGCGTACTCGCCGCGCTCGACGATCTCGGCATCTGCGTCTACGGCGTCAATCCCGCCGAGCCATTCTTCCCGACCGATTGACTTGGCCTTCCGCCCTTATCCCCCGGGGGTTTTCCGATTCGGCTCAACCGCCGGCCAATCCTCACATTCCGTTGAAAGCACGGCGCTTCGCAGGGCTCAGCCTAAAAACCGCAGTTGAAAGGTTGGAAGGTTTAAAGGTTGAAAGGATCAGCTACAACGGCAAGAGGTTATGGTGTTCGAGGGCGCTCGGCAACTCCTCCGGCTGGCAGTCATGCAGGTTGAACTAGAATCGTCATTTGTCGCTGTTGTTCATGTATTTGCCTTTCAACCTTCCAACCTTTCAACCCGGCTCCATTCCGCGGCTGCGGAATTTAGGCTCAGTCACAGTTCTAAAAACTTCTTGTCGGGGGCTTGCGCCGTTTGCAGTCCATATGGGCAGGGCAGCCATCCCGGATATGAGACGTGCCGAGTGGCGTAGCCGTGGCATATTGGCGGCTGCACAAACTCAAGGAGAGACGATGAAGACCACGACCGAACTGATCAGCCGCTTCCGCCAGCACCTGAAAGACGCGGAAGCCACCGGCATCTGGGAAGAACCGAACTGGATGACCCTGGCCACCGTCGGCGAAGATGGCCGACCCGACTGCCGCGTCGTCCTGCTCAAGGAAGTCGACGAAAACGGCTTCGTCTTCTTCACCAACTACGAGAGCCGCAAGGGGCGCGAGTTGGAGCGTCATCCTTTCGCCGCCTTGTGTTTCTGGTGGGAGAAGCTCGGCATCCAGATCCGGGTCGAAGGCAAGGTCGAGAAGGTCAGCGTCGAGGACTCGGAGAAATATTTCCATTCCCGGCCCCTGATTTCGAAGCTCGGCGCCACGGCGTCGCAGCAGTCGCGTCCTCTCGCCTCGCATTCCACCTTCGTCAAGGAAGTCACGGTCGAGTTGGCCAAGCGCTTCCTCAATGGCGAAGTGCCGCGACCTGCTTACTGGGGTGGCTTCCGGGTCAAGCCCGACCGGATGGAGTTCTGGTGCAAGAAGGAATTCCGTCTGCACGAGCGCCTGCGCTATGACCTGCAGCCCGACGGCAGCTGGACCGAGGGACTTCTCTATCCTTGAGTCTCGCATAGCCCGAGCATCGACCTGGCGACTTCGCCACTTCATGCTTTCTTGCCTCGTCACACATCTCCATCCCCAGGATTCCCCATGGAAGAAGCCATCCGCCAACGCATCGCCAATGAAGTCAGCCTCAATCCGGTGTTCATCTACATGAAAGGAACGCCCTCCTTCCCGGTTTGCGGCTTCAGCAAGACCGCAGTCGAGATCCTCGCCAATTACGACGTCGAATTCGGCTATGCCGATGTCCTTTCCGAGTCGGGGCTGCGCGAAGCCTGCAAGGAGTATTTCGACTGGCCCACCTACCCCATGCTGATCGTCAAAGGCGAGCTTGTCGGCGGGGTCGATATCATGAAGGAGCTTCACGCCCAAGGCGCCTTGAAAGCGGTCCTCGGGCTCTGAGATGCAGCCCGACTTCGCCAAAAGCCCCGACGGCCTGCTGCCGGCGATCTGCCAGGACGCCGACAGCGGCACCGTGCTGATGCTCGCCTATATGAACCGCCAGGCCTGGGAGGAGACCTTGCGTCTGCAGCGCGGTGTCTATTTCTCCCGTTCCCGCAACAAGCTCTGGTACAAAGGCGACGAATCGGGCGCCATCCAGGAGCTGGTCGAGGCTCGTCTTGACTGCGACGCCGACGCCATTCTCCTGAAAGTGCGACAGAAAAAAGGAGCCGCCTGCCATACCGGCCGGATCTCCTGCTTCTTCCATCGCATCGGCGCCGACGGCTCAAGTCTCATCGACTCTGAGCCCGTCTTCGATCCCGACCAGGTTTATCGCAAGGGGCAGTGAAGCCAGAAAGCGTTGAGCCCCGGGTTGATTGAACAAGCGGTGTTTTCCGGCGCATCCAGACAATCGGTTTGAGCAGCAGGGGCAAAGGTCGAAACGATTATCCTGGATGCGGTGGGTTCAGCAGTGGGTTTCGGTGATCCGGCATTGCCGGATCACTTCTCCCAGCCGAAGGGGCCGTCTTCGGGGAGGGCGGGTCGCAGGATCAGAGTGCAGCTATGCTCGGTGCCGGAATCGAGCTTGAATTTGAGGCGGAGGCTGAGTTTTTCCGGATCGCTGCCCTTGGGCAGCTGGAGGCGCAGCTTGACCTCGTTGTCGTGGCCTGGGCCGATGGTGACGCCGGAGACGGCGGTGCTGAGCTCCTTGCCGGCGGCGTCGACGAACGCGGCGCTTTCGATGACGCAGGGGTTTTTGCTGCCGCCGCGGGTTGCCAGGGTGAGGTCGTAGCTGCCGCTGACCGGCAGGAGGACGGCGAGGCCTTTTTGGATGTTCAGGGTATTGGCGCCGGGCTGGACGTGGCGAGGCCACCAGCCGTAGGCGAGGGTCGGGATGCCATGGCCGTAGTAGTCGATCTGGCCGCGGGCGCCGATGCCGTAGTGGCTGGTGGGCGCGAGCGCCTCCATCTGCTCGAGGATGCGGTTCTTTTGGATTTCCTGGCCTTTCCAGTTCCGGGCGATGAGGAACTTCTCCAGCACCAGCTGCTGCTTCTGTTCCGGTTTGAGTCGGCCGGCGC
Source organism: Verrucomicrobiota bacterium (assembly GCA_039798785.1). Classification (GTDB taxonomy): domain Bacteria; phylum Verrucomicrobiota; class Lentisphaeria; order Lentisphaerales; family Lentisphaeraceae; genus CAMCSH01. The sequence continues at coordinate 43,149 of JBDKFG010000008.1, read as the reverse complement.
GGAGAGAGCTGAGGACCGAGTCGAGATAATCGAGGGCCGCCTGCTCGCCCTTGGCCTTGAGCCGCTCGTCCTTCTCCTTGCGGACCGAATCGAGGTTGAAGTCGAAGCGCCAGGACCAGGGGTTCTGGCGATTGGGATCGACCTTGTGGATGGCGGCGAGGATCTCTTTGCGGCGAGTCTGGCCGAGCTCGTCGCCGAGCACTTCGGCGGCCTTGACCATTTTTTCCGGGAGCTCAAGAGGCGCGGCGCCTTTCGCCTCGGCGTAGAGCTTGTCGAAGTCGCGCCGTTTCTGCATCAGGGGGCCGAGGCGATTGATGATGCTGCCTGCGCGGTCTTCCGGACGGAGCGGCACCAGGGCGCCGAAGCGTTCACCGTCGGGCGAGTAGGCGAAAATGGCAGGCAGGTTGTTATTGGCGATCTGCAGGACGCGGTTGCGGTTTTCCAGCTCCGCCTGTTGGAATACCGCGGTGAACTCTGGGGTCAGAAGTCGGCTTTCGACAGCTTCGAGTCGGAGGCGGCCGGGAACGTGCTGGCCCCAGGGACTGAGACAATGGATCTTGAGGGTGTAGTCGCTGTTCGGCGCGAGGTCCTGGGGCAATTCGAGAAGCAGGTTCTGCGACTTCAGGTCGGTACCGTGGACCGACCACATCCTGGAGGGTTCGAAGCTGCCGTCGATGAGATTGCTGGCCTCGCGGGGATTGTTGGGGTCCTTCTCCACTGCGTCGGCGAGGGCGTTGCGGATGGCGAGCTTGGCGCTGCCGGCGAAGAGCTCGACTTCGTTGATGGCGAAGTTGCCGTTGCCGCCGGCGCGGCCCGAGTGTTCGCGGGCGAAGCTCGGATCCGAGAGGGTCTGGAGGCGCAGTGCGCTGCAGGGGGAGGCGCCGGTCTTGAAGGTCAAGGACAGAACTTCGTGATGCGGGTTGCTTTTGGGGTCGGCGAGCCAGGAGCCGTCGCTCTGCCGGGTGTAGCTGCTGCCGTTCTTGCCGCTCACCGCAGTGACCGCGGCGCCGCTGGGGGCGGGGAGGCGGGAGAGAAGCTGGCGGAAGCGGGGACGGAAGCCGGTTTCCGGGAGATCGACGGCGACCATGACCACCGAGTCGGGCAGCCCTTTTGCCAGTGCCGGGTCCTGCCAGAGGCTTTTCAAGAGCCTCTCGCCGGCCGGATTCCAGTCGGAGCCGTGGGCATAGACGAGAATGGTGTCGGCGAGGCCCTTGCTGCATCGCTCTTTCGCCTCGCTGAGGTCGGCGGCCTGCTGGGCGGCAGAGCTGGTCAGGCTGGCTAGGAGAAAGGTGGCGGAGAGGAACCGGATCATGGGAGAGCTCCTAGGCGATTAAGAATTAAAAGTTGAACAAGAAGCGAAGAACAAAGAGCTTCGGCTCCATTCGCGATTCAATACAGCGGCGTTCCGTAGACGCGGAAGGCGCGGAGATTGAGGAAGTCGTTACGGGGCTCGGCGCGTTCGAGGCGGAGGTACTGGGCCTCGACCTTCTGCTTGCCGAGGTCGATCTCCCAAGCCGGCAGGTTTTCCTTGCTGGTGAAGATTTCAGTCCAGGTCTTGCCGTCGGAGGAGGCGCTGATCTTGAGCGGGACATTGCGCTCGCCGGAATTCTCGTAGCGGTTGACGATGACGATGCCGCTGAGCTTGGCCTTGCCGGGGAGCTTGAGGTCGACGAAGGCTTTTTCCTCGCGCTTAGTGTGGATCATGCCGCCGTAGCCGCTGCCGGCGAGGGCGCTGGCGTGGGTGAGGTTGGTGGAGTTGTCGAAGAGGCTGGAGGGCATCAGGATGCCTTCGGCGGAGAGGATTTTGCCTGGGAAGCTCCGGACCTTGGGGAAGCGCTCGGCGGTGCCTTTGTCGAAGTGGCGGGCCTTGTAGGGGTCGACATCGCGGAGGAGGCTGGGGGCGAGCTGGTTGATCGCCTGGAAGCTGTTGATGTCGCCTGCCGTTTCGGCATTGGCGATGAGCTCGCCGAGGGTGTTGAGCGGGTCGGCGGCTGCGGCGCCCCGGCTGCTGCCGAGGAACTGGGTCAAGGCGGCGAGGTAGGCCTTGCTGGTGGCGGTATTTCCCATCAGGCTTTTGTTGCCCCAGGAGAGGATCTGGGCGAGATCGTTCTTTGAGCTGCCGTAGACGGCGAGAAGGGAGTTGAAGAGACTGACCGAGGAGGCCGGATCGGCGAGGAAGGCCTGCTGCTTGTCGAGGTGCTGCGGCAGCCAGGCGCCGGCGGCGTCGCGGGCCTTCAGGTTGAGGCTTCTGTGCAGGCCGATGATGAGCTCCGAGCGCTGCGCCACGGTGAGATTCTTGAGCTGAGGATAGATCTCCTGCTCGAGCAGGCTCCAGGCAGGGTGGTGGTAGTCGCGCATCGCGGCGACGAAGCTGCGGGCGAAGGCGCTCCAGGCATCCGGCGCGACCACGCCCGCCTCTTTCATGTCCTGGAGCTTGAGCCGCCAGTTGTTGAGGTTGAGAGGCGACTGTTCGAGTGCGAGTTCGAGGGCGATCTCGGCGCGCGTGTCGCGGCCGGCGGCTTTCTCCCTGTCTATCTTGAAGTCGAAACTGGCGCCGCCGCCGCCGTCGAAGTATTCGAGGCGGAGGGTGTGCCGACCGGGCTCCAGTTTCAGGCTGGCCTCCTTGAGGACCGGTGCGTGCGAGCCGTCATTGTCGATGGCGAGCCGGCCGTCGATGTAGAGGCGGCTGCCGTCGTCGCTGCTCAAGCTGAACTTGAGGGATTCGGCCTGGTCGAGGAGGAAGCTGCTGTCGAGGGTGGCGCCGCGCCAGCCTCGCTGCTTCTTCAGCGCTGCGAGCAGATTGGTCTCGGTGGAGCGGATCTCCTTGAAGGGTTTGCGCTCGAGAAAGACGTTGCAGGTGGTGACGTTGTCACCTTTGTAGAGCTTGAGGCTGCCTGGTTCGAGGGGGAATCCGCGGCCTTCGAGAAGGAACTCGCGCTGCCAGCGGTGCTGTTCGGCGCGGAGGAGGCTCGCCCGCTGCTTGTTGCCGTAGGCTGCCTGCATCAGGCGGACGATCGATTCGTCGCCGCTGCCGAAGAAGGATCCTGCGCCGGTGGGCCAGGTCACCGAGTAGGGGGTCGACCAGTTTTCGTCGTCGTCGCGCAGCATGTAGGCGCAGTGGCCGGGCTGGCCGACCGGGAAGCTCGGGATGCCATGGGCCCGGGCATTGTAGGCGCCGAAGGTGGATAAGGTGCCGCAGACGCCCCAGACCTTCTTGATCGAAGGAGCGCCGCGGACGTAGTGGTTCTTCCACATCGAGTAGTAGGGGTCGGCCTGGCAGGAATCGCCGAACTGGTTGTCATTGACCCAGGGGATCTCCCAACAGGCGCCATCGTAGCTCGGCTGCGGGCTGTGGCGGTCGTAGGCGAGGAAGCGCTGATGGCGGGCGTCGCCGATGCGGCCGGCATAGTCGTCGCAAGAGGTGACGAACATCATCTCCCAGGATTGCAGCCTGTCGAAGGATGCGTGCATCCTTCCTTCCTGGTGGTTCTTCAAGTTCGCCTGGTAGGCGTCGATGAGAGAGAACTGCACCGCCGCGTCGTCCCATTCGCCCGGCTGGTTGCGGGCGTAGGCGATCGCCAGCTTGCGGTAGAGAGGCAGGGTGCAGCGTTTGTCGTAGCGGTAGATCGAGGCGAGCAGATGCAACTCGTTGAGGTTCTCCACCGGGCTGCCGAAGGTGCCGGTGACGAGGTAGTCCTCGAGCCACTCCGGCGAACTGAAGAGCTGGCGCAGGAAAGCTGGACCCTCGGGGCGCTTGCGGAGCTCCTCAAGCCCGCCGGGGCCGACGAGGCGGATGAGCTCGTGACGCATCATCTGGAAGGAGGAGGTGGCGTCGTTCGCAGCCTTTTTCAGAGAGGCACGGGCGTCGCTGCCGGCAAGACGATTTTCGAGATCGACCCGAAGCTCGCGCCGGGCCTGGGCGATGTCGCCCGAGACGATCTTGTCGAGCCAAGGGTCAGGGGCGATTTCAGGCGCTTGGATCCATCCGTAGACCGGCAGATCGTTGACTTCCCCGAGAATCTTGAAGTTGTCTTCGGCTTTAAGCTTGCTCTGCTGGGGAGCCGCGCCGCCTTCGGCCGCCGCGGCGCTCGCCTGGGATGGTGACGCGGCGGGCTTTTTCAAGAAGAGCCAAGCGCCCGCACCGGCAGCTCCGAGAAGCCCCAAACCGATGAACAGCGGTACAAAGGCGGATTTTCTCTGGGGACGGCTCGAGGCCCGGGCTGGAGCCCTCGGATCCCCCGGGACCGAAGCCTGCCGAGGAGGCGTTGTCGGACTGGCCGTCCGCGGCGTGGCGGAGGAAGGCGTCGCCGGCGCGGCCTTCGCCGCTTCCAGGATCACCGGGGGGTTTTCCACCGTGAACTTGCACTGGCAGCGTTCGCAACGGACGCGCCGCCCCTCGGAGCCGTCAGGGAGCGGAAGGGGGATCTGGCATCCGGGACAATTGAAATTCATGCGGACTCCTTGGAGTAGATCTGTCTAGAAGCATTGCCTTTTCGACTGGACATCTGTCGATAATGTTCCTGTCAAATGTGGCATAAATCTCTAGTTTGATCGAGATCTAGACTGAAGATGCGGAGATTTGACCTTATCAGGCATCTCGATCCTGGATTGATCCTCAATGAGCGCGGTTGAGCCAGAGACACATCATCATGCCGATGCGGAATTGAATACACTCGGCGGGGGTTTTGAAGACAATTCTGAAGACACGTTTTGCATACACCAAAGGAATCGCCCCCTCTCTCGAGGGGGCGATTTGTTCGTAAGCCATTGGCTTCGAAAAGTGGTGGCAGGAGAAGGATTCGAACCTTCGAAAGCATAGCTGGCAGATTTACAGTCTGCTCCCTTTGACCGCTCGGGAATCCTGCCGGGAGGCCAAGAGATTACAAGAGCTTCTCACCTCGTCAAGGGTCTCGCTTGGAAAATTCGCGGGAAATTCAAGGAGACGGCGGTACTGCCAAAGCGGCTCGGGAAGCCCGGAAGCGGGCGAGGTCCTCGGCACCACCGCCCAGGGCCAGCGCCTCGATGAAGAAGGCAAGCCAGCGTTTCCGGATCTCCGGCAAGTTGCCGACGCAATGACCACCACCCGGGACCATGGCGAATTCGAAGTTCTTGCCGGCCTGCCGCAGGGCCTCGGCGAATTTCAGGGTCGAGAGAGGGTCGACATTGGTGTCGCACTCACCGCCGACCAGGAACAGCCGACCTTGCAGCCTGGCCGCCTGGTCGATGTTGGAACTCTCCGAGTACCACGGACCGACAGGCCAGCCCATCCAGGCTTCGTTCCACCAGATCTTGTCCATCCGGTTGTCATGACAGCCGCAGTCGGCAAAGGCGGCGGCGTAGAATTCGGGATGGAAAATGAGGGCCCCGGCGGCGTTCTGGCCTCCGGCGGAGCCGCCGAAAATCCCCACACGCCCGGCATCGGCCACGGGGAAGCGGCGCGCCATCTCCCGGATCCACCGGATGCGATCGGGGAAGCCGGCGTCCTTGAGATTGCGCCAGCAGTGGTCGTGGAAGGCTTTCGAACGCCAGTTGGTCCCCATGCCGTCGATGATGACCACCGCAAAACCCATGGCCCGGAGCTGTTCGCGGCGGTGGTTGAAGCCGTAGCGCTTCGGGCAGTTTGTGCCGGGCGGGCCGGCGTAGATCTCCTCCAGGATCGGCGCCTTCGTTCCGTCCGGCCGCGGCTCGGGGAGGTAGACGAGGCCGTGGATCGGCGTCTTGCCGTCGCGGCCCGGAAAGCTCAAAGGTAGCGGCGGCCTCCATCCAAGCTTGCGGCGTGCATCGTCGTTCTCGCACGAGAGCTCCCTGATCAGCCGTCCGTCGCAGTGGCGCAGGACCTGGCGGCGGGGCTGATCGATCCGCGACCAGGTGTCGACGATGAAGCGCCCGTCGGGTGAGAAGCTCCACTCGTGATCGCCCTCTTCAGGGGTCAGGATGCTGAAGGAGGAGCCGTCGCGGCGGCAGCGGACGAGCTGTTCGAAATAGGGGTCGAAGCGGGGGTCGACACCGCAGACTTTGAGATAAAGCCAGTCGGACGCCGCATCGTGGCGCTCGAGTTTCTTGACCACGAAGGCTCCCCGGGTGACCTGCCGGCAGGCTGCAGTGGCGAGATCATAGAGATAGAGATGGTTCCAGCCGTCGCGCTCGCTCATCCACAGCATCTCCTTGCCGCCAGGCAGGATCTCGGCGAGGAATTTCTGCGAGTAGTCGATGAAGGTCGCGGCACGTTCGTCGATCAGGTCTTGGACTGCGCCGCTCTTCAGGTCGAGGCTGATCACTGAGCTGCGCTGGTGGCCGCGATAATGGAGATAGATCCAGGCCTTGCCGAGCTCTTCGGTGATGCCGAGGATCCTGGCGCTCCAAAGATCCTGCAGGCGCTCGGCCGGCACCTCGAGGCGGCGGCCGCTGTCGCGCTCGATGATGAAAGGCGATTGCCTGTCGATGGCTTCGCCGGCACGGTTGTAATCGACGGTGCGGCTATTCGATCCATCCGCTTTCTCCGCCCGGGTGTCGATGACGCTGAGCTGGTACTTGGGGACCCGATCGGTGCGGATGACGCCGAGATAGCGGCCCCGGTCGCTGAAATCGACCACCCAGTAGCCGACCTTGGCCGAGGCATCTGTGCTGATCGGGCGGCCCCGGTCGTGGGGATTGCCGTCGCGCCAGGAAATGTCTTGCCAGAGATCCTGACGGGAAGCCTCACGCTTCCGCAACTCGGGCTTGCCGGTGACGAGGCAGTCTCCGTCGAGACGGCTGTTCCAGACCACTTCGCCGCGCGGGCCTGTGAGCTTCCAGGCGTGGCCCCGGAAACTGCCGCAGTGAAACCATCTTCCAGGAGCGATGCGGCCGTATTCCCGGGGCGTTCCGTCGAAGCCGAGCCAGGCGATCTGCCAGTCTCCGCGGCTGCGGTTGTGGACATGGATCATTGCCTCACCGCCCCCTCCCTGGCTGCGATTCGCCCGCTCCTGGATAGCCGCCGCTTGGATCTCGAATGCCTCTTGCTCCCGGGGATCGAGACGGCGTGCCGGTCCGCCGTCAGAGGGAATCCAAAGGCCGCCGCTCTCTGTCATCACCTGCAAACCGCCGGGAAGACAGCGCGGCAGAAAAAGCTCCGGAAGCCGCCCTGCGAAAAGCCCGCGGAGCTGCCCGTCCCGGTAAAGCGGCAGCAGACCGCCGCTCCGCAGATCAAGCACTTTCAGCTCGCCCCCCTTGCGCATCAGCAGCCGCTCGGGATCCGCCCCCCAGATCAGCTGGGCCTCTTCATACACCGTCCCCGCCCGGGCCAGCTCAAGCACCCGCCCCTCGGCGCGCTCGATGATCTCTTCCGGCGAGGCCATCACTTGCAGGCTGATCAAAATCAGAAATAAAGCTCTCATCGGCAATTCCTCCAGGCTTGATTTTTTGATTGTCTACAATTGGATTCATTGGCCTTATGGGGGTTCCCGGGGGAGTTCCGGAAATGACAGTATGCCGGAAGCGGGTGCCGCGCCATTGCTTGACGCGTTTTGCGGCGCGGGGCAAATGGCGGTTTCCCTCAGGCGGGGCAGATTAGGAGGGTTCAAAAAATCCAGGAGTTTTCCATGCCCGGCAGCAGTTTCGGCCACACTTTCCGCATCACCACCGCTGGCGAATCGCACGGCCTTGGCAATGTCGTCATCATCGATGGCGTTCCGCCGGGCATTCCCTTCGGCGAGGAGGACGTGCAGCCGGATCTTGACCGCCGCCGTCCCGGCCAATCGAATCTGGTGACACAGCGCCAGGAGGCCGACAAGGCGCAGATTCTCTCCGGCGTCTTCGAGGGGAGGACCACGGGCACCCCGATCGCCATCGTGGTTCTCAACGAAGACCAGCGTTCGAAGGACTACTCCGACATTGCCGACAAGTACCGTCCCGGCCACGCGGACTACACCTTCGACGCCAAGTTCGGCTTCCGCGACTATCGCGGCGGCGGCCGTTCCAGCGTCCGCGAATCGATCGCCCGGGTCGCCGGCGGCGCCCTTGCCAAGAAGATCCTGGCGGCGCACGGCATCCGCGTCGTCTGCTGGGTCAGCCAGGTCGGTTCCGTCATCTGGGAGGCTGCCGATCCGAGCACCGTGACTTTAGAACAGGTCGAGTCGCATCCCACCCGCTGTCCCGATCCGGCGAGCGCCGAGAAGATGGCCGAGCTGATCAAGCAGCTGCGCTCCGAGACCGACAGCATCGGCGGCGCGGCGACGGTCTGCGCCAGCGGTGTTCCCGCCGGTCTAGGCGAGCCGGTCTTCGACAAGGTCAAGGCCGACCTCGCCAAGGCGATGCTGTCGATCCCGGCGGTCACCGGCTTCGAATACGGTGTCGGCTTCCGCGCCGCCTCGATGCGGGGCAGCGACAACAACGATCTCTTCGTCCGCAGGGAAGGCGCCGTCCACACCGCGACCAACAACCACGGCGGCATGCTCGGCGGCATCACCTCGGGCGAAGCCATCGTCTTCCGCTGCGCCGTCAAGCCGACCTCCTCGCTGGCGCGCGAGCAGGCCACGGTGAATCGCGCCGGCGAAGAGACGACGATCCTCACCCGCGGTCGCCACGACCCCTGCCTGCTGCCCCGCTTCCCCCCCATCGCCGAGGCAATGACCGCGCTCGTCCTCTGTGATCACCTGCTGCGCTGGCGCGCCCAGTGCCCGGCGCAGTACCAGGCCGCCTTCCCCGGCAGCGGCCGCGGCTGATGGCCAGCAGGCCGGAAGGCAAGCAAAAGCTTTCCCGGCCTTTCAAGTTTCCATTTTCCAATCTATCAACCCCTGGCTCTCCATGTCCACCGGCCGCATCGTCCTCGCCTTGAGCGGCGCCTCTGGCGCTCCATACGCGCGTGCCGCGCTGGGCGCACTGGTCGCAGCCGGCCGGCGCGTCCTTCTCATCGCCTCGCCCGTCGCCCGCCAGGTCTGGCAGGAGGAGCTCGATGAGAACTTCACCGCCTGGCTCGACTCGCTGCCGCCGGAGAAAAGGGCCCTGATCGAAGTCCAGAACCACCAGGATGTCGGGGCCGGCTGCGCCTCCGGCAGCTTCCGTCACGACGGCATGCTAGTCATTCCCTGCTCGGCCAAGACCCTTGCCGGCATCGCCCACGGCTATGCCTCCAATCTCACCGAACGAGCCGCCGACGTCTGCCTGAAGGAGCGCCGCAAGCTGGTCCTGGTCTTCCGCGAAACCCCGATTTCGTTGATCCACATCGAAAACATGCGAGCCGTCACCCTCGCCGGCGGCATCGTCCTGCCGGCTTCCCCGGGTTTCTATCACGGCGACAGCAGCTACCAGGGCCTGGTCGATTTCGTAGCCGGCAAGGCCTTGGATCTGTTCGAGGTGCCGCACGACCTGTTCCGTCGCTGGAAAGAGCCTCGCTGCGACGGGAAGTGATCTTCTGCACCTTGTGCTCAGGGCTCTTGCTTTGCCTCTTGCGCCAGCTTCCTGAGGGCCGGCACCTCGTGGAGGTGCGGAGGCCAGGCGGCGATCAGGCGGCGGAGTTCCTGCAAGGAGGCTTGCGCTTCGGCGTCGCGCTTGAGTTTGCGCAGCAGGCGGCTCCTGTCGAGCAGCAGCGCTTCCGGGGCGCGGCTCAGCCCGATGCGTCGATCGAGAGTCGCCAGTGCCTCCTCGAGAAGGCCTGCCTCGGTTTCGATCCGCTGCTTTTCGCCGAGAAGGACGCCGATCGCCGGGCAACGTTTCATCTCTTTGTCGAGTGACTGGCAGGCGGCTGCCGCACCTCCGCCGCCGGGGAGCAGGGCGAGGCGCGCCTTTTCGATCGCCAGTTCTGCGGTCAGCTCCGGCAAGTTGTGGCAGGCGAGTTCGAAATCGCGGCTGGCGGCGGCTGCGTCGCCGAGGGCGCGATGGCAGCGGCCGCGCCAGAGGAGGGCTTCGGGATTCTGGCCTTGCCGCAAAAGCGAAGCTTCGATCTCGGCCAGGGCGGCGCGAGGGCGGGCGGCGGCGAGGAGGAGACGTCCTCGCAGCAGGGCGAAATCCGCCCGGACCGGATCGATCCTTGCCGCTGCGGCGAGATCGGCGAGGCCGAGGTCGAAACGGCCCTCCTCTTCGTGGATGGCGGCGCGCTCGAGGAGCAGGCCGACGTCGCCGGGATCGGCTTTTAAGCCGGCCTCGATTGCGGCCATCCGCTCGGGATGGCCTTCGTGCGAGGCGGCGGCGATCCCCAGGAAAAGAACCGGGATGAGGGAGAGCTTGAATCGTCCACCGAGGCTGTCATTCATGTACTCGCCTTTCAATCAAGCCCCCGTTCATTTTCCGGCGGCGAGCTCCTTGGCTTTCATCAACATCATCTCGGCGTAGCCTTTGGCGACGACTGCGCCGTTGGAATCGACGATGACCATGGCGGGTATGCCGCTGATGCCGTAGGCGTCGAAGCCGAAGGCTCCCTGGTCTTGGCGGCAGAGGCCGGGCCAGGGCTGGGGGTGATCCTTGGTGTTCATGTAGGCCAGCATCGAATCCTTGTCTGAGTCGCAACCGGCGAGAATCACCTGGACGCCGCCCTTTTTCAGGGCTTCGTACTCGGCGATCAGCTTCGGCGAGAAGGCCCGGCAGGGGCCGCACCAGGAGGCGGAGAAGTAGTAGGCGACATACTGCGGCTTGCCGAGGGCTTTTGCGTCCGGTTTCTTGCCGTCGCGGTTGACGAGTTTCGGCATCAGCTTGGGGACGAGGCTGCCGGCGGGGGCCGGCTTGAGTTCGGCGGTGGCGGGGGCTTTGGCGGCGACGAGGTCAGGCTTCTTAGCTGCTGGAAGCACCGGGTCGGGGAGGCTGTCCTGGCTGCTGTAGCCCTTGGCTGCGACTTCGTCGGAAAGGCTGCACAGCTCGGTCAGGGCGGCGGCGTAGAGCTCCGGCACCTTGGCGAGAGTGCGGCGCTGGCCCTTCCCGGAGCATTTGCCGCAATTGCTTTCGCCCTTCCCCGAGCCTTGGCAGCGCGGGCACTTGGCGCTGCCTTGGCAGACCGGGCATTTTTTGTGGATGCTGTCGCCGCCGGCGCCGCGGTAGGAGATTTCGCCGCCTTCGCATTTCGACGAGGTGCAGGCGCCTTCCTTGCAGCCTGCCTTGCACTTGCTCTCGACCTTGCCGGAGGCGCTGCAGCTGGCGCAGGCCTCGAAGAAAAGCTCGCCCTGGAGGAAGGCGAAATGGCGATTGAGATCCTTGCCGTTGAAGACCCCTTGGAACTGCTTCACGGTGGCGTCGTAGGCGGCTTTCTGATCCGGGCTGCGCAGCTTGGCCAGGAGAGAGATCTTCACCAAGGCGCCGGCGAGGGCGCGGCTCTTCACCTGCGGTGCCGCCGCAGCCAGCCGGGGCAGGACGCTTTCGTCGCCGGACTGAAGCTTCTGAGACATCTCCTGGACCGAGCGCTGCAGATCGGCGATCGGATCCGCCGCTTTTTCCGTCACCGCCGGCACCGGAGCCGCCTTGGCGAGCGCGGCGACGGGAGAAGGGATGTTCAATTCGGCGGGCGCCGCCTGGGTGATCGCCATCTGCGAGGGGCGGCGGCCTGACTGGGTTTCCTCAACATCGATCAGCGCCAGGGCGGCAAGGCTGCGGCGGCGCGCCGGGGAGGGGTCTTGCAGGATCAGCTCGACCCGGGAAGCCTCGTAATCGGGCGCCTTGCCGGCAAGCAAGGCGCGGGCCTCCTGGAGCGCCGCCGCATCGCTGGCGTGGAGGGCGAGGGCGTAATCGAGAAGACAGCGCCGCAGCCAGGGATCCTGCACGGCGCAGGCCGCCTGCAGGATTTCCGCCTTCTGCGGCTCCGCACGCTTCAACTCGGCTCGCGCGACACTCACTTCGTCGGCCGCCGCGGAAGCACAGACACAGCCGGAAATTATCAGCAAAAAGCGCGTCAAGGTGTTCATTCTCATCCCTCCCTCATCCAATTGAATTTCGCTCGAGCCGGTTCAAACAATAAGGCCTTGGCGAATCTGCGCTATTGGGCGAATTGAGATTTTTTGGCGATTGAGGCGCGATTCGAGTCATATCAGAGGCGGCCGGAGGCCTTGATTTCGAAGTAGCTATTGACCAGGGCGGCGGGCAATTGGTCGGGGGTGCAGTCGAGAGTGATGATACCGGCCTGGCGGATCAAGGCGAGGGCCTGGGCCCGGCGGTCGAGGAGGTCGAGGGCGAAGGCGCTGTTCAAGGCCTGGGCATCATTCTCGATTTCGGCGTGGGCGGCGTCATCGAGGGCTTTTTCCCGAAGCGAGGCATAGACGACGAGGTGGCGGCTGCGCAGGCGTTGCAGGAAGGGAAGGACTTCGTCGGCTTCTTCTTCGTGGAGGTTGGAGAGGACGAGGATGAGCTGGCGCCTGTTGAGGCGGGCGAGGAGCTGCGCCGCGGTCTCTTCGTAATCGGGCACGTTGAGGCTGGAGTGGAGGTCGTAGGTGGTGTTGAGCAGTTGCTGCACCGCGGTGGCTCCCTGGAGCTTGGGGAGGAAGCGCGGGCTGGGGCTGGCGAAGTTCATCATGCCGACGCAATCTCCCTGTCCGGTGGCGACGTGGCTGAGGAGGATGAGGGAGTTGAGGGCGGCGTCGAAGTGCGACACCGCGCCGTCGCAGGTGCGCATGTTCCGGCCGCAGTCGAGGAGGAAGAAGATCTGCTGCGCCGTCTCCTGGTGGAACTGGCGGGTGTGGGGAGTGCCGTAGCGGGCGGTGACCTTCCAGTCGATGGTGGAGAGGCGGTCGCCGGTGCGGAACTCGCGGATGTCCTTGAACTCCGTCCCTTCGCCGCGGTTGCGGCTGCGGTGGATGTTCATCAGGTCGAGACGCTGCATGCCGGCGAGCTCGGCGAAGCGGGCGATCTCGGCGTAGTTGGGGTAGACCTTGACCTCATCCGGCAGGACGACGAAGGATTCCATCTGCCACAGCCCGAGGCGCGAGGGGAAGCGCAGCGACACGCCGGCGAAGCGGGCCGGGCCGCGCTGCCGCGGCTGGACCCGGTAGAAGGCTTCGGCGCGGCTGCCGGGCGGCAGCGAGACCAACAAGTGCTGGGCCTCCTCGATGAAGCTCGGCGGCGCGTGGTCGACCACTTCAAGCTCGATTTTGCGCTTGCCGCGATAAACCAGTTCGAGATGGATGCGCGCCGGAATGCCCACTGGCAGGATCCGCCCGACGTCGCGCCGGATCTGCAGAAGCCCCGGACGCAGCCGCGACAGGCCGGCGTCCAGTACCGCCGCCCCCAGCAGCAGCAGCCCGGCCAGCGCCGCCAAAGCCGGCAGGCGCAGCCAGACCGCCGCAATGGCAATCACCAGCAGCAGACAAAGAAGCAGCAGAAGTCGGGGGGTGGGACGCATTTTCAACTCGAATTACGAATTACAAATTACGAATTGCGAATTTCATGACTTAGGAATTTAGAAGAGGCCGCTGGGTTCAGGTAGCTCAATTCTTAATTCGTAATTCTTAATTCGTAATTCCTTATTGCCGGGGCGCTTCGACGCTGGCGATCAGTTCGCTGAGGACGGCTTCGATGGAGCGTCCTTCGATCTGCATTTCGACGGCGAGGGCGCAGCGGTGGCGGAGGACGGCGAGGGCGACTTCCTTGATGTCGTCGGGGATGACGAAGGGGCGGCCTTCGATCAAGGCGACGCCGCGGGCGCAGGCGACGAGGGCGAGGGAGGCGCGGGGGGAGGCGCCGGCGGCGAGGGCGGGGGACTTGCGGGTGGCGTGGATCAGGCGCACGGCGTAGTCGATGATGTGGGCGTCGAGGGTGATGGCGAGGGCGGCGGCCTGGAGCTTGAGGGCTTCTTCGGAGGTGAAGAGGGTGTCGAGGCTGTTGAGGTCGAAGGCGCCGAGGGGGCGGGTGGCGACCTGGGTGACGAGGGCTTTTTCGGCTTCGATATCGGGGTAGCGGATGAGGATTTTCATGATGAAGCGGTCGAGCTGGGCTTCGGGGAGGGCGTAGGTGCCTTCCTGTTCGACCGGGTTTTGGGTGGCCATGACGAAGAAGGGTTTGGGGAGGAGGTGGGTTTCGCCTTCGATGGTGACCTGGTGTTCCTGCATCGCCTCGAGCAGGGAGGCCTGGGTCTTGGCGGGGGCGCGGTTGATTTCGTCGGCGAGGAGGAAGTGGGCGAAGACGGGGCCGCGGCGGATTTCGAAGATCTGTTCGCGCATGTTGTAGAAGGCGTGGCCGGTGACGTCGGAGGGCATCAGGTCGGGAGTGAACTGGACCCGGTTGAAGTCGCCGCCGAAGGAGCGGGCGAGGGCGCGGACGAGGAGGGTTTTGCCGAGGCCGGGGACGCCTTCGAGGAGGACGTGACCGCCGGCGAGGAAGGCGACCAGGGTTTCGCGAATCACCTGACGCTGGCCGATGAGGACCGTGCCGAGCTGGTTCTGGATGCGTTGGAGGAGCAGGCTGGCTTCGGTCATGGTCATTTCTTCCTGAGTTGGCGGATCTGTTGCAGAGAGGCGGTGAAACTGGCGCTGCGGCCCTGGTCGAGCTGCAGGATCTGGCCTTCATCGATGCCGCTGGCCTGGCTCATCGCGGCGGTGATTTCGTCGCGGCTGGCCTCCGGGTGTCGGCGGATCCAGCGTTCGCGGGTGCTCTGGCTGAGGCGGCGCAGCAGGTGTTGCCGGGCGGCGGGCTCGGCGGCACCGAATTCGACGCAGCCGTTGAGATGTTCGGCAAGGGAGCGCCGCCGGCCCGAGTCGGCGAGCGGCAGGAGGGGGCCGAAGCGGCGGCTGAGCTGCCAGACGAAGGCGATGACCAGAGCCAGAAGACTGAGGGTCACCGGCAGGCCGTCGCCGGCGAGCCATTGATAGATGCGCGGCACCCGGGTCTGGTAGCGGATGCGGCAGGAGTGGATGGAGAGCGGGCCTTCCAGGCTCTGCAGCCAGGGAGCGAGCAGGTTCACCGCCTGGGTTTCGATCGCCTCGGGCTGGTGGCCGGGGTAGAACAAGGTGGCGTCGACCATCCTCTGCCAGCCGAGGACTTCGAGATCGGAGAAGAAGAGCGCGTGGCCATCGCCGATGGCGAAGGAGTAGATCTGGGTGCCGTTCTTGCCGAAGGCGCGGATCCCCTCCGGAAGATGTCCCTTGTGCTGCAGGACTTCGTGGAAGGCGACTCTGCCGGAGGCAAGCCTTTCCGGGCGGATCTCTTCGGGAAGCCAGGCCCGATATTCGTCCAGCTCGAGATAGTGGTAGTTGAAGGCTTCCCAGTCGCCTTTGGTCTTGCTCTTGGGCTGCGACTCGCCGGCTTCGGCCCGGCGGGCCTCGACTTCGGCGCCGGTCTCGAATTTCAGGTCCCATGCGCCGCACTCCCGGGCGAGCTGGTCGAGGAGGCGGCAGCCCTGGGCGCCGGAGCTGCCGTGCAGGCCGGTGACGAGGAGGCCGCCCTGGCGCACCTGTTCGATCGCGGCTTCTATGTCTGCGTCCTTCTCGAAGGCGGCTTCGTAGGCGAAGATGAGATTGGCCGACCCTGCCGCGGCGGCAGTGTAGCGGGGCGAATTGCTGATCCGGGTCTCGGCTGCGCGGCCGAGGAGCTTCTCCCAGTGCAGGAAGTCGTTGGCGATGGCTTCGCGGCTGGCCATCTTGGCCTTCGTCTCGTCCTTCTTCGAGCAGGCGCAGGCGAGCAGGAGGACCAGCAGGAGGAAGAGGGGGCGGCGCATCACAGACCTCCCTTCGACAGGCGCCAGACGCGGCGGAAGCCCTCGAGCTGCTCCTGCACTTCTTCCAATGGCGGCACCTCGTGGGCATAGGCGACCCGGATCCAGACCCGGGAGAGTTCGTCGAAATACGCCATCGGGCCGCTGTCCAGACGGGGCCGCGCGAGGCGCAGGCAGTCGCCTTCGGTGGCCGAGTCGGGGATGGAGACTTCGTGGACCTTGACCAGGTAGGCGATGTTGCCTTGGTAGAGCCAGGACAGGCAGGCACGCAGATCGCCGGCGGCGAAGGCGGCCTGCGCCGCGGCGAAATGGTCGGCCAGCACTTCCTCGCCGGGCAGGAGGCGTCCCGAGAAGCTGGCTTTCTCCTCCTGGCTGAGCACCAGCGCCGGACTCTTGCCGCGGTTGAGGAAGCTGCTGATCAGGAACCAGATCAGCAGGCCGACGAGAGCGGCGACGAGGAGGATGGCGAGGGCGGTGAAGACGCCGCTGAGAGTCTCGCTGCCGCCGCCGCTGCAGCCGCTGCTCTTCTCCGGCTTCACCGGCGGCGCGACGCCGAAGACCTGAGGGTCGGCGAGGATCTGCTTCATCTCCTGGGCCTGGGAGCTTTCGGCGCGGGCGCTGGAGGGTGCGGTGAAGACGAAGCAGGCCATGCCCAGCAGGATCAGGCCGGAGCGCACGGCGAAGCGTTGCAGGCGTTCGGCGAGGGCGCGGAAACCGAGGCGGAGGTCCCATGCCTCGTCGAGCATCCGTCCGTTGAGGTAGATGGCGAAGCTGACCGCGACGTAGAAGGGACGCAGCAGCAGCACCGCCAGGGGCCAGCTGAGCAGCAGCATCAGGCTCATGCCGGGGCTGATCTCGCCGTTGGCCATCAGCTCATGGATCAGGTCGAAAATGCCGGCCGGGCCGGTGGGGAGGAGCAGCAGCAGGATCGCCAGGACGCCGAAGCTGACCAGGATCTCGATCTTCCAGAAGAGCAGGTGGAAGAGGTCGGCGGTGCCGCGCTGCAGCGAAGCTGTGCGGGCGCGCAGGTCCGACCAGGGGCAGTTCTCGAGGATCCACAGGGGGATGTGGACGCCGCGTGCCGGGGAGAGGCGGAGGATGGTGAGCTGCACCAGCAGGCCGGGGAGTAGGATGTCCCGGGCCTGGCGCCACAGGTCGCGCTTCTTCAGCTCCACCGCGAAGGCCTTGCGGCTGAGCCAGAAGATCAGGAAGCGCTCGCACACCGGCGCCAGCCACCAGAGCAGCAGGCCGTAGAGGAGACCGGTGGATTCGACAAGGAGCAGCGGCGCCAGCAGCAGGGCCAGCAGGCCGAAGCTGCCGAGCCAGATGCCGAAGAGTCCGGCGTAATGACGGCGGGCCAGGGCGAGGCCGAGCGCCACCGTCTCCTCCTCCCGACGCGGCCGGGCGACGATGATCAGGTCTTCAGGTCTCACGGCGGCGGCCTCCCAGGTAGAGGTAGCTCAGGACGAAGAGCCACATCGCGCCGCCGGCGACGTATTTCATCATGCGGGCATCGGGGAAGAAGCCCGACCAGAAGGCTTCGACGAAGGCGGCGCAGAAGGTCATGAAGGCGGCGCCGTAGAGCAGGCGCAAGGCCCGCGAGGTCGACTCCCGGAGCGCCTGCGTCCTGGGCAGCTGGCCGGGACGGAGCAAGCCCATGCCGAGGCGCAGTCCGGCGGCGCCGGCGAGGGCCGCCGCCATCAATTCCGGAGCGGAGTGGCCGGCGACGAAGGCCCAGAAGCGCTCGCCGTTGCCGGCCCAGGTGACATAGCCCGCCACCGCCCCGATGTAGATGCCGTTGAAGAGCAGGTAGAAGGCCGAGCCGACGCCGAAGAGCAGCCCGGTGGCGAAACACTGGAAGTCGATGCCGACGTTGTTCTTGACGTACATCGCCCACATGACGAAGCGGTCGTCGAAATTCTGTGCATGATCCTGGCTCCAGGACTCGTCGAGCTGGGCCCGGGTGGCGGAGTCGAGGATGTAGTCGTGCAGTTCAGGGTATTGCGAGAAGAGCCAGGTCATGATCGCCATCGGTCCGAAGATAAGCAGGCAGGCGAGGCCGACGATGCGCTTCTCCTCGCGGACGGCGCGGGGGAAGTCGACGGCGAGGTAGCGCCGGGCCTGGGCGAAGAATTGGCTGCGCGGCCGGTAGAACTGGTTATGCAGGGATTCCACCATGCGGCCGAGGCGGCCTTGCAGGCGTTCGTCGTAATGGCGGTGGCGTGCCAAGGTGAGCTGGCGGGCCATGCGGCGGTAGATCGAGGGCAGCTCCGGCGACTTGCTCTGGCTGCGCGCCAGTTCCTCGATCTCGCGCCAGGCGCCTTCCCGGGATTGTTCGAAATTCTGTTGGCGGGACATCAGTTCGCTCCCTGGCTTCTGCCGACCCGGGTGGGCGGCGCTTCTTGGGCGTCGCCGCTGAGCCAGGCTCCGTAGGCGAGCAGGCGTTCATCGGCCTCCTTGCCTTTCAAGCCGTGCAGGGGGGCGAGCAGTTCGGCGAGTTCGCGGCGGTAGAGCTCGTGGTAACGCGAAGAACGGCGGTAGTAGGAGACCAGCAGCGCCTTCTCCTCCGGGGAGAGAGGCAGGGGCGGCGGAACGGGAGTGACCGCCGGCTGCTTGCGGCCGCGCCTGCCCTGCGAGTTCACCTGGCTGCGCTTGGCCACCTTCTCGGGAGCCATGATCACCACCGTTCCCGCCGCCAGGTCGGCGAGACGCCGCTGGCCGCGGGTGAAGAGGATCGAGACCAGGCCGGTGGTGTAGAAGAAGGGCAGAAAGTCCACCAGCCAGAGGAAGCTGCGGACAATCGCCTGCTCCAGGGTGATCGGGGTCCCGCGGATCGACACCACCTTCAGTCCGACCGCCATCTTCCCCGGCGTCGCCGCGAAACGCGACTCCCAGAAGGCCCCGTAGAACCATTCCATGAAAAACATCAGCAGCAGAATGCCGGCCAGCGCCATCTTTTCGGAAATCACCGCAAGCAGGGAGGCGCCGATCGCCAGCAGCCAGACCAACAGGACCTTGATGCAGAAGTCGATGACCCAGGCGAGGCAGCGCAGGCCTACAGGTGCCGGTGTCAGACAGATGTCGACCCCTTCCGGAGTCTCGATCGCCAGCACGCTGTCTAGTTTCGCCGCTTCCATCCCGCTCCTGCAGTTTTTTTCTCGTAGCTCCTACCATAAGGCCGCGACTTGCCGAATGCAATTTTTTTCAAAAAACTTGTTTTCGTCTCTCTCCGGGTTTAGGCTGTGCAGGGCTTGACTCTCGCTGAAGCCCGCCTCCTCAACTCAAAACCACACCTGAAATCACCAAAGGTTCCTCATGTCCCGCGCCAACATCTACACCGCTCCCCGAACCAGCCGCGCCTCTCGAGCCGCCGACAACGACGGCGAAGTCGACATCCCCTCCCACGCCCACCTCTATCTCGACTCGATCCGCAAGGGCAGCCCGGTGATCCCTTTGATCATCTGCTACATCCTCAGCTTCGTCCTCCTCATCGGCGGCCTCGCCCTCGCCATCACCAACGCCTCGGGCACCGAGGCGGAACGGATGAGCCAGTTGGTCATGGCCTTCTTCATCGGCATCAGCCCGATGATTCTCGGCCTGATTTTCGCCATCAAGATGATTTACCGCCTCAGCAGCGTCATGCAGCTCGATGAACGGGCTCCCTCGATGAGCCCGACCCTGTCGACCGTGTTGTTCTTCGTTCCCATCATCAACATCGTCGGCCAGATCCTCTTCATCCTCAAGGTTCGCGAACACTACGCCCGCATCGTCGACAACTACGGCCTGCGCGACGCCCCGCAGATCGGCGCCGGCCTGCTGATCATCACGCTGGTCTGCTCTTTCCTGTCGATGGTGCCGCTCCTCAACCTCCTCGCCCTCCCGGTCTGCTTGATCTGCAGCCTGATCCTGCTCTATAAATTCCACAAGACCCTGAACTATTTCGCCGTCCGGCTTTGATCGGCCAGTCGCCGGAACTTGCATTTGCCCTGAATTCAGCCTATCATGGCTGCCTGCCCTTGCTAAAAAACCAAAGAAAGGAATCTCATGAACGCAGAAAACCCCTACAGCGCCAGCCGCGTCAGTGCCAGCCCAGTCAACCGCTCGGAAGGCGGCATCGACATTCCCGCCCACGCCCAGCCTTATCTCGATTCGATCCGCAAAGGCAGCCCGGTGATTCCCTTTGTCATTTCCGGGGTGATCGCTTTCGTCGTCATGGTGGCCGGCTTCATCGTCGTCGGTCTCGGTGCCGCCATGCAGCAGCAGAACGGCCAGGGCCAGGGCAATCCTGAAGGTCTGCTTATGGGCTTTGTCGGAGTCATGCTGGTCGCTCTCATTCCGCTGATCTTCATGCTTATCTATGAAGTCCGGTTGATCTATCGCCTGGCCTCCATCATGCAGCTCGATGATCGTGCCCCTTCGATGAGCCCGACGGTCAGCACCGTGCTTTGTCTGATTCCTCTTGTCAACATCGTCGGCATGATCCTCTTCGTCCTGAAGATTCGCGAACACTATCCCCGTCTGGTCGCCGAAAAGGATCTGCAGGACGCTCCGGAAATCAACGGCACCTACCTGATTGTCTGCCTGGTCTGCATGTTCCTCGGCTGGATCCCGATCATCGGGGCCGTCCTTTCGATCCTGCAGCTGGTCTTCGGCATCCTTCTGCTGATCCAGTTCCACAAGGCGCTCAACTACTTCGCCGCCCGGGTCTGAAGCCTTCCGGCTGCCTGCCCGCCCCGCTTCGGGGCGGGTTTTTTCGTGCCCGACTTGCCGGAAACTTGCATTTCCCGCGGCGACAGCTTATCCTGTCTTCTCCCAGTTCAGACCATGAATAAATTTTCCCTCACCTTCCGCTCCTGCAGCCACGGCGAACGCCTCGGGGCCGCCCTCCTTTTTGCTGTCGGGACTTTGGGCCTGCTGCTTCTCTGGCGTCAGTTTCCCACTCACTACTCCTTCATTCCTCCTTGTTTCTTCCACAATCTCACCGGCCTGGAATGTCCGGGCTGCGGCGGTCTCCGCGGCACCCATCATCTCCTCCACGGGCGCCTCGCCGAGGCCTGGGCCTACAATCCGCTGGCCGTCGCCATCATGCCCCTGCTGGTCGTCTTCCATCTCCACAACGGCTTCGTCGCCCTCGCCGGGCGCTGCCTCGTCCTGCCCTGGCCGCGCCGCGCCTGGATCGCCTTCGTGGTCCTCTTTCTCGGCTTCGGCCTGATCCGCAACCTTCCTTTCAGCTGTCTCGACAGCCTCCGCCCACCGAGTCCCAGAAGAACTGCGTCTCCTGCCTCGTCCCCCTGCGCCAGCGGGTCAGCGTCAGCTCCAGTCCAGCCGCTCCCGTCTCCGACGACCCCTATGCTCGCGGCAGCAGCAATCCCGCCCCCGCCCAGACTCGCAGCTATCGCGACAGCGGCCCGCCCAATCCCCACGGCCTGCCGTCGCTGATCTGCGGCATCCTCGGCATCCTGTGCTGCGGACTGCTTTCGATTCCCGCGGTCATCCTCGGTCACAAAGGCCTGAAATTCGCCCGCGAACAGGAAACCGAGGAAGGCCGGTCGCTCGCCTATGCCGGCCTCATTCTCGGCTACATCGGCCTCTCCATCATGGTGGGCACCCTCCTTTTCGGCCTCATCGCCGCCCTCGCCGCTTGAACCCCATCACCCGAACCCCCCGAGACCCCCGATGCCTGACTTCGAATTCAACTGCCGCCACTGCCAGCACCCCCTGATCTGCGATGAAGCCGAATGCGGCAGCAGCATCACCTGCCCTCAGTGCCAGAAAACCCTCCGCATTCCCAGCGCCAAGGCCGCCGCGATGGAGATGATGGAGGAATATCCCAAGGCCACCCTGGCGATGGTCTGCGGCATCCTCAGCGTCACCTGCTGCGGCCCCTTCACCGGCATCGTCGCCATCGTCTACGGCCACATGGGCATGGCGGCGATCAGCCGCGCCGGCGGCGCCATGGCCGGCCACGGCAAATGCCTCGCCGCCCTGATCATGGGCTACTGCTCCGCCGTCTTCTCGATCGCCTACATCGGCATCCTCGCCGCCATGCTCCTGCCCGCCCTCGGCAGCGTCCGGGAGAAGGCGAACGTGACGAAATGCAAAAACGAGCTCAAGATGATGGGCCTGTCGATGCAGAGCTATTTTTCCGACGGTGTCGCCACCCACATGCCGAGCGGCGAAGAGGCCTCGGGCGTGGTCGACGGCGTTGACGCGGCCTATTGGGGCTTCGACCAGCAGATGATCCAGTGTCCGGCGGCGCATCGCGACGGCGCTTCGACCTACGTCTGGAACACCAAGGCCGCCGGCGCCGAGTGGTCGGCTCTCAACTCTCCGGACGTCCCCTTGATCTGGGACGCCTCGCCGCACAAGGTCAACGGCAAGATCAATGTCCTCTTCGGCGACGGCCACGTCGAAGAATGCGATCCCAGCCGCGTCCGCTAATCCCTTCCAACCGAGTCCCAGAAGAACTGCGTCTCCTGCCTCGTCCCCCTGCGCCAGCGGGTCAGCGTCAGCTCCAGTCCAGCCGCTCCCGTCTCCGACGACCCCTATGCGCCGGCTTCGGAGAATCGCGCCCCGCCTGAAAAAGCCGTTCCCTATCCGAATGCCAACAACCCTTATGCCGTCGCGGCGCTGACCTGCGGCCTACTCAGCTTGTGCTGCTGTTTCCTCACCGTTCCGGCCATCGTTCTCGGGCACCTGGGCAGCAAGTTCGCCAGGGAGCAGGAGGGGAATCCCGGCAAGGGCATGTCGACGGCCGGTCTGATCCTCGGATATATCGGCCTCGCCTTCATCCTGATCCGCCTCGTCATCGTGCTGGTCACCGCGGCGGGCAATTGAAACTCCTCAGTTCTGATCCCCCCAAGCCACCGCAATTCCAAACCCCAAGAGATCCTCATGCCTGACTTCGAATTCAACTGCCGCCACTGCCAGCACCCCCTGGTCTGCGACGAAGCCGAATGCGGCGGCAGCATCACCTGCCCGCAATGCCAGAAATCCCTCCGCATCCCCAGGCCCGGACGCCCCGAGCGCGTCGAGATCACCGGGGAATACCCCAAGGCCACCCTGGCGCTGGTCTGCGGCATCCTCGGCCTGGTCCTCTGCGGCCCCTTCACCGGCATCGTCGCCGTCATCTTCGGCCACCTCGGCCTCGCCGCCATCAGCCGCTCCGGCGGCACCCTCGGCGGCCACGGCAAATGCCTCGCCGCAGTGATCATGGGCTACTGCTCGATCTTCTTCATCTGCATCGTCGGCATCCTCGCCGCCATGCTCCTGCCCGCCCTCGGCGCCGTCCGGGAGAAGGCGAACGTGACGAAATGCAAAAACAACCTCAAGCAAATGGGAATCTGCATCCAGGTTCGCTTCTCCGACGGCCTCACCACTCACATGCCGACAGGCGAAGAGGCTGCCGGTCTGGTCGACCGGGTCGATGCGGAATATTGGGGCTTTGATCAATTCATGACGAAATGTCCCGCGGCCCATCAAGATGGCTCCTCCACTTACGTCTGGAACCCGAATGTCGCCGGAGCCGAATGGTCGACCCTCAATTCCCCTTCGGTTCCCTTGATCTGGGATGCCACGCCGCACAAGGTCAGCAACAAAGTCAACGTCCTCTTCGGCGACGGCCATGTCGAGGAGCGCCCCCGGGACAGCCTGCCCTGAGCCATTCAGTCAGAACAGCCGACCTGGGCCCAATTCAAATCGGAGTTTTTCATGCGCGGAATCATCCTGAGTTATGTGGCCGAGAGCGACACGGGAGTGATTGCCGCCGAAAACGGCCGGCAGTATCGCTTCGATGGTGACGCCTGGATGGACGGATCGGCTCCGGCGACGGGGCTTAAAGTGCAGTTCTCTCCTCGTGAGGAACAGGCTCTGGAGATCTATCTCGCCGCAGCTGCGCCTGTGGCGTCCGAAGCGCCGCCCCACCCGCAAAGCATCGCCGCCCTGATTTGCGGCGTCCTGGCGATTGTCGGCGGCTTTTTCTGCGGCTGCTGCTGCCTCCTCGCCATTCCGGCCGTCATCTGCGGCCACCTCGGATTGAAATCCGCCAAGAGAGAAGATTCGCCCACCGGCAAGGGACTGGCTCTCGCCGGCCTGATCATCGGCTATTTGATCCTTGCCCTCCTTCTCGTCATCATCGTCGTCGTCCTGGTTGCCATCGCCGCGGATCAAGACCTGGAGAAATTCAAGTTCCCGGGAATCCCCGGGGCGGAATAAGGATTTCGCCTGAGCCGAGTGAACTTCCGGCCTGTATTGGTAGCCATCAACCTTTCTGGATCCCCCCATGCTCCGCCTCGCCTTCTCGCCCTGCCCCAACGACACCTATATGTTTTATGGCCTTCTCCAAGATCCGGAGTGGCGCGACCGGCTGGCTCCGAGCCTGGCGGACATTGCCGAGCTCAACCGCCTGGCGGCTTCCGGAGAAGTCGAGATCGCCAAGGTCTCCTGCGCCGAGGCCCTCCGCCTCGAGGCGACCCATGAGATCCTCGCCGCCGGCGCCGCCCTCGGGCGCGGTTGCGGCCCCCTGTTGGTGGCGCGCCGTCAGCACTCCGCCGACGAGCTGGCGGAAGGGGAGATCCTGGTCCCCGGCTTCAGCACCACTGCCTTCGTCCTCCTGCAGGGCTTCCTGGGGCTGCAGTTCCGCCCTCGCGAAAAGCTATTCTCGGCGATCATGCCCGCCCTTGCCGCCGGGGAGGCCGAGGCGGGACTGATCATCCACGAGTCGCGCTTCACCTATCGCCAGCACGGTCTCCTCCTGGTGCGCGATCTCGGGGAGTGGTGGGAGGCCGAGACCGGCCTGCCCATCCCCTTGGGCTGCATCGTCGCCCGCCGCGATCTCCCGGTCTCGCTGCGACGCGAATTCAGCGCCGCCCTCGGCCGCAGCGTCGCCCTGGCGCGGAGCCGTCCCTGGCGCGAGCAGCCGGAGCTGGCCGCCTTCATCCGGCGCCATGCCCAGGAGCTGTCGGACGAGGTCCTCGACCAGCACATCCACACCTATGTCAGCGCCGAGTCGGTCGAACTCTCGGACGAAGGACGCAAGGCCCTGGAGCGCTTGCGCCGGATGTTGACGGGGCGCGGAAATGAGTCAGCCGCCCTTGCGCCCGACACTCCTGCGCTTAGCTTGGCGGGTCACAACCCCCAGGAGAACCCGCATGAGCCGCAATCATAAAATCGCTGTCGTCGCCGGTGACGGCATCGGTCCCGAAGTCGTCCCCGTCGCCCTCGAATGCCTCGACATCCTCGCCTCGCGCGGCGGCTTCACGCTCAATCTCAAGGAATACCCGCAGTCCGGCGGCCACTACCTGAAGACCGGCGAGGTCCTTTCCGACGAGACCCTCAACGAATGGCGCAAGTTCGACGCCCTCTTCTTCGGCGCCGTCGGCCACCCCGGCGTCAAGCCCGGCATCATCGAGAAGGGCCTGCTGCTCAAGATGCGCTTCGATCTCGACCTCTACATCAACCTGCGCCCGGTCAAGCTCTACGACGGCGTCGCCTGCCCGCTCAAGGGCAAGACCGCCGCCGACCTCGACTACGTCGTCGTCCGCGAGAACTCCGGCGGCCTCTACACCGGCATCGGCGGCAGCACGATGAAGGGCAGCAAGGACGAAGTCGCGGTCCAGTCGATGGTCTACAACTACCGCCAGGTCGAGCGCTGCCTGCGCTACGCCTTCGAGCTCGCCATGAAGCGCCGCAAGAAGGTCGCCCTGGTCGGCAAGTCCAACGTCCTCACGCACATGTATGAACTCTGGCTGCGCGTCTACGAAGAGCTCGGCGCCCAGTACCCCGAGGTCAAGCGCGAATACTACCACGTCGATGCCGCCTGCATGTTCATGATCCGCAACCCCGCGATGTTCGACGTCGTCGTCACCGAGAACATGTTCGGCGACATCATCACCGACATCGGCGCCGAGACCCAGGGCGGCATGGGCATGGCCGCCTCCGGCAACCTCAACCCCGACCGCACCGGCTGCTCGATGTTCGAGCCGATCCACGGCTCCGCCCCCGACATCGCCGGCCAGGACAAGGCCAACCCGATCGCCGCCGTCCTCTCCGGCAAGATGATGCTCGAATTCCTCGGCGAGCACGCCGCCGCCCAGGTCCTCGACCAGGTCATCGCCCGCTACGTCAAGGAGACCGAGCTCGGCATCGCCACCAGCGCCGCCCGCAAGAAGCTGGTCGACCTGACCAAGTCGCTGGCTTGAACCTAAAAACCGCAGTTAAAAGGTTGGAAGGTTCAAAGGTTGAAAGGATCAGCTACAACAGCAAGAGGTTATGGTGTTCGAGGGCGCTCGGCAACTCCTCCGGCTGGCAGTCATGCGGGTCGAACTAGAATCGTCATTTATCGCTGTTGTTCATGTATTTGCCTTTCAACCTTTCAACCCGGTTCCATTCCGCTGCTGCGGAATTTAGGATGATCCGTCGGAATGACCTCAGATGGGAAAGCTCTCCTGTCCGCGTCAAATAGTCGCTGACTTTTGTTGTTCAATGCCTTGCGTTTCAACCTTTCAACCCGGTTCTGTTGCTCAACAGCGGTTTTTAGCTTGAATTTCGCTTCTTCCCGCCGGACATCCTCTGTCCGGCGGGAAAAGTCTTATTCCAGCTCCGGGCGTTTCTTCGGCAAAGGCAGCGCTTGCGGCAGCGCCTCGTCAAGGAGAAGTTCCGGATTGTCATCCGGTTTTTTGTCCGTCCTAGAGTTTTTCTCCGCCAAGGTCTTGAGACTGGCAAGATCGATCAAGCTGGGCTGGGCCTTGACGGTTTGCAGCAGATTTGCGCCAGTCAGCATGACAAACATCGCGTCGTAGTACTGGCTCAAAGGGGACTTCGGGGTGAGTGCCCGAGCCTTGATCATGTCGACCTGGTTGATGCTGGCCATGTCGATCCGACCGTTTTTGAGCAGACGTGCTGCGTAAGCGTCGAGCATGGGCAAGACCACGGCGATCATCGGACCCTGCGGCTTTTCCGCCTTTTCTTCTTCCTCCTCCTCATCAAAGACGAAACGGGGAACCTTTCCGATGTCATCGCCCCCCGGAAGGCCGACGAAGCTGACGATGAGATCGACGTTCTGAGCTTGTTTCAAGATGCCGGCGAATTCGCTGCCGGAGACCTGGGCCCCCTCATGATTCGCTGCAAAGACTTTGAGATCCAAGGCGAAGACTTTCAGGCCTTCGATCAAGCTCTCCAATTGCTGCTCATGGAGGCGGGTTCCCAGGGTCTTTTTGTCGACGATGACAATCGCGGACTTGATTCCGGACTTCAACGAGCTGGCTGTCGCTCCGATCTTGAAGGCCTGCGCCCGAAGACTCAAGTTGTTAAGCTGATCCTTCTTGCCCCAGATTTTCCCCAAGATCGGCTCCAAGGCGCAGAAAAGAACCGCCAGGAGCGAAATTGAGATCATTGCAAAACGACGGAAAGGCTGGGGATCCCGCTTGTTCAGCCAGTTGAGGCGCAATATCAGCCCCAGCATGAAGATCAAAATCAAGGCTTTCATCAAAAAGGGCATGGAATCCTCGCTGCTTCCGATCAGCCCCCATTGTACTCAAAGACCCTCCATATGACAATCATTAATAAAATGAATTAATAAATTATTTTTAAAATCATAAAATAATTCCGAACCATCCCCTTGCTGGAATGGGATTTTTCGGAGATAATGGCTTAGTGACACAGCAGCAATCTGAGGCCATCCATGTTGAAACGTCAAGCCTTTTCTCTGGTCGAGTTGTTGGTCGTGGTGGCGATTATAGCCATCTTGCTCTCTCTTCTCATGCCTGCTTTGGGGCAGGCGCGGGACACGGCTCAATTCGCCATCTGCAAGAACAATCTTGCCCAGATCAACAAGGCCTTCACTCAGGCTTGTGATGACGGCAGGGGCGACGATGGCGTGCCGGGATCGACCTTGGGCTACTACTGGATCTCCAATACTAAGCGCTATCTCGCGGTCACAGGCTCCGCCCGATCAAAAGCGATGGACTGTCCCCTGGATATCGACGGCAATGCCTACACCCAGAACTCTGGGAATCTTTCGTACGGCTACAACCTTTGGTGGCTGGGCTGGGGTACGAGCCCCAATTGGAACCTTACAGCTTATTCTTTCGGCAAAGTCAACAACCCTTCCAAGATGATTGCCTTTGCCGACAGTGACGACGACAAGGACTGGGATTCCTTGGTCGGTCACAATGCCACTTACCCCGCCAATCCGAGGCACAAGGAACAGACTCTCGCAACTTGCAATTTCATGGACGGCCATGTCGAGGGGCTGACTCTTTTGCAGACCTATAACACCTCGACTCGTGGCGAGCCTTCAATGATGAATCTCGCCAAGCCCTGAGTTGCCCCTACTTTTGCCTGGCCGCCCTAAGCTTGAAGGGCGGTCTTTTTCTTGGCGTGTATCACACCGAATTGAGCTTGGAGGGAGATGCATTCAAGCGGCTTTTCAGGGAGTTGGGGAGTCAAAGCACTCCCGTGTTCTCTGACTTCCTAAGCTGTGATCCTGAAATTCGGCTGAGACAGGTCGCTTTTTCGTCGCTCAGGGCGAGCCGTAGGCAGGCTCTCAATACAATCTCATTTCTGGCGAATTGATCAGAGTCCAGACGGTCTCGAAGAAGCCGGATTGGGAGTAGCTCTTGGTGGCGTCAAGCTTGGCGCCGAAGAAGGCGATCTCCTGCGGGCTGGGGTGGCGGGTGTAGAAGCGGACGAAGAGCGAGTCGAGCCAGGCGTCGTGCGACAAACCTTGATGGGCGCTGTAGCCGGCTTGCGCCAGCTTGTGGGTGAATTCCAGCATTCGCGTGTCGCTGGAGAGATAGAGCGACTGGGTCAGGGCGCCGCGGTAATTAGCCTCGCTGTCGTTCAAGGAGGAGGGGAAGAGTTTCTGCACCAGTTGATTGCGGTCGACCTCGGCGGCATAGAGCTGCCGCAAGGCGTCGATGCTGGTGTCGCGACGCAGGCGGGCGAGGTAGGCGCCGTTGAGGGAGTTCACCAGCTGATCGCCGTTGAGGTGACGGAAGCGGCGGGCCTTGAAGGCCATGAACTTCTCTTCATCGTTCTGCAGCGAGGAAGGGAGCCGGTAGGCGGGGGAGAGGACGATCATCCGCACCAGAGCGTTGATGTCCCAGCGCTCTTTCTCGAGGTAGTCGGCGCAGGCGACTAGCTGCGGCGAGGCGTTCTTCATGTCGTAGACGTCGTTTACCGGCAGGGCGAGGCCGCGGCCGAGAAGCCAGTGGCCGACCCAGTTGGCGACGGCGCGGGAGACGAATTCATTCTGCCGCGTCGCCATCCACTTGGCCAGCACGTCGCGCGGCGTCTTGGTCTCCTGGATGCCGCGATCGGCACCGAAGAGGCGTGCCTTGGCGGTGTAGCTCTTGCCGTCGACCGGATAAGTGATCGTCATCTCATTGAGACGCTCTTTGTCCTCGTAGAGATAGAGCTGCGGAGCCAGCAGGGTGGGGGTGTTGACGTCGTTGCGATTCCTCTTCTTCAAATCCTCGGCGGAATTCATCTCGACCCGATTGCTCGGGTCGATGCCCATCTTCTCCTTGGCGCTGAGGTCGTCGTAAATCGACTTCCCCTGGCGTTCCGCCTTGATCCAGGCCAGCACCCGTTTGTATTCGTTGGTGCCCAGCTGCTGCCGCGGTTTTTCTTTGTTTTCCAAGGTCTTGGCGAGGGCGTTGAGCTCGACCTCGTTTTTGACGAAGGTCTTGTCGAAGCCTTGATAGAAGGCGGCGAGGGACCAGAAATCGGTGATCTTGATGTCGGGATGGATGCGGTGGTCATGGCATTCGGCGCAGCCCATCGGCACTGCCATCACCCGTTCGGTGAAGCGCGCCGTCATCTGGGCCGGCGTCTCCTTGTCGTTGTAGAAAAGCACCAGGAGGTTGGAAACGGCGATGCCGCGAGCCTTGAGCATGTCCTCCAAGAAGATCCGGAAGTCTTTGCCCGGCTTCAGGTAGTTGTCCTTCAGGTGGCGCTCCAGCCGCTTGTAGTCGACCAGGCCATGGGTGCGTTCCTTGGGGGCGTAGTGCTCAACCACCTTGGCGGCGAGGTTGAGCTGGTATTCCTGGCTCTTCATCAGCTGCTCGACGAGCTGCGGGTAATTGCCGGCGTCTATCTGGCGGACCGAGCTCTCGAACTCGTCGATTTCGGGAAGCCGGTCGAGAAGGTCGAGATAGAGCCTGCGGACCAAAGCTTCGGAGGGTGCCTCGCGAGCAGACTTCACCTTGGTCGCCGGCGCCGGTGCCGCCGGGCTGATGCCGTTCGCATCCGGGGCTGCAAAGGCGAGGAGAGTGCCGAGGATCAGGCTCATAATGATCTCCTTGAAGATGGCTGATGGCAATAGAACGCCGCAAAACCGGAAATCTTGTGTCTCAAGCCAGGAACTTCGCCGGGGAGGGACTCGCAGGCGTCAAATCATTTCGCCGCGGTTTCCGCATGGCCGTGCAGCATCCAGGATAGGCGGATAGGCGGGATAGGCGCGGGTTGATCTCGCCTTTTTTTCGCTTCGGGGTAGATTTGCCGTTCTCTTGAACGAACAAGAGAAGACAGACATCGGAGAAAGAGAATGCAGAGCAAATACAAAGCCGTACCCCCCGTGGGGATCGAGAACCGCACATGGCCCGACCGCCAGATCACCAGCAGCCCCCGTTGGTGCGCTGTCGACCTTCGCGATGGCAACCAGGCGCTTCCCAATCCGCTCACCTTCGAACAGAAGAAAGAGTACTGGCGTCTGCTTCTTGAAATCGGCTTCAAGGAAATCGAGGTCGGCTTCCCCTCCGCCTCCAAGGACGACTACGACTTCACCCGCTGGCTGATCGAGCAGAAGCAGGTCCCCGATGACGTCGTCATCAGCGTCCTCGCCCCCTCGCGCCCCGACCTGATCGCCAAGACGGTCGAGTCGCTGCGCGGCGCCAAGCGCTGCGTCGTCCACATCTACATCGCCACTTCCGACCTGCACCGCGAACACGTCCTCGGCAAGAGCCGCCCCGAGCAGATCGAGATGCTGCGCGCCAGCATCGCCACGATCAAGAGCGAAGCGGCGAAATTCCCCCAGACCCGCTACGAACTGGAATTCTCCCCCGAGGAGTTCACCGACACCGACATGGACTACGGCGTCCAGGTCTGCGACTTCGTCGTCGACCAGTGGAACCCGCAGGGCGACGAGAAGGTCATCCTCAACCTGCCCGCCACCGTCGAGCGCCGTCCGCCCAACCACTACGCCGACATGATCGAGCTCTTCTGCCGCAAGCTGAAGAACCGCTCGCGCTCGGTGATCTCGCTGCACGCGCACAACGACATGGGCTGCGCCGTCGCCGCCACCACCCTGTCCCTGCAGGCCGGCGGCGAACGCGTCGAAGGCACCCTCTTCGGCCACGGCGAACGCACCGGCAACGTCGACTCGATCATCGTCGCCCTCAACCTCCAGTACATGGGGGTCGACACCGGCCTCGACTTCTCCAAGCTCGCCCACATCAACGAAGTGGTGACCCGCCTCACCGGCTTCACCCCGCACCCGCGTCACCCCTACGTCGGCGACCTCGTCTACTCCGCCTTCTCCGGCTCGCACCAGGACGCCATCCACAAGTGCCTGCTGAAAAAAGACGCGATGATGGAGACCTTCGGCCAGTGGAAGATCCCCTATCTCCACATCGACCCGACCGACGTCGGTCGCAACTTCGAGAAGATGATCCGGATCAACTCGCAATCGGGCAAGGGCGGCATCGCCCATGTCATCGAAAGCGAGCACGGCATTCACCTGCCCCGCTGGATGCAGGCCGACCTCGCCAGCCGCGTCCAGGTCTACGCCGAAGCCGTCGCCCGCGAAGTCTCCGGCAAGGAGCTCTGGCAGCTCTTCACCGAAGCCTATGTCAACCCCTCGCCCTCGCAGCTCGACCTGATCAACTTCTGGCCCTACCCGGATGAGAAGATCCCCTCGATCATCCAGGCCAAGGTGGAAGTCGCCTATCAGGGCAAGAAACAGATCCTCGAAGCCCGCGAAAACGGCCCCGTCGCCGCCTTCGTCGCCGCCTTGAAGAAGCTCGGACTGCCCGAGTTCACCCTTGAGCACTACGAAGAAAGCAAGGCCGGCCACGGCGCCCAGGCCGAAGCGGTCACCTTCGTCCAGCTCAAAGGCCCCGACGGCAAACTCGCCATCGGCGTCGGCATCCACGCCAATATCTCGCAAGCCGCAGTCAAGGCGATCACCGCCGCGATCAACAAGCTGCTGCATTGAGCGTCGAATAAAGGAGCACGGGCATCTTGCCCGTGAACAGGACAGGCCGATGGCCTGTCCTCCTTTTTGGTGTGCACCTGGGAGCGCGGCAGCCCTCTGCCGCCGTTGGTCGCCGAGAAGCGCGCCGCCCTTGCCGACCCCTTCAACGCCATCGACCGCTACGGCGCCACGGTGATGGAAAAAGCTGCCTTGGAAAACTGGCTGACGCCGCTGTAACACGCTGGAAAGCCGTGACAAGTTTCTGTTTCTCTTGAAGCGAGACGCCTTTGATGCTAGACTTGGGAGACCTCCCTCCAAACCCGGGCCTCGCCATGATCGCCGTCCTGCAACGCTGCTCGCGCGCCGCCGTGATTTCCGTCGGCCTGGAAACCGGTTGCCTGGTGCTGCTGCTAGGGGTTGTCAAGGGCGACGACGAAGCCGATGCCGCTGCGTGCAACAAAATGAGGCCATGGCAATGAGTTTCAAAGATCAAGAAGGGACCATAGATGCTCCGCCCAGCTTGAAGATCTTCGACCAAGCCTTGAAGGCTTATAATCCTTGGGCCTATGAATCCCTGCTCATCGGCGACAAGCCGCGCAAATTCTTGACTGAGGACAACTTCTCACTTAGCCCCGCCACCATTCAATTGGCCAATGATTTTTTCTCTAGATACTTAGGGCATAATCTAAGCCTCCAGCCTTTGAATGAGGAATCGCTTCAGCAACAAAGGGCACGCAGCTATCCTGACGGAAGAATTCTCTTCGAACTTCCTTATTCTCGGGTAATCACTGGTGAAGATCTAAAAATGGGATACATCAACCAGTGTAATCAAATCCATAAAAAACAGAACAAAAAACCATTAAATGCGGTACCGATTATCGAGTCAACCATAGGTAATGTTTATATAGCCGATGAAAAAGTTTATTTAGTCAGTCGAAACCCGCTTGATGACACCCTGTTATTCATCGCTGTGTTAGGGAATGACTTTCAAGATTTCTCGAATTTGTGCCGCCTGTCAAACACACAGGTTGATGAATCGATCTTAATGATGGATAGGCACTTGATGATTTTAAATAGGTTGGAAATATTAAGACATAAACCTTCTCTTTTATGGAGAAGCCTAGAGGCCATTGAATACCCCCGCTCTTCTCCTTTCTTAAAAATCAATTTTGATGAACTGGATAAATTCTATCCCCAATCTCAATCTTGGCGTGATCTACCCCCTGATGTCGTTAAATACCTTTTAGAGGAAGAAGAGGAAAAAATCTTTAACGAAAGGGTTTCACTCGAAAATGAATTCAAAGAATTGGGGCCCGGTATCGACATCAGTGTACTCCAGTCAAATTCTCACTTCAAACCCGTTTCAGTCAGTAAATCTAGTAAAGAGATAAAACTTCTCAGTGAAGCTTTCACCACGAGATTGGCGGCTAAAATCCTTGATATATTGAGAGCCCATACGGCGACATCATCTCTGATCGCCTTGGAGATTTCTTATCTTGATGGTGAGCTTCCGACCTTAATCCCATTGACCCAGAATGATGCCATCGGTTTGCTCGTTTTGGTGAGTGAAATCCCCGAGAGCCATTGGCTGAGTTTTTCTGCTGATGAATCCTTTGAAGGCTGGGAAGAATTTAACCAGATGGTGGAAGTTGCCTTGAGCCCTGAACCGCGCTCCAAAATGCTTCGCTCGGCAGCACGTCAAGTCACCGAATTGGCGCGGACTCAACTCACAGTGCCCCCGGACTTTGTGGCCTACGCGATCAACTGGGAGATGGAAGGTGATGACATCGCCAAAATCCTGAAACAATGCGGCGCCACACCAGCGACCCTGAAAAATTGGAAGAAGAAGGGATGGATTGCATGACGCTGATATGAATTCAGAACGAGCTTCTGCTTAGGGGGGCCTCCATGACCGTCGCGCAGGCCGCAGAGGGCTAGAAGAGCTGCTGCATGGCTTGGCAACCAAGCGACCGCCGCGCCTCGCTTGTGGAACCCTCCTGGGCCTGGCGCATCCTCTGGGTCTTCGTCTTTGTCTTCGATGCCTTCTCGCCGGCCTGCCAGGCTTATGTCCAATCCATCCGCAAGTACGGGGTCGACTTCGACGCGGTCAAGATCCCGGTGCTGCTGGCCTCGTTCTTCTGCCTGGTCGTGGCGCTCTGGCGTCTCTTCCGCCGTCAAGACCGCCTCTGGCGCCTGCAGGCGAGTTTCTCGTCGCTGCTCCTCGGCTCGCTCATCCTCATCGTCCTGACGGCTTATGGCGCCCTGCAGCATGTCGCCGAGAAGGACGCCGCCCTCGCCGATCCCTTCAACGCCGTCGACCGCTACGGTGCCACGGTGATGGAAAAAGCTGCCTTGGAAAACTGGCTGGCGCCGCTGAAAGAAGCCGGGAAGACAAGCGGCAGGGAACCATAGGAATCCAGGTTCAGGATTCTTCTCTCAAGTGGCGTCTTCTCCGTCTTCATTGGCCGGCTCTGCGTCGTCAGGCTTCGCTTCCTTCTGGACCAATTCGAAATTCAGGTCAAAGAGCTCCTGGTCCGTCGATTGTTCTTCCAGCAATGGCTGCTGGGCTCGGGCCTTGAGCCAGCTCAGTCCCTGGCCGAAAGTGCCGAGCTGTTCCTGGATGCCCGCAGGGCAGCTTTTCAGGATCAGGATCGGGGGTCTGGGGGCGAGAGACTCTTCGAAGAGCCGGCGAAGAGCCTCCGGGTCGCGGGGCAGTGAGGCGAGGCAGACGATCCCTTTCGCCTGATCCAGAGTGATGGCCAGATCCTCGGGCGTCAGAATCGAGGCGCCCGGATGCATCAGCCGCCATTCGTAGTTGGGCAGTGCGGTCTTCAGGGCCTTGATCGCCGCGAGGTCCGATTCGCTGATCTCCCCCTCTTTTTTCGCTCCGGTGATGACGATGAGGGTGCCGGAGGCTCCCAATCCCTGACTCCATTTTTGGACTGGGATCAGCAGGGATGCATTTTCGAGCTTGCGGATTTGGGCCGCCACCGCCGATTCTTCCGGGCTCCGGTTGGCCAGGACTCCGCAGAGGAAGCCGAGAAGCAGCAGGGCGGCGCAGATGAGCTGCAATCTCTTGGGGTTTTTCATCCGTTTCGATTGCAAGAAACAGGCGCATGCGGCGCCGACGATGAGCAGTGCGAGAATCAGCATGGAAGACTCCCGATCACTGGGGTGGTGCGAAACTGATGAATGATCCTTTGTCTCGAATCTCCAAATGACCGTCGGCAAAGAGCCAGGGGTAGTCGGAGCGTCTCGGATGATAGGATTTGAAATCGGTGGCCAGCTTGTCTCCGGTTTGGAAGCCGTTGCAGCTTCCCCAGTAGCCCAGGCGGTTGTCCCGGATGTTGGCGTTATTGGGGATTTTTTCCGACATCAGAACGGTGGCTGAAGGTGAGGGAAGATTGTCGAGTGAGACCGACGCGTAGTCCTCTTCTACGTCGCCCAGCTCGCGGTTGATCGAATAAGTGCGGATCGAGGTGCCGGCGAAGCTGCGGCCGTCGAGGGGGCATTTGTAGCTGACGTTCTCAGGCCTGGCTGGAGCGGTGTTGTTGAGGATTTCGGCAGGACTCAATCTCCGGCCATCAAAGACGGAAAGCTTGTCGTCCCAAGGGATGTTTGCTTCGTCCGAGGCCGGCGGGGCAAAGCCGTCGTTGTCGTCGGCGTAGAGGCTCGTCCAAAGATGGATCTGTTTGAGATTGTTCAGGCAGAGCGCCTGTTTGGCGCTGGCCTTGCTTCGGGCCAGGGCGGGCAGAAGCATGGAAGCCAGAATGCCGATGATGGCGACAACGACGAGCAGCTCAATCAGCGTGAAAGTCTTCTTCATGTCGGGACTCCTGGATGCAAGCTGTCCGGAGTTTAACCCATGGCCGGCTTCGCCTCGCCGTTGATTGTTATGCGCGGCAACCTCAGATTATGGGCGTGAGGCCGGTGTGAATGACGGCGCCTGAGCGCAAGTCTCGGGAGCCGGCAGCCGACGACGGGCTCAGTGCTCGAGAGCCGAACAGGCGTCGCGGTTGAAGGAATAGAGGCGGGCGCTGCGATGGCGGGCGGCCGGCTCTCTTTCGTCGAGCTCGATCAGCAGGCCGGAGTCGAGGACGGAGCGGCGGAAGTTGCGCTTGTCGAGGCTGCGCCCGCTGATCTGCTCGTGCAGATGCTGAAGGTCGCGCAAGGGGAATTTCGGCGGCAGCAAGTCGATCCCGACCGGGGTGTGCCCGAGCTCGGAGCGGAGGCGGGCGAGCGCGTCCCTGACGATCACGGCGTGGTCGAAGGCGAGCTCGGGAA
The DNA here is from genome assembly GCA_039798785.1 of Verrucomicrobiota bacterium. Lineage (GTDB taxonomy): Bacteria > Verrucomicrobiota > Lentisphaeria > Lentisphaerales > Lentisphaeraceae > CAMCSH01. The sequence goes on along the minus strand of JBDKFG010000008.1, from coordinate 7,069 downwards.
GGCGGTCGACCGCGAACCAGGCGGCGAGGCGGGTGTTGGTACCGGCGTGGGGCGAGTGCTGGTCGAGGCGGACCAATGCGGCGAAGGCGATGGAGACGACGTGCTGGCGGGGGTCGCGGTCGGGGCGGCCGTAGGCGGCGACCTGCTCAAGCCGTGAAGGACGGACCCCGGCTTCGCTTTCGAGCTCGCGCCGAACCGCTTTCTCAAGATCCTCGCCAAGACGGACGAAGCCGCCGGGAAGGGCCCAGGATCCGGCAAAAGGAGCCATGCCGCGCTGGATCAGGAGGATCTTCAGTTCGCCGTCGTCGACGCCGAAGACGACGGCGTCGACGGTGAGTGCGGGAGCAGGCTGGCGTTGGTCGAGCGGAGGGGCCATGGTCGCTTGCATTTTGTTGGATTTGAGAAAAGAGGGGAGATTAAGACTGCTTCAGAGACGCAAGAGCGCAAGCATTTGTGACAGCTTTAGGGCAACAATGACGCTCTTACAGTGTCACAGCGAAGCAAATGCGGAGGCGCCGCATCGCTGCGGCGCCTCGGGGCAAGGGCCTGAGTCCCGGCGTCAGTTGGGCAACTGGCAATAGACCAGGAACTTGTAGATGAAGAAGGCGAGCGTGCCGGTGACCGGCAGGGTGAGTATCCAGGCCCAGATGATCTTGCCGACCAGGCCCCATTTCACCGCGTCGAGGCTCTTGCTGGCGCCGACGCCCATGATCGAGGTCGAGATGACATGGGTGGTGGAGACCGGCATGCCCATCGAGCCGGTGACCGCGAGGACGCTGGCGGCGGTGGTCTCGGCGGCGAAGCCGTGGATCGGCTGCAGGCGGACCATCTTGTGCCCCATGGTCTTGACGATGCGCCAGCCGCCGGCGGCGGTGCCCAGGCACATGGTGATGGCGCAGATCAGGATGATCCAGCTGGGGATGCCGTCGGCGGTGTTCTTCAAGTTCTCTAGGGCGGTCTTGTTGATGTCGCGGTCGATCTTCGGCTTCTTCTGCAGGCCGACGAAGATCAGTCCTTTCTGGAAGGAGCTGGAGTGGATGTGGTTGGCGAGCATCTCCGGGACCAGGCGCGAGGCGGTTTCGCCACGGGTCTTGGCGCTTTCGTCAGCCTTGGCGATGAAGGCCAGGCCCCTGTCGTCCGGTTTCAGCATCCCCTGCTCGTCCTTGTGGCAGTTCTGCAGCGCCAGGAAGGCGTAGCCGGCTTCCTTCAGGCGGCATTGGCCGAGGGTGTCGACCGCGGTGGCGAAGCCGTCGAGCTCCTTGCGGTAATTCTCCTTGGCGGCCTTGGCTGCGGCTTCGAGGACGGCGAGTTCCCCGGGATCTGCCTTGACCTTGGCGGCGACCTCCTCGAGACGCTTCAGGCGGCCTTCGTATTTCAGCCGGGAGGCGGTGTCGGCGGCGCCGGCGATGTCCTTTTTCAGCGCCTCGCGCTCCTCGTCGGGCTTCTTGGCGTATTTGACGTCCGCCGCGGCCGCCTTCTGGGCGTCGTAGTCCTTGACGATGGCCTTCATCTCTTTCTCGAAATCCTTGCTCTTCTCGGTCTTCAGGAAGTGCCAGGCCTCCGGCATCTTGTCGATGGTCCCGGCGGAAGTGGCGGCGAAGCAGGCGAGGAAGATGATCGCCATGGTCTTCTGGGCGTCCGCCAGGCCGTGGGCGAAGCCCATGAAGCCGGCCGACGCGATCTGCAGCTTGCCGAAGACCTTCTGGATGATGCGCGGGCGCATCCGCACCGCAATCACCGTGAGGATGAACATCAGGATGAAGCCGATGGTGAAGCCCATGATCGGCGACAGGAACATCGGTTTGACGATTTTCGGCCAGAGACCGACGCCGTCGACGTCCCATTTCAGGGCCGCCCACTTCATGCCGGTGCCATTTGCGTTCAACGAGGTGGTGGTGGCCGCGAGCACGGCGCCGCAGAGCGAGCCGATCAAGGCGTGCGACGACGACGAGGGGATGCCGAACCACCAGGTGAGCAGGTTCCAACTGATGCCTGCCAGCATCGCCGCAAGGATCGCGGTCTGGGTGGCGTAGTGAGGGTCGACGACGTCGTTTGCGATCGACTTGGCGACCGCGACGCCGGCAAAGGCGCCGATCAGGTTGGTGATGGCGGCGAGCATGATCGCCTGGCGGGGCGTGAGCACCTTGGTCGAGACGACCGTGGCGATGGCGTTGGCGGCGTCGTGGAAGCCGTTGACGTATTCGAAGGCCAGGGCTGCTATCAGCACCAGGGCGAGCAGGATGATGGCTGTCTCCATGGAGCAGGCTGGCCCGGCTCAGGAATACTTGAGGGCGATCGAGAAGACCACCTTGCCGGCGTCGCGGCAGCGGTCGATGGCGCGCTCCAGCATCTCGTAGATGTCCTTGAGGATGATCACTTCCTTGGCCTCGATCGAGCCGCTGTAGAGCTCCTTGAGAAGCCCGACCATCAGCTTGTCGGCGTCGTTCTCAATGTTCTGCAGCTTCTCGTAGGCGTCCTGCATGTTCTCGCCATGCTCCTTGCGGCACAGCGATTCGACCATTCCCGCAACCACGTCGGAGGCCGAGGCCAGCATCTGCAGCTGCTTGCCGACGATGTCGGAGCGGAACTGGTCCGGGCAGATCGACAGGCGCTCGCCGATCTTCTCGTCGGTCTTCTGGATCTTGTAGAGAGCGGTGGAGAGCGCTTCGATGTCTTCACGCTCCAGAGGGGTGACGAAGGTCTGGCAGAGCTCCTGGGTGCACTGGGTGTGGATGCGCTTGTGGCGGCGGCGGCTCTCGCCCAGGCTCTCCATGGTCTTGTCAAAAGCCGAAGTGCCGAGCTGCGAATGCAGGGTGATCAGCAGCTGAGCACTGTTCTTCGATTCGATCGCACCGGAACGGAGAAGATCGAAAAATTTAGTGTCCTTGCCCAGAAGTTTGTCGAAGAAGGCGCTCATGTCGGGCTCCGTTGAAGATTTGGGGTTGGCGTGATGACGCCGGTGACATTACCGCGACATGCCAGAATGTCATTTTTAAAAAATTCGTAGATTTATGTGCAGCTTTTCACGAATTTCGGAGTTTTTATCTATATAACCCCCAACAAACGCAAAAGGAGCCTAGCCATGATCATTGCCGTCCCCCGCGAAATCAAACGCCACGAATACCGCGTCGGTCTGACCCCTGCAGATGTCGCCGCCTATGTCCGCAGCGGTCACCAGGTCCTGGTCGAGACCGGTGCCGGAGAAGGAACCGGGTTCACCGACCAGGAATACCTCGCGGCCGGCGCCCGCCTCTGCGACGACCGCCCCGAGCTCTTCCGCCAGGCCGACATGATCATCAAGGTCAAGGAGCCCCAGCCCAGCGAGATCCCCCTGATGCGCCGCGGCCAGATCCTCTACACCTACCTGCACCTTGCCGCCGACAAGGAGATGACCCAGGCCCTGCTCGACCAGGGCATCGTCGGCATCGCTTACGAGACCATCCAGCTGCCCGACAAGTCCCTGCCCTGCCTGACGCCGATGAGCGAGATCGCCGGACGCCTTTCGGTGCAGGAAGGCGCTAAATTCCTCGAAAAGGCTTATGGCGGCCGCGGCATCCTGCTCGGCGGCGTCCCCGGCGTCCAGCGCGGCAAGGTCACCATCATCGGCGCCGGCGTCGTCGGCATCAACGCCGCCAAGATCGCCGTCGGCATCGGTGCCGAAGTCACCCTGCTCGACCTGTCGTCGAAGCGCCTCGCCTATGTCGACGACGTCTTCGGCTCGAAGCTGCAGACCTTGTACAGCACGCCCGACAACATCGCCCGCTGCATCCGCGAGGCCGACCTGGTGATCGGCGCGGTGCTGCTCCCCGGCGCCAAGGCTCCTCGCCTCGTCACCCGCGAGATGCTGAAGACAATGAAGCGCGGCGCCGTCATCGTCGACGTCGCGGTCGACCAGGGCGGCTGCTTCGAAACTACCCGCCCGACCACCCACGACGATCCGGTCTACACCGTCGAAGGCGTGGTCCATTATTGCGTCGCCAACATGCCCGGCGCGGTGGCCTTGACCTCGACTATTGCCCTGACCAGCCAGACCCTCAGCTACGGCCTGCAGATCGCCAATCTGGGGTGGAAAAAGGCCTGCCAGCAGGATCCGGCGCTGCGCAAGGGCTTGAACATCGTCGAAGGACATGTTGTCTATGAGGCTGTGGCCCAATCCCTCGGAATGCCTTACAAGGAGATCTGATCCCATGCAACCTGCCTCCCTTGACCGCCTCGACTGGCAGATCATCGAAATGCTGTCGGAGAACGGCCGTGTCGCCAACTCGGCGATCGGAGAGAAGCTGGGGGTCACGGAAGGCACCATCAGGCAGCGCATCCGCCGCCTGATGGAGGTCGGGGTGCTGCGGATCTCCGGCCAGGTCAATCCGGAATTCCTCGAAGGTCATCAGCTCCTGCTCGTCGGCGTCAATGTCGGCGAATCCAGCCAGCTGATGAAAGTCTTCGAACGCCTCGGCCAGCTTCCCGAGGTGAAGTCGGTGGCCGTTCTTTCCGGACGCTACGACCTGATCATCCAGGTGGTGGTCGAGTCTAACCACGGGGTCATCAAGTTCCTCAGCGAATCGCTGGCCCGGATCGAAGGCATCCGCGCCACCGAGACCTTCATCGTCCTGAAGACGCACAACTACTGGCTCTGAGACCGCCTGGCGGCCTGCCCCGAAGACGGCGCGCCTGGCGGTTCGCCGTCTTTGCCGCGCCCGGAAAAGCCGCTAAACCGGAAAAAAGCCGGCGGCACAAGTCGAAATTCCTTTCCCTCCCGGCCTTTGCGCTTACTTTGTGCGGATTCACTCACTAGCCCAGGGAATTCCGTCAATGGCCGACGTCACTGCTTCTCTCGTCGAAGACCTCAACCTCAAGATCAGCGGCTCGGTCGCCCCCGGGCTGGCTGGCAGCGCCTCGAGCAGCCTCGGCGTCTTGAGCTTGAGCAGCACCGGCCTGTGGACCTATACCCCCAAACCCGCCGCGCAAACCCTCCGACTCGGGGAAAGCCAGGTCGACACGCTCGTCGTCGGCGGGCGCTCCTTCGCCATCACCCTGCATGGGGTCAATGATTTCGCCCTTTTTGGCGGCGCCACGAAGGGCAGCGTCGCCGAAGACAAGCCGCTCGCCGTCTCCGGCACCCTCAGCGTCACCGACGCCGATGCCGGCGAAAGCTCCCTGAGCGTCGACTCCTTTGCCTACTTCGGCAATTTCAGCTTCAATCTCGGCAGCAAGCTGTGGATCTACACCCCGAACGCGGAACGGCTACAGTCCCTCAGACCGGGTCAGAAAGTCGTCGAATCCCTGACCGTCTTCAGCTCCGACGGCTCCTCCTCCGTCGTCGCCGTCACCCTCAGTGGCGCCAACGACGCCGCCGTCTTCTCCGGCACCAGCCTAGCCGTGGATCTGAAAACCAACGTCCTGACCCGCCTCGCCGAAGCGGACTCCGCCCTTCTCAGCGCCTCCGGCCGGCTCGCCGTCACCGACCCCGACGCCGATTCATCCTCCTTCCAGAAGCTCGAAAAAGCCGGCAAGCTGGGTTGGCTCTCCCTCGCCGCCGACGGTGAGTGGACTTATCGCGCCGACGGCCTCAATCCTCTCGTCCAGAAACTCGCCTCAGGGCAGAGCCTCGCCGACAGCTTCGTTATCAAATCGGCCGACGGCCTCAGCTCGCAGGCGGTTACGGTCCTGATCGACGGCACCAGCGACAACTCCACTCTCGGCGGTCGCGCTGCAATGACGACAAAAGCCGCCACCGCGACCCTCTTCAGCGGCAGCGTCACCGCCAGCATCTTTAACCTCGACACCGGGGCCGCACTCAGCGCTGAAGAGAAAGCCTCTCTCGTCCTCGGCAGCCATGCCGGCAGCTACGGCGGCTTCAGCCTCGCCGCCGACGGCAAATGGACTTACACACTCGATTACAATAACGCCGCCGTCATCGCCTTGCCCGCCGGGGCCACCCTCACCGACTCCGTCCTGGTCGGCGGGGCTCGCCTCAAGGTCGCCATCACCGGCATCAACGAAGCGCCGATCTCGATCAACTCTCCGGTCAACTTCAACCTCGTCGAGGACGCCGGACTGGTCGACGGCTGGCTGATCGCCAGCGGCAGCCTGTCGATCAACGATCCTGACGCCGGCCAGTCGGGCTTCGTCAAACAGACCATCAGCTCCTCCACCAGCCTGTACAGCCTCGCGGAAGACGGCTCCTGGTCCTACCGCATCCGCAATACGGACGCCAGCCTGCAAAAGCTCGTCTCCGGCCAGTCGCTGGTCAAGAAGTTCACCGCCAAGTCGCTCGACGGGAAGGCCAGCACCAGCGTCAGCATCACCCTTCAGGGCTCGAACGCATTGACCCTCAGCGGCGACTCGGGCCAGACTTTCGAAGACCAGACCAGCCGCGCCCAAGGAAAGCTTTTCTCCCTCGACGCCGGCAAGGCCCTGACCGCCAGCCCCGCCCTCATCCAGGGAAGCTATGGACTCTTCAGCATCGCTAAGGACGGCCGCTGGTCCTACCTCCAGCAGCAAGATCTCGGCGAAGGAACCTTCGCCGACAGCGTCGCCGTCACCAGCTCGGCCGGTATCGTCTCACTCAACGTCAAGGTGTCCGGCAGCAACGACGCGGCGCAATGGAGCGGCGACTTCTTCTCGGTCGTCAACGAAGACAGCGGCAGCGGCGGCGGATCCCTGGCGATCAGCGACCCCGATCTCGATCAATCCCGCTTCATCGCCAGCTCCGTCACCGGACTCTACGGATCCTTCGTCGTCGATGCCGCCGGTGCCTGGAGCTACACTCTCGACAGCCGCGCCCAGGCCTTGGGCTCCGAAGCCTCCTCGGACTCCTTCCTCGTCTATTCCGCCGAAGGCGGCTCAAATGCCGTGACGATCCAAGTCAACGGCAGCAACGACGCCCCCGCAATCACCAGCTTGAATTCCTTCAGCGGCGACGAAGACGCTTCGATCAGCGCCAGTGTCGCGGTCAGCGATGTCGACAACTCTTCCTTCAGCTACAGCGTCGGCACCGCCTCGAAAGGAAGCGTCAGCATCAACGCCGCCGGTCTCTGGACCTATGCGCCGAACGCCAACGCGAACGGCA
>JBDKFG010000007.1:0-92931 GCA_039798785.1 Verrucomicrobiota bacterium | reverse complement strand
CTCGGTCGCCACATCAGCGGCGGGTCCATAGAATATCGCCAGTCCTCGAAGCGTCCAGGCCTCCCGAGTGGATTTTTGAAAAATTCTTGGATTTTTCTTCCTTTTCGCACTAAACTATTGCAGTGACAATAAATTCTTTAGAGGTCAGGGCTGATTGACGTTCCACTCCTTCGCCAAAGTATCGTTTTTATCCCCGACATGCGCATCTCCGAAGAGAACTTTGAAGCCACCTCGATGATGGTCTCCGACACGCCTCACATCTCCGACCGGAGGTGTTTTCCTCTCGCCATGATCTGTCTGCTTCCAGCTTAAAATCGATTTGTGGCTGTTGGCGATTTTACCAACCACATCGGTGATGTAGATCTTGCTAGACGGCGCCTGGACACTGCTCAAGGGTATGGGTGTCGCCGAGTCTATTCCGAAGCCATGAGCTCCTGCTCGGACCAGGCTTTCATCTGCTCCGCTCCAATCACTTTCTCGGACAGTGTTCATGATGTAGCTGGCTCTCTTCCAGGTATTGCCAAGACCAGGGACATGACCGGCGGGATCAAATCGTTCCGCCAAAGGCAAGCTCGGGCAGGCGAAGAGGTCTTCGGCTCCGGATGAGTTTTTCAGAACGATGTTGATCCAATGATTGTCTCCGCCATTGACGGTTTCGCCAACGCTGGCCGGCATCGTCATGCCCTGCCAGTCGTACCCGTAGGAAAGCACTTGGACGCCAATTTGTCGCAGGTTGCTCTTGCATCTCGCTCCTTCAGCAGCAGCCTTGGCCCTCATTACCCCTGAGAACAGCAGCCCCGCAAGCATTCCCATGACGGCGACACAAACCAAAAGCTCGATCAAAGTCATGCCTCGCTCGGCTCCAATTCCTCTCATTATGACCCCCTCTCAATGGTCTCTTCAATTCATGATACTTGATAATACTAATGTTGCTTTAATCTAGCTTCAAGCCAATATCGCGCCTTATCCACAGAGCCTGTTGACGCTGCAGACCATCTTGACCCTATCGGCACGCGCTACAGCGAGAGTGCCGCGACAAGCCGCCACGGTCGCCACGATGGCACGCTCACGCAAGGACTTGCCGATCTTTAGTCTAGGAGTTATTTTGCGACCCGACTCTGGCCTTAGCGAGGCCGGAAACCCACTTGAGTAGCCGATTATCAAGGAGCCCACGCATGGATGTCAAGCAAGTTAGAGTTCTGCACGTTCGCGAAGGTGAACCCTGGGCAGTGCCGGAGTTCCTGCAGGTCTTGGGCTACAACGGCACCAACTACGACAAGATATCCATTACAGTCGTAGAGCATGTGGGTATCAACTACACCCCTTCCACTTTGCAGGACCTCATCAAGGGCTCTGTGACCTTGAGTCACGACGCCACTGAAGGAGATCCTTACTTGCGGCTTAAAATTTCCAGCCAGGACGTTGGCGGCAAAGGGCCCGATCCCGTCTATCTCGATCTTCTCATCGGCTACAGCAATAAGTCTAACAATCCCGCCACCGCGGGGCTGGTTTACACCCCGACCAATGACAAGCCTGTCGTCAGTGCTGGCGCTACTCAGACGATTGACTACAAAAGCAGCCTTTCCATCGCCAACCTTTTCACCGCCAGCGACACCGAAATGGAAGTCATCCGCTATGACGTCGTAAAAGCAGAAGGCGGTCGTGTTCTACTTGGGCTCAAACCGATTTCAAGCTTCTCCACGGATGAAGCCTTGGCCGGAAACATCCGCTTCGAACACAATGGTGTCGTCGGCATCACTCCCTCCATCACTGTCCGCGCAGTCTCCATGGATGGCTCGGTTTCAGATGCCTTCACCGCGACTATGAATCTCCGTCTGCCCCCTCCGACCTATACCTTCAATCTATCGCACCAGAGTGTCGCTCAAGAGGTTCTCCTCAGCACCCGCAACATAAAAATATCCGGAGTCGATCCTACCGCTCCCGGAGCCTATGATAATTACGTCATCAGTGTGCGCGGGGCCAACCGGACGGACGCCTTTGAGCTTGATATCAACGGCGAGTCAGCTCTATACTTCACTTACGGAGATCTCCGTCTCAATAAGTCCATCATCAAGCTGAAATTCCGCGACGACACCGCGAATGACGATCCCAACAAAGCCGAATTCGATCCCTTGATCACCATCGCCACGGATGTCAACAAGCTTTTGAACAAGGATTTTGTCTTTACCGGCTCACTCCCCGTCAGAACCTTCGAAAAAGCCAACAGCGTCGTCGTCAACAAAGGCCCGGTCATCACCTACAATCTCGATACACCAAGCGTGCGTGAGGGACAGGAGACGGAAATCTTCATCGACACGAAAGGCAATACCGATGCCAGCGACGACACGAATAATCTCGGCGTCAGCGTCACCGACGACACCAGCCCAGACACGGGCATTCTCTACACCGTCTTGAACACCAAGAACGGCTATTTCACCTTGGATGGCCGTAAAACCACTCAATTTACCCAAGCTCACCTGAAGGGCATGTATGATTCCAATGACGAAGATGATGAACTCAACAATCATCGCATTTCCTTCGTCCATGACGGCAATCCCAATCACATCCCCTCCTACATCTTGAAAGTCACAGACAACCAAGGCGCCAGCACGGTGGTGAAAAAAATCACTCCGAACCTGGTCCTCATCAATGACGCTCCTGTTCTCTTCGCTGCTCAGGCTCTTATGATGAAGGAAGAGGTCCCGGTGATTTTGAACAGCAACTACTTCAGCTACCGCGACGAAGAGTTCTCGCAAGGCGACCAAAGCAAACTCTCCTTCCGTTTTGTCGACCCTGGAACCGCTTCCTTTTCCGTGACCAAGAGCAATGCGGCTTTTGACCTGAGCTCGGACACATTCACCTACGCCGATTTGCAAGCCGGTCGCATTGCCATCACCGGACACAGCAATTCCCGTCCTAGCATCGCCATCATCGCCACAGATGAAAACGGCACCGACTCAGTTCCCGTGGGGCTCAACATCAAATACACGGCTACCAACCAAGCCGTCGTCGAGACTAGCGCCTACATTTCCGCGACCGACGTCCCCAATGTCTACACTCTCAATCTTCAACTGAAAGACGACGAATTCGATCAATCCATGATCGATCAAGTGAAAATTCAAGTCGACACCGAGCACAGCACCGGCGTAGCTGTCAAGATCGGCGACACCGAAGTCCTCTCTTTCGGCTACAACCTCCTCAAATACGCAACGGTGGTGGACACCAATGGCAACAGCGAGTTTTCCAGCCTCTATTTGAACTACAGCGACGGCGTCAACTTGACCCGCGGCTTCATCTCAGGCCAGGACCTCTTCCTGGTCTAATCCGATCTTGGATACAATACCGAACTGCCGGGCCACAAGCCCGGCGGTTTTTTCGAGCTGTATGACCCCAAATCAAGCTCCGATCAACGGTAGAAGACGCAGAAGAACCCAGAAAGTGATCGGCAAAGCGCGAAGCACTCCCTTTTGCGCTCTTTGTGCCTTTTTTGCTTCGCATCTCCGTTTCTTCGCGTGACACAGTTCCCCTCAAAACTTCGTTTTCCAAGCTGGCGCTTTCAGCTTTTTGAAATCAAGCGTTATCTTACCCCTCCCCACTGATCAAATTCACGGAATTACATGCCTACCACAGCTCAGTCTAGAAAATATTCGCGCCGCCTTGTCGTCGTACTGCTTCTTCTCCCCTTGTCATTTTTCCCTTATGTCGTCTCCTGGCGTCAGGATAGCGTCGCTGAACAGATGCAAAATCAACTTTGCTGCCAATTCGTCGAAGCGATTTGCGCCAATGACCTCCTCGCCGCGAGGCGAAGTTTACGGCATCTCGACTGCTGGCTGACAGATCCGCCGAAAAGCTGTTGGCGCGACAACAAGGGCGGGACTTGTGCGCCTCACCTTTTCGACAAAGCCGACCTTCACTATTGGCGCAACCAGATCTTCTACAAAAACCTTGCCGACTCCTTGAGCGTCCAGGGGGATGGCGATGACCAGAGCCTGAGTCGCCTGAGCCAGGCGGTACACCGCCAAGTCAGTAAAGGATCCCCTTTGCCATTCGCTCTTCCTGAACCCCAGGAAATCTGGACCGGAGGGAAAGGCTGGTGCGATCAGCAGGCCTGGCTGCTCTGCTGCCTGGCCTATCAGCAAGGCTTCGATCCGCTGATCGTCTATCTCTGCGACCCACTCACCGGGGTTTCCCATCACACCGTCTGCGAGCTGCGCAAGAACGGCCGCGTCTGGTTCGCGGACCCCCTCCATCACCTCCTGATCGCGGATGAAAGCACCGCGACGCTGGCAGCAAAACCCGAATACGCCGCCAAGCTTTGGGACGAGCATCCGGAAGTCCCTCCCCTTTTGGCCGCGCGTCTCTACTGGATGCCAGCCGAAGCGGAAGACTATTGTCCACGGCACCGCGCCTTGAGCCTCCAGATCCACCAGATCCTCGGTGACAGCTTCCCTCGTTGCGGCGAAGCGCCGGCGCTCCGCCTGCAACGATATCCGGCGGATCTTCACGTCCAGAAATGGTTCGTGCCCTTCCGCATCCGGAGGCTGTATCTCGGACTGGGTCAGGGCACGTTCTGATCTGGGGTTGCCGCTTGGCGATCGGCTCAAGGCTTGGATTCAGCCTTCCTCTTGGTCAATTCCGCGGCTTTGCGGTCGGCTTCAGCCTGGGCGTCGGCCGGCTTGGACTCGACTTTCGGAGCCTCCTTGGCTTCAGCAGGTTTGATCAGTCCTTCGTTCACGTCAAATTCCAGCTCCGCCATTCCTGCCTGCTTGAGAAGCTCGGCGTGTTGCGCCCGGATCGCCGCCATGCGAGCCTCCATCGCCGCCATCTGAGCCGCCATTTCCGGCGGCATCTCGTCGACTTCCTGGCCATTGACGATGACTCGCTGAGCCCGATGGATGACGGTGCGGCCGTTGGGGCCTTCGATGATCTCGACGCCGTTTTTGTCTTTGCCGGTGGTTTTCCCGGCGGCGGGCGCCAGTTCCTGAGCCAGTTCTTTGGCGACCGCGGCGACTTCGGGATCCTTGTCGTTGCTGCGGCTGGCGAGCGCGGCGGCGGCGGGGGCGCCGAGGGCGCGAAGATCGGCTTTGGCCTGTTTGCGGGCCGGGGCGTCGCCTTCCGAGATGGTTTTCAGCAAGGCGTCGACCTTGGCCTGAACTTCGGGGTCGGCCTTGCCGAGATTGAGGGGTGCAGCCTCGCCGGCCGGCTTCGCCTGGGCATCCAGCAACTCGGCGGGGATCGGCATGCCGCGCTGCTGCATTAACTGGAGAACTTCGGGAGGGATTTGGCCGGGGCCGTTGCCAGCGACGACGACGCCGTTTTCGATGACTTTGAACTGGACATTGCCGCCGCCGTGCACTCGCATGACGCCGCCGTTGCCGAGCTGGATCACCTGCTCGCCATTGTTGACCGGCTCCTCTTTCTTCTCCTCGTTTGTCGCTGCCGGGGCACCAAGCAGCTCCTTGGCCAAGGCGGCGACCTCGGGATCTTTGTCATCGACGTGCTTCTTCAGGCTGGCCGAAGCCGCTGGACCAATCTTGATGAGTTCCGCCTTCGCCTCCTTGCGGGCGGCGGCGTCGCCTTGAGCGTAATCCCGGATCAATTGTTCGGCACGGAGCTCGGCTGCGGCGACAGCTTGGCGTTCGCCGGCATTGACTTCAGCGGGGGCCGCGGCCGCAGGTTCGGCGACGGCAAGAGCGGCAAGGAGAAGAAGGGCATTCATGGATCAGGGTTCCTTTGGACTCGGGGTTGACGCGGGTTGAAACTGGTAAAACAAGACGTGGCGCTTTGTCAATCTCTGAAACGCGCCGCCCCGATTTTTTTTGCCAATCCTACGATTTTACTCCCGGAAGAGGCTGATTTGCCGATCCTTGCCGATTTTCCCCTTGCATTTGGCCGGGCATGGACGGACTATATGAGAATCATCACTTCCCGTGTCTTCAAGGAACCCCATCATGGCCAAGAATCTCGTCATCGTCGAATCCCCCGCCAAAATCAAGAGCATTGAGAAATACCTCGGCAAGGACTTCCAGGTGCTGGCTTCTTACGGCCACGTCCGCGACCTTCCCGAAAAGAAGCTCGGCATCGACCTCGACAACAACTTCGCCCCGGAATACGAGATCAGCGGCGACGCCCGCAAGAAGAAGAACATCGACGAATTGCGCAAGGCCGGCGCCGTCGCCTCCACCATCTGGCTCGCGACTGACCCGGACCGTGAAGGAGAAGCCATCTCCTGGCACCTGTACGAACTGCTCAAACCCAAATCGAAGGCGAAATTCCGCCGCGTCACCTTCAACGAAATCACCGAGAAGGCGGTCAAGGCAGCCTTCGACTCCCCTCACGAAATCGACCAGGACATGGTAGACGCACAACAGGCCCGCCGCGTCCTCGACCGCCTCGTCGGCTTCAAGGTCTCCCCCCTCGCCCGCAAACGCGGCGGCTCCTCCGCCGGACGAGTCCAGACCGTCGCCCTCCGCCTCATCGTCGAACGTGAAAAAGCCATCCGCGCCTTCATCCCAGAAGAATACTGGTCCCTCAAGGTCAAGCTCGCCCGTGCCAAGAGCAAGGACAGCTTCATCGCGGCCCTCAAGAAAATTGATGGCAAGAAGGCTGAACTGAGCTCGGAGAAGCAGACCCTGGCTCTAGTCGCCCAGCTCAAAGGGGCCAGCTTCCCGGTCACCGGTCTGACCGGCGTCGAAAAGTCCCTCAAGGCGCCGCCGCCCTTCATCACCTCGACCCTTCAGCAGGCGGCCTCCGGCGCCATCCGGATGAGCCCGACTCAGACCATGCGCGTCGCCCAGGACCTCTACGAAGGCGTCGACATCGGCAAGGAAGGCTCGGTCGGTCTGATCACCTACATGCGCACCGACTCCTTCGCCATCTCGGTTGACGCCCAGCAGGCCGCCCTCGGGCACATCAAGGCCCACTACGGCAAGGAGTTCTGCCCCGCCAAGCCGAACGTCTACAAGTCGAAGAACTCCGCTCAGGGCGCCCACGAAGCGATCCGTCCCACCGACATCTCCCGCACTCCCGACAGCCTGAAGCGCCACCTCGAGCCTGATCAGCTCAAGCTCTACACCCTGATCTACAACCGCTTCCTCGCCTCGCAGATGTCGCCAGCCAAGGTCCGCCTCGACACCGCCGAACTCGAGCCCACAGGCGCAGCGGTCAAAAACCGCATGCTCTTCACCGTCAGCGCCACCACCACCCTCTTCGAAGGCTGGAAAAAGGCCTACAATCACGCCGAGGAGAAGGTCAAAGCCAAGAAGAAGACCGACGACGCCGAGGATGACGAAGGAGCCGACGAGGAAGACGCACCCCAGGCCCTGCCCGACCTCAAGGAAGGCGAAGTCTGCAAACTCATCGAACCTCAGACCAAGCAGCACTTCACCGAACCCCTGCCGCGCTTCAGCGAAGCCACCTTGATCCGCGCCCTCGAAGAGAACGGCGTCGGCCGCCCCTCGACCTACGCTTCCATCGTCAAGACCATCCAGGACCGCGAATACGTCGCCAAGGAGTCCGGTCGCCTCGTCCCGACCAAGATCGGCGAAGAGACTTGCGACTTCCTCACCGTCTCCATCCCCACTCTCTTCGAAGTGAAATTCACCGCCGAAATGGAGGAGAAGCTCGACGAGATCGAGAACGGGCGCTGCAAGTGGACCGAGATGATGCAGAGCTTCTACGGCGACTTCGTCAACTGGCTCGGCGCCGCCAAGACCGCCGGCGCCCCGCCCGCCGAGAACTTCGCCGCCCTGCTCAAACTCTTCCACGCCAAGGTCGCCTATGAAACCCCGGTCAAACCCGCCAAGGGCCGCGCCTTCGATGACAAGGAGTTCGTCGAATCCCTCCGCGAAGCCCTCGAGGAAAGCGGCGCCGTCACCGCCCGCCAGTGGCAGACTTTGGTCAAACTCGCCGCCAAATACGCATCCCAGCTCAAAGGCCTTCCCGCCCTCGCCAAGAAGTTCGGCTTCGAAGACGAGCTGAACGCCCTCCAGGAACAGCGGGCCAAGGCGGTCGAGGCGATCGAAAACCCCGAATCCAACCCCGGCGCCGCCCTCCTCAAGGCTCTCGAGGGGATCACCTACGATCCCCCGACCAAGGGCGGCCCGCGGGTCTATGACGACGGCAAGTTCGTCAGCTCTCTGCGCGACCAGCTCAACGCCGGCCGCGTCCTCACTGACAACCAGATCGCCGCCTTGGCCCGCATCGCCAACAAATACGGCGAACGCGATCCCAAACTCGCCGCCGCGATCGCCAAGGCCGGCTTCGCGCCGCCGCCAGCCGCCGCCCAGGACCCGGCCGTCAAAGACAAGATCGCCGCCTTGCTTGCCGGCTTCAGCGAAGTGAAAGAATGGGCCCCGGCCCAGAAGAAGGGCAAGGCGACCTACGACGACAAGGAGTTCGTCGAATCGCTTCGCGCCCAGTTTGCCTCCAAGGGGCAGCTGTCCGAACGCCAGATCGAAGCTCTCGGCAAACTCGCCTCTCGCTACCGCGACGGCGCACCTGCGCTCGCCAAGGTCGACGCTATTCCCAAGGCCCAGCCCGAAACGGTCGACGCCAAGTGCCCCAAGTGCGGCAAGCAAGTGATCAAAAAAGCCTGGAAAGGCCGCCACTTCTTCGCCTGCTCCGGCTATCCCGCCTGCAAGAACTCCGCCAGCACCCTCGATCAACTCCTCGGCAACTGAGCCCGGCTCAGCGGTCGCGGAAGCGGAAATCCGCCCGCACAGCGACGTGATCGGAGCGCAGCTCCTCCCAGTTGCGGCAATCGAGGAATTCGAGTTCGCCGGAGGCGAGGATCCAGTCGAGGCGGCGTCCGAAGCGCGGGAAAGTGCTCATCGGCTCGTGCGGACGCCAGATCTGCAGGCCGAGGCGCCCGGCGGTGTCCTCCAAGGCGCCGCCGTTGCGGTAGCCGCAATTGAAATCCCCCATCAGGACCAGCGGCAGCGGCAGACGCTCGGCCAGAAGATGGGAAAGGTGCTCAAGCTGCCGGCGGCGGATGCGCTCGTGCAGGAAGTCGAGATGGACCGAGACGAATCGCAGGGAACGGCCGTGGATCTGGCCCACCGCCATCACCAGGCCTTTCGCCAGGGTCGTGCCGCTGTGCGGGAAGACATGCGATTCCGCCTCTTCCAAGGGATGCCTGGCGAGCAAGGCGGTGCCGTAGGCGATGCGACGCCCCTGCACATGATGGCCCTGAGCCAGCCAGCCGAAACCGGCGGCGCTGGCGATCTCCCGGCTCTGATGCAGATGCCCGTGGATGAAACCCTGGGTCTCCACCTCCTGCAGACCGAGAAAGTCCACCGGCTCGCTCTGCAAGACCGCCGCGGCCTCGCCAAGATTGCGCCGCAGCTGCGCCGCGGTGAGAAGAAACTGCGACAGGCCACGGCCGCGACCATGGGCGAGATTGAAGGTGGCGACCGAGAAGCGCCCGCCCTCGGCCGGACGGCTGGGCAGACGCAAAGACTCCACCTCAATGCCGCCTGAAGCTCCCGGAGCGGCCGGATGCCAGGCTTTCAAGACGCGTCCAATTGTTGCGATAGGTGCCATGCTTCAAGATACTGCCGCAATGGCGAAGATGGCAAGCTGCTTGCTGACACCGGAGCGCCTCACAGAAAACCGGTTTTAACCCCCGGACAGGATCGCATGGGAAATGCCGTCGCGAAGCGACAGGATGACTTTTCGGCGATGGCGACGCAATCGGCATTCCCAAGCGCATCTGTCACCGCGTCGCTGCCGCGACGCCGAATTCCTCCCCACGTACCGGGGGTTGAAACCCCCGGCTACAATCATTCTGTCGCTTCGCGACGAGCTACAGAGCGCACAACTCAAACTGCGCTCGATCTGGACTTGTACAGGTCGGAAAAATTTGCTTCTCAAGGCAATTGGACTTAGACTGAAACCATCCTCTCAACAAGCATCAAGGACCACCTGATGAAAATCCACATCGCGGCGCTTCTCGCGCTGATCTCTCTGAACTCCTGCATGACCACCACCGCCGTCGTCACCTCCCCCGTCAGCGGCGGCGCATCACTCTGCGCCAAAGCCTATAAAAACTGCGACTCCGGCTGGAGCAAGACGGCCGTCACCGTGCCGGTCTTCGTCCTCGGCGGCGTTTGCGGCCCGGTGGCGAATCTGCCTCGGGGGATTTATTTTGATGTCTCGACGGTGTTCGGCCTGAAACTGGCCGAAGGCAGGAAGGAGGATTTCAGCTCTCACGAACGTGAAGCTGGAGTTCACAAATTCACTTACATCCTCGACCCCTACAACAGCGGCATGTGGGAAGATTGACCCCACCCAAAATCAAAAACCGCCTCCGGAACGATCCGGAGGCGGTTTTTCGTTTCAGCGCTTCGGCTTGGCCGGCGGCGCGGTCTTCGGCTTGTAGGGCTTTTTCGGCTTCGGCTTGTCTTTGGGTTTCGGCGGCGGCAGATCGGCGAAGAGGATCTGCACCTTGTCCTTGCCGGGGAAAGGCGTGGCGCCGGGCGGAGGATCGAGGGTCATCCGGCCGAAGCGGCCCTCGGTGAATTCGGTCAGCAACAAGAGCTCGGCTCGTTCGAGGTCGGGCTCGCCGCCGTGAAGAATGAAGCCGCGGCGCTTGGCGATGGTCGCAAACAGCACTTCCGGCTGCTCCGGCAGAGCGTCAAGCTGGGCGAACTCGAGCAGCGGCTTCTCCTGGCCGCGCAGGATCAGCTGCGCCATCAGATAACGGGCGATGGTGGCGTTGCCGACCAGATCCTGCCGGACCACGTGCGACAGGCCGAGGCGGAGTTCGCGCTCGGCGCCGGGGTTGCCGGCGGGGAAGATGCCGGGGGTGTCGAGCAGCTCGCAGTTGTCGTCGAGCTTGATCCACTGCTGCGACTTGGTGACGCCCGGGGTCGGGCCGGTGCGGGCGAGGGAGCGGCGCGACAGGCAGTTGATCAGGGTCGACTTGCCGAGGTTGGGGGCGCCGCAGGCCATGACGCGCAGGGCGCGCAGAAGGGGACGGGTGGCGCCTTTGCGGGCGCGGTCCTCTTCGTAGATGCGCAGGCATTCGGGGACGATGCGGTCGACGCCGCGGCGCTTCATCAATTCGGTGCTGATCGCCGGAATGCCCTGCTTGGCCAGCTCGGCGAGCCAGGACTTGGTGCTGTCCGGATCGGCCAGGTCGGCCTTGTTGAGGACAAGCAGGAAGGGCTTGTCGCCCAGCAGCTCGATCAACTGCCCGTTCAAGGCCGATTCCGGGCAGCGGGCGTCAGTGAGCAGCAGCACCACGTCGACCAGCGGCAGCTTCTCCTTGAGCTGCTGCTGCGCAATGCGCATGTGGCCAGGATACCAGCCGCTGGGATAATGCTTGGTGAAGTCGAAGATCATGGAAAGGGGAACCGGGGGAGGTGGAGGTGAAAGCGAAAAATCCTCGATATCGGGATATCGAAGAGCGCCTGAATGATCAATCAAACAGCGTGTTCATCGCCGGGATGTCCCAGCCTTCGGCGGCTTCGGCGTAGACCTCGAACTTGTCGCGGCAGGCCTGGCGGGCCCAGGCGGCGAAATCCATCATGCCGCCGATGTCCCAGTGGGCGACGCCCATCGGGTTCTTCTTGTCGACATGGCTGGGGTGGTAGCAGATGCCGGGGCTGACCTTGCGGAAGATCAGGCCGCCGACGCCGGGGATTTCGACCAGTTTGCGAACCAGGTTCTTGAGCTTTTTCTCGACCGGCGAGGTCATCCAGCAGGGCTCGGGGGCGACCAGCTCGGCGGCGAAGGCCTGGGGCGAGGGGCAGCGCTTGCAGGTGTCTTCCCAGAGGAAGTCCATGATGTCGACCACCAGGAAACGCGGCTTGCCGTCTTCCTTTTGCGGCGCGGCGAAGGCCTTCTTGACCTTCTCCCACTCGAGATCGTGGCCGTTGCGGGCGATCTGGGCCTGGATCACTTCGTGCTCCGGCGGGCTGCTGCGCTGACCGATCTTGTCCCAAGCGAGGTGCCAGGTGTAACGGAAGGGGCGGCCTTCGGGGGTGAAGTCCTCGCAGCAGGCGAGAGGTTCGCGGCTCACTTCCAGGCCGGCCTGGGTCAAGGTGACCTTGTAGGAGCCGTGTTCGGGGTGGTAGCCCATGTTCTGCTCCCAGCGGAAGACGTCGGAGCCGGTGCCGACTTCGAGGCGGATGCCGCTTTTGCGCTTGAAGACGAGGGAGAGGGGCGGGCGGTGCCAGTGGCCGATCATGATGTCCTTGCCGTCCCACTTCGGGATCTGGCGTTCATGCGGCTTGCCGCCGTCGACCAGGTGCTGGGCGGCGGGGACGACGAACATCGATTCCCATTTGCCGGGGAGTAGGAAGCTGCCGACCGAGAAATGACGCGAGATCGCCTCGCCGTTGGCGACGAAGTCGCTGGTGAAGCGGGCGCGGCCGGCCGAGAAGCGGATCTGCTGGGTGAGGTTGGGCTCGCGGCCGAAAGGCAGCCAGCCCTCGGTCTCGACGCAGCTCATGCCGGCCTTGTGGTATTCCTTGCTGCGGCGCACCAGGCCCGGCTCGTCGCTCATCGCGCCGATGGTCCAGCGCAGGCCGCGAAGCAGCTCGTCGCCCTGGAATTTGATGCTCTTCAAAGCCGCCAGGCGCGAGGCGCTCAGCTCCGCGACGAAGTCGCCGTCCTGCTCTGTGACCGTGATCTTGTCGCCAACTCTCTCGACCATGTGATGATCCCTTTCTGATGTGTTTGGCGGGCAAGATACATCGCAGCGGGGAAAGTGTGCAGGGAGGCCGGAAGTGCGACCTGAGCGGCGAAGGAGCATGCTGCATGAGCCTCAGCCATCACATTCCATTTCCCCTTCGCTGCTCTTCGCTACCCGGATTTGGCTTGATTCTGGGTGGGATCAGCATCTGCGCGTCCCACCGAATTGAGAAAGGGCAGACGCAAAAAAGCCGCAGCTGACTGCGGCTTCGAAAATCTGGCATCTCGGTTTCAGCTTTCTTCGGGGCTGGGATCCTTGTCGACCATGACGAAGGTGACTTCACGGGTGATGGCCTGGTAGAGGTGGACCATTTCGCTGCCTGGCTCCTGGTGGGACCAGGGATTGCCATAAAGAGCCCAACCGTCGTTGAGGCATTCGGTGACCATGGCGTCGAACGACTGACCTTCAACATTGAAAATCACTTTGTATTCTTTCATGCTGGACTCCTGTGGATTTTGCCGGTGCGGCGCTCCGGCTTTGCCGAACTTAATCGTCCTTTTCAACTTTGCATCTTCCTCCCTTTCAAGCTGAAAGCCCGGGAGGGCAGGATCGGGAAAGAGGAATTCGCGAAGAGGGCCGAGGAAGCGCGGCGGCTGGCGGGTTTTTCGTGGTCGGCGAGCTACAGTGCGCGACTGGAAAAAACTATTCTACGGAAGCTCTCGTGACACTGAAGAAACTCCGCCGCCGCCTGACTCAGCCCTTCCACAGCTTCGGCATTCATCTCCTTCGTTTTCTCATCCTGCCCCTGCCTCTTGGCGGCGTGCGTCGTCTCGGCTCATTCATCGGTTGGATCATCTTCCGCGTCCCTTCCTGCCGGCGCATCGTCCTGGGCAATCTTGAAGCCGTTTTCCCGGGTGAATCTCCGGAATGGCGGCTCCGAGTCGGACGGGCTTCTTGCGGCAGTCTGGCCACGACGGTCCTGGAGTTCCTCTGGCTTCACTGTGACCAGGCCCGCATCGACCGGCATTTCTTCGTATCGCCTGAGCTCGAGGCCTATTTCGCCGTCCGGGAGGAAAAGCGTCCTTCGATGCTTTTCACTTTGCACAGCGGCAACTGGGAACTGGCGGCGATCATCGCCGGACGATACCTGCCGCCGCCGGTGACCTTGATCGCCCGGCGCTTCAAGTCCGCAGGCATCGAACGCCTAGTCAGCGCCGGGCGGAGCTTCGCCGGGGCGCAGATCACGCATGAAAAAGGAGCGGTTCGCGACTTCCTCAAGACGCTGAAGGCTGGCGGCGCCATCGGCATGCTAGTCGATCAGAATACCAAGATCGAGCAGGGCGGCGTCTTTGTCGACTTCCTCGGGCTTCCTGCCACCATGTCGCGAACCCCCTCGGTTTTCGCGCGGCGCATGAACTGCCGGATCGGCCTCTTTCCGATCCGCCGCACGCCCGAAGGCTTCCGGGCGGAATATCTGGCCTTGCCCGAACCGGCCAGCCTAATCGACGACCACAGCCTGTCGCAGTCGATTTCGGACGTGATGAGCGACTTCATCCGCCGCAACCCGGAAGAATGGGTCTGGCTTTACAAGCGCTGGCATCTGATTCCCAAGGACGCGCCGCCGGAATTGGCCGCCCGCTATCCCGCCTATTCCCGCCGCGAAGGAACAGATAACGAGGATTGAGCCCAGAAAACACAGCTTAGGCAGTTAGGGAACTGGGGAGTGCTTTAACTCCCCAAGTCCCTCCTCCCTGAAGAGCGACTTGAACCTGGATTCCGAAGTTGAAGATCGACAACGGCTGATTCCTTAGCGGATTTTTCAATTTTTAATCTTTGATTTTGTTGATGTTATCTGGAATTTTGAATCTTGAATCCTGGATTCGGAAGCTGAGCCCAAGCTCAACTTCGGAATCCAGGTTGAACACATCTCAGTCCAAGCTCAATCCGGTGTGATACATTTAGGAAACCAGGACAAATGACATTGGAGTGAGTCTCGTCTCAACGCAGAAATGCACCTGGGCCGCAGCTTGCCACGTCCTCATTCATCATCTTGTTCGGCAAAGACCCGGCGCAGCAGATCGCTATTGCGTCGCGCCGGCTGGTTGCGCAGCTTGATTTCGAAATCGGCGATTTCGGCAAGCAGGCGGGAGACGCAAGTGGCCGCCACGGCTTGGTCGAAGTCGCAGTTGACCGTCTGGGCGAAGGGGATCGCCTGGTAGCTTTTGATCAGATCTTCGCCGGCACGGCTGGCGCCGACCTCGTCGAGCCGGCGCCGCGCCAGGGGCAGCAAGGCCTGGACCAGCTCGGCTTCTCTTGCGCGCAATGCATCAGTGGCGGCGGCCCCCTGGCCGTGCAGCACTGCGTTTGCATCGGCGAAATTCATCGCGGCGATTTCGGAACGGAGCACCTCGACGGCGTCGGCGCAGGTGGCCCGAGCCGCGTCGTTGAGCTTGTCCTCGAGAGTGTTGATCTCGGTGTCGCGTTTCAGTCGCTTCATCGTCGCCGTCAGGCGTTTCAGTTCCGCGGGAATCGGCATGCGGCTGGCGGAGCCGGTGGCGAAGCTGCTGGCCGCCGAAAGGCGGTCGACCGCCTCGACCGCGCCGAGCTCGAGGCCGGAGCGCAGCCCCTCGCCGATGCGGCTGTTGGAAGGGCCGATGAAGGGCAGGAAGCTGCCGATCGCGTCCTGAGTCTGGTCACTGATGCTAGAGCAGGAAGAAGAGGAGAGGCAGAAGAACAAAAGGGCGAGGTGCCGGAAGAGATTCAAGTCCGGCCTTGGACGCCGCACCGGCTGCGGCTTCATCTGGGTCGGCATGACGATCCTCACAGGCCGCGGCGTTTCGCCTCGTCCCAGTAGCGGTCGAGCGCTTCAAGGCCGAGTTCAGGCATCTTCTGGCCGGCGGTGGCGGCGGAGCTTTCGACGAAACGGAAGCGACGCTCGAACTTGCTGTTGGCGGCGGCGAGACAGTCGTCCGCTTCGAGTCCGAGCTTGCGGGCGAGGTTGACGACGGAGAAGAGCAGGTCGCCGAGTTCGGCGGCTGCCAGTTCCTGCTGGCCGAGGACGGCGGCGAGCTCTTCGGTCTCCTCCCTCACTTTGGCTAGCGGACCGGCGGCGTCGGGCCAGTCAAAGCCGGCCTTCGCCGCTTTGCGTTGCAGCTTTTGCGCCTTGCGCAGAGCGGAGAGCGAGGAAGGAACGCCGTCGAGGAGCGATTTCGGTCCTTTGTCGGCTTTTTCGGCGGCCTTGATCACTTCCCATTGCGCTTCGACGTCGCTGGCACTGTGACAGGCGGCTTCGCCAAAGACATGGGGATGGCGGCGGATCATCTTCTCGGTGATCGAGCGCGCCACGTCCTGGAAGGTGAAGCTGCGGCGTTCCTCAGCGATGCGCGCATGGAAGACGACGTTCATCAGGACGTCTCCAAGCTCCTCGCAGAGATTGGGGTCGTCAGCCAGATCGATGGCATCGCAGACCTCGGCGCATTCTTCGGCAAGGTACTGCTTCAGGGTGCTATGGGTCTGTTCCAAGTCCCAGGCGCAGCCGCCGGGAGAGCGGAGGCGGGCCATCACCTTGACGAGCTCGGCGCACCAGTCCTGGGCCTCATCCCTCGCCAGGGAGGCGGGTTCAGCGGCCACCGGGGCGCAACTCCTTGAACTGCTGGGCAAGGTGGTCCTTGTAGACGTTGTCCCAAGGATAGATGAAGCCGTTCATCGCGATGTAAACGCCGGGCTGGGCCGAGAAAAGGGCGCCGAAGGCGGTTCCGATGTTGAATTCCGCATCGGTCTCCTTGAACGAAGCCGGCAGGATGGCGCCGGTGAGGACGATGACCTTGCCTTCGATGTTGGCGTTGGCGAGAGCCCGGGCAGTGATCGCCATGGTGTCGGTGCCGTGGGTGACGAGGCAGCGCTTGTCGGCGCAGTCGCGGACGCGGCGGATGATCTCTTCGCGGTCGGCGTCGGTGAGATCCAGCGAGTCCTTGTGGAAAAGGGTCTGGATGTCATAATGGAAGTAGACGTTGTATTTGGCGAGAAGCTTCTCGATGGTGGGTGAGCCGACCTCGTATTCCGAGTTCTTGTCGAAATACACCTTGTCGATGGTTCCGCCGGTGGTGAAAATGGTCAGCTTTTGCATGGAGAACTCCTGGTCTGATCCTGAGAATGTAGCCGAGTGGTGGCGGATGGGCAAGCGCCTCAGCTGAAAGTCTCATGAAGATGAACAGAGCTTTGTCAAGGAAAAAGCCCGGAGAGCCGGTGCCCCCAGGCTGTTCTTCCAGGAAAAAGGCTTTTTAGCTCATCAGGCCGAGAGCCTGGACCTTCTTCTTCAAATCTTCCGACGAGAAGGGTTTGACGATGTAATTATTGGCTCCGGACTTGATGCAGTCGAGAACCACTTCCTTGTCTGCCACCGAGGTGCACATGATGATGGGAATCTTGTTCGAGTTGGGATCGGCGCGCACCGCCTTGAGCAGCTCGATGCCGCTCATCTCCGGCATGTTGATGTCACACATCACGAAGGTGAACTTGTAGCCGTCGGCCTGCAGCTTCTCCAAGCCGATGCGGCCGTTCTCCGCTTCGGTGATGTCCTCGATGCCGATCTCCACCAGGGACTTCTTCTGGATCTTCCGCATCGTGCTGGAATCGTCGATTAACAGGACTCTCATGGTCAGACCTCCTCAAGGGTGATGGCAATCCAGAAATTGCCGAATTTTTTCGACTTCATGGGGACAAAATGCCAAGGGGCGGAGGGATTGCCGAGCAGGCGCTGCTTCTGGCCGGACATCACGGTGGGAAGGCCGAGGCCGACCTTGTAGGGCACCATCCGCGCCGCGGCGGCGCCGGCGGCGATGTTGACGATCTCCTTCAGCCCGTCGAGGACATCGTCGTCAACCTGGCTGCAGTCGCAGCCGGTGAAAGCGGCGTAGGCCTTGCAGGCGACTTGCTCCTCCATCGAAACCAGCATCGCGCCGCGGGCCGTGCCGACCAGGGGGATGATGGCGGTGGTGTCGGCAACATAGAAGGAGCCGGAACGGACGTCGATGGCACCGTCCTGCGCCGGAATGTCATGCAACATCTTCTCAAAAGTCTGGACCAGCCCATGCAGGGTGGCTTGAACAGGATCAGTCTTCACGGCAGGCCTCCGAATGGTCGGCTGTCTGATCTCTCAGCTTTCATGCCACAAGTGGCAGCCGGGCGATCTTCCCCGGAATTCTCCGTGCCGGCAAGGCAAAAAATCCCCGCCGGGGAAGGGCGGGGCGCAGAGGGGGCGGGGCGGATGTCGCGAGACGCGACGCCTCTCAGGGGGGCAGTTCGACCGGCAGGGCCTCGAGTTCCGGCATCCAGTCGGCAGCCTTGCCTTCGGCGTCGGAGGCCTTCAAAGGCTTCATTTTCAAGATCACTTTGCGGGCGCCGCTGAGCGAAGGCTTGGCCAGCTTGGCCTCAAGCAGCGGCATCGCCTTGCCGGCATCGGGACGGATGACGCTGGCCGGGCCGCGGCCGACGCGGGCGCTGGCGCGGAAGTTCGTCTCGGCGTCGGGCCAGAGGAAGTCACGATCGTCGACGGAGAGAACCCACTGCAACTCCAGGTCGAAAGGCAAAGCAAGCTTCTCCTCAACCGCTAAGTCGATGCGTCGCTGCTCCATGCTGCCGAGAATCGTCACCGAGGGACGCAGAGAATACTGCACCAGGGCCTTCAGGGTCGCCTCTTTCAACTGCTGCTTCTCCCGCAGAGCGCTGACCAAGGCCCGGGCGGCTCCGAGGCGCTGCTCCTCCGGCAGGCCCTCCTTGGCCAGGGCCTCGGCAATCCGGGCCTCGCCCTCGGCGCTGCCCAGCAGCGCCAGATACTGCGCCGCATCGGCGGGATTCTCCACCAGGGGCTGCGGCCCCTTGGCCTTCTCACGCTCCATCAGAAGTTTGGCGCCCCAGAGGACGCCGGCGATGATGCCGAGGACGAGGAGAAGGCCGCCCAGGCCCCGCAAGACGATGGCAGCCTTCGACATCCCGGCCTGGCGCCACTCGATCACCTTGCAGACCAGCAGGCTGAGCTCGAAGATGATGTAGGTGGGGCAGGCGACCAGGCACTGCGACAAGACGTCGGGGCTCGGGGTGAGAATGCCGGCGCAGATGAAGATGCCGACGATGACATGGCGGCGGCGCGAGGCCACGGCTTCACGGCTGAACAAGCCTAGAGCGTTGCCGAGAACGACCAGCACCGGCAATTGCGCGAGCAGGCCGACGCCGCAGGCCATCAGGAGGGTGAAATCGACGTATTTCTGCAATTGCGGCTGGTAGCGGATCTTGTCCGTCTGCAGCGAAGCGAAATAATCCATGGCCGTCGGCATGATGACGAAAAGGGCGAAAGTGGCGCCGAGAATAAAGAGAAGGTACGAGACCACCAGGGTCCATTTGGCGTATCCGCGCTCCTTGCTGTAGAGCGCGGGAGCGACGAAGCCCCAGATCTGTCCGATGATGTAGGGCAAGGCGATGGCGGCGCCGAAGGTCGCACCGATCCAAAGCTGCTGGGTGAAGATCTCGGCGGGAGCTATCGCCTGGACGTAGCTGACCTTGTTCAGTCGCATCAGCCAGTCGATGATGTCGAGAGAGTAGACGCAGCAGGGGAGGGCGCAGATCAGCCAGACGATGGCGGTGCGGGTGATGCGGTCACGGAGCTCCTCCAAGTGGTCGAGGAGCCCCATCTCCTTCAGGGTCTCTTCCTGCGACGAAGAGGCTGAGGGCCCTTCGGAGCCGCTCAGCCGATCGAAGTCACGCGACATGTGGCTTCAGCGCTTCAGTGCTTTTCTTCCTTGCGGACGGGGGCGTCGGCCTTCAGGCCGTCGTCGCCGGCCGGAGGAGCGATCTTCTGCGCCGGCTGCTTCGGCTTGTTGGCCTCTTCATGCATGGCGTTGTTGAATTCGCTCGAGGCCTCGGTGAACTCGCGCTTCGCCTTGCCCAGGCTGCGGGCGAACTCGGGGATCTTCTTGGCGCCGAAAAGCACCAGGACGACGACGCAGATCAAGATGATTTCTGTCGTGCCAAGGCCGAAGATGGCAAAGATGGGAGTCATGTTGATGTCCTTGTGTTAGATTGCGCACCAAACCTACGCGAAAAATTCCGCTTTGTCCAAGGGAGATTGAAACAATGAGACAGCATTTTGCCGACACTGTTCCGCACCATCGAGTGAAAAGCTTCGACCAGCTTGCCGCCCTGCTGGCTCCGCGCCTCGCTCCCGGCCTTTGCGGCCTCTCTGGCGGCAGCACCTTCCCGCCCCTGATGAAAGCCCTCGCCAGCCGCCGTCGGGAACTGGCCGAAGGCCTGATCTGGACCTGGATCGACGAGCGCCTCGTCCCCGCCAAGGACCCGGGCAACAACTTCGGCGCCGTCGTCGACGCCCTCGCCGGCGAGCACCTCATCCCCCTGCCCTTCAGCGACGACGCCGAGGCGGCCCGGACCTATATGCACGCCTGCGCCGGCACCGGCCTGCCGCAATTGCAAAACCTCCTCCTCGGCTTCGGCGACGACGGCCATGTCGCCTCCCTCTTCCCCGGCCAACCGCAGCTCGACAAAGACAGCAAGCCCGGAGAGTGGATCGTCCGTGCCACCGCCTCCTACGAGCCGAAGGAACGCTGGTCCTGGACTCTCGGCAGCCTCGCCGCCGCCAAGCACCTCTTCGTCATCTTCAAGGGTTCGGACGATTCCGCCAAGGCCGAACATGTGCGCCAGGCTCTTCACGGCCACGGCGACACTCCTCTCACCCGGCTCTTCCTGCGCAGTGCCGGCCGTCTCGAGATCTTCCAGGTCGTGGGTTGAGGTTCCGAGGCCGGCAGAGAAGCGCCCCGCCGGTTGAGGGCGGGGCGGAGAGGCTGGGATCAGGGCTCACTTTTCCTCGAGCAGGCCCGGAAGGTCATTGGGATCGAGAGCAGCCGGAACCGGCAGATCCTTGCTGAAGCCGTCGGCGATCTTGACGACGCGTTCAATCAGCTTGTCTTTATAGGTCGGATCAAGGCTGAGGTGATGAGCATAGAGGAGCACCCGGCGTTCCGCGTCCTCCTTGAGAGTGAGCTGCCTGGCATTGGCGAGGATCGAAACCCGCTGGGTCAGATCCTCGAGCCCTTTGCCGAGGGTGCTCTGCGAAGTGATCTCGCCGATCTCCTTTTCCAGCGACGCGCCGATCTTGTCGGAAAGGGCGATCATGCTGCCGGCATCCTGGGTCAGGGCAAGCGTGGCCTTGATGTCGCTGCCGCCGATCTTGATGGCGTCTTTGACCGTGGTGACCAGTTCGGTGCGGATCTCCGTCGCCAGGCTGTCGATCTGGGCGTCGATCTGGCCCATCAGGGCGTCCTCGAGCTCAGGCAGCCGCTCGTCCAGGGCCTGCACGCCGTTCTGTATGTTGCTGCGCAGGATCTGCTCGCCCTGGACGACCAGTTCGTCGGGGGGCGGCAGCCGCTGCTGCAAGAGGCTGACGGTAGTGGAAGCGAACTGCTTCGGCTCGACCTCCTTGCGGATGAAGTGGGGCAGGATCAGAGTGTAGCCGAGGGCGAGTACGATGATCGCACCGTAGACGATCTTCTGGGTCCGTGCGGACTTGGCGAGTTCCTCCTCCTGGCGGCGGATCTCGGTCTCGAGCGCCTGGATCTGGGGCTCGACGGAAGGGGTTTGGGGGCTGAGGGTGCTCACTTTGATCTCCTCACTTCGACTTGGGCTGGACGGAGGCGGATTTCGACGGATCTGCCGAATGGGTGACGAACTGGACGCCGGCTTCCGGATCGAGATCGTACTTGAGCAGGTCGAGGAGGGCCGAGACGAGGCGGCGTTCGGCGACTTCGCTGGTCAAGCCGACCGATTCCGGTCCGGCGCCGACGGCGTTGAAGGCCTCCTGCAGCTTGGCCAGCTTGGGATCCAGCTCGTCCATCTTCACCGCGATGATGTCCTGCAGATGCTCGAGGACACGCTCCTGGACGCGCTCAAGCTGCTCGTGGGTGGCGGCCAGGGACTTTTCGTCGAGCTGGCCGGCGAGATCGCGTTCGATGTCGGCGAAGGTGTCGTGGATCATCTTCTCGAGTTTGCGGGCGATCTCGACCTGGGCCCGCTGGCTGAGCTGCTCGACCTTCATCTCCCACTTCGGCAGGCGCTTGTCGAACTCCTTCTTCAGCTCTTCCCGCAGAGCCGGCAGGAGCTTCTCCTTGGCCAGGTGCTGGAGACGGGCGGCATCAGGGGCGAACTGGCTCTGGATCTCCGAGGTCAGTGCCTCCTTGTAAGCGTCGCCCTGGGTGCTGGCCTTCTTGCCGATGGCGTAGAGCTGCCAGCCGAAGAGGCCGATGATGGCAATCAAGCCCAGGGAGCTGTATTTCTTGAATGCGGCCAGGCGCTGCCGCTGCAGATCCAGCTCCTTCAGCTTCGCTTCGAGCTGCCGCAGTCTTTCGATCTGCCCGCTTGTGTCGTTATCGGCCATGGGCTCTCCTTGTCGTTTCGGGTTGCGTTCTCTTTCGTCGCCTGTCCGCCGGAGGGTGAACCGCCGGCCGCAATCTCCTGATTAGGATTATAGGCAATGACGATTTTATACGCAAGCCCGATGCCAGATCTCGAATCTAAAAATAACTTTCAAAATCCTCATTATAAATGATTAACAACATTTATTAAGAATCCAGCCCCCGCTTGCCGCCCCGATTGCAAAAGCGCTTCGGCCCCGGATATTCGCAGCCATCAGCCTCCGGAAAACCGCATGTCCTCCCTCCGACTTCCACTCGCAAGCGTCCGTTTCACCCCGGTCTTCGCCGATTCCGGCGATCGCGACGGCCGGCATTTCATCTCCGTCTTCGGTCGATCTCCCGAGCTCGGAGCGGTGGAGATGCAACTGAGCCACCGGCCGAGCCTTCTCCTGCCTCGCAGCGCGGCTTTGCCCGCCGCCCTCCCCGCCGCCCGCTACCGCCGCGAGGAATCGGACTTGCGCTCGCCGCAAGGCCTGCCCTTGGACCAGGTCTCGGCGGCGAGCGGCAGCGAGCTGCGCGCCGCGACCGAGGCACTGAAAGCCGCCAACATCCCCTTTTGGGAAGCGGAACTGAAGTCGCACGAACGGCTCTTCATGGAGCTCGGGCTCGGCGAAGGCGTCGCCCTGCGCGGCAAGCCGGAGCTGCACGACGGCCGCCTCCTCTTCAAGAACCCCTCCGTCGCCGCCGCCCGGGTCGACAGCGATCTCCGCGTCGCCTCGCTCGACATCGAGAACGGCGTCACCATCGACCATCTCTTCTCGATCGCCGTCCACATCACCGGTTGCGGAGCGGAGCGCCGCAAGGTCTTCGTCCTCGCTGCCGATCCCGCCGGGCTCAAGGGCGAGGATTACGAAGCCCACCCCGACGAGGCCTCCCTGCTGTCCGCCTTCCTCAAGTGGTTCGCCGCCGAGGATCCCGACGTGATCATCGGCTGGTATGTCATCGGCCACGACCTACGCTACCTGCAGGAACGCTGCGACAAGAACTACCTGGATTTCACCCTCGGCCGCAGCGGCCGCAAGCCGGTGATCTCGGAGATCCCCGGCGTCGGCCATTTCTGCACCCTGCCCGGCCGCGTCGTCCTCGACGGCCTGCCGCTCTTCCGCGAGGCCGGTTACGTCTTTCCCGACTACAAGCTCGAGACCGTGGCCCGCCAGCTCCTCCAGGAAGGCAAGGAGATCGATCCCAGCGAAGACAAGGTTGCCGAGATCGAGCGGATGTTCCGCGACGACAAGCCCGCCCTCTGCCGCTACAACCTGCAAGACTGCGTCCTGGTGACCCGCCTCTTCCGCGACTGCGGCATGCTCGACTACGTCAAGGCCCGCTGCCGCAGCACCGGCCTGCAGCCCGGCAGCATCGGCATCGGCGGCGCCGCGCTCGACGCCCTGGTCCTGCCCCGCCTGCACCGGCGCGGCCTCGCCGCGCCGCCGGCGCCGGAGGGCAAGGGAGCCGCCGCCGGCCGCCCCTGCCGCAGCCGCGCCGGCCTGCTTGAAAAGGTCGCCGAGGTCGAGTGCCCCGCCCTCGCCGCCGAAATCCTCCGCTCCTTCGCCATCGAGCCGCCGGCCGTGCAGGACGGCCCGCCCCTGCTGGCGCCCCTGCTCGAAAGCCTCGTCAGCGCCCGCGAGATGGCCCTCGCGCAGGAGCGCGAAGCGGTCCGGCGCGCAGCGGAACGCAGCCTCAGCCAGCTTGCCGAGGCCTTCCTGTCGCCAGCCCAGCGCCACCAGTCGCCGGCGGTGCAGTCGCTCTTCGCCAACGCTCTGCGAAGTTTCCATGCCGCCGCCGAAGGCGCCGCCCGCGAGCTCGGCGCCGGGCTCGAGGCCTTCGACGAAGACCGGCTCTTCTTCCGGCTGGGCCCGGATTCCCCCGCCGCCGTGGAGGATTTCACCGCCGAGCTGCGCCGCCGCATCGGCGAACAGCTCAGCCGCGACCGCGGCGCCGCGACCCCCTCGCCTTTCCTCCGGCCCGTCACCGTCCATCCCCGCCTGCTGCTCCTGCCTCGCAAGGACGACGCCCAGGTGCGCTGGGCCGCCCTCGCCGCCGACGGCTCGCTTCTCTGGGACGGGATCGAATTCACCACCGACGCCTGGTCGCCGCTGGCCCTTTTCTTCCAGCGCCAGCTGATCCTTGCGGTGCTGCGCGGCGATTCCGCCGAGCGCTTCACCCTCGAATTCCTGCAGCAGCTGCGCTTCGGCCATCACGACAGCCGCCTCGCCTACCGCCGCAAGCTGCGCGAGGCGGACGAGCGGGCCAAGGTGCCGCCGCCCCACCTCATCGCCGCCCGCGCCCTCGGCCGCAGCTACGGCTACATCACCTACGTGATGACCGTGAACGGGCCGGTGCCGCTGGAGAAGCAGCCGCAGGATCCCGACTACAAGCACTACATCGACGAACAGATCAGCCCGATCGCCGATGCCCTGCTCGCCTTCGACGATCTCAGCGTCGACGCGCTCACCGGGGCCCGCCAGATGAAGCTGTTCTGAAGCCGCGGGGCACGAGCTTCACTTCCCGAGCAGGCCGATCTCGGCGGCGGCGCACTCGGGCTTGCCGTCGGCAGACTTCAGGAAGACCACCTTGAGATAGCGGCCGCTGGCCGGCCTGGCGAAGCGGATCTGCTGCTCGATGGGGTTGTTGGCGATGTTGTCGAAGCGCCCCTCGGCGAGCGCCGGGCCGAGCTTGGCGGGATCGTCGCCGAGGTAGACGATGAAGTAGTCGCCGCAGCATTTCCCCCGCGCCTCGTCCTGGCGCGGCAGGTAGCTGAAGCCGGTGCTGGTGACCTGGGCGCCGAGGTCGATCAGCAGCTCGTGCGGCGGCGGCGTCTTGCCTTGGCGCCAGCCGCTATGCCACATCGTCGCGGCATCCTCGTCGATGGCGGCGGCGGCGGGTGCATCCTTCTCCTCGCTGCTGGCCGAGAGGACCTTCCAGCCGGTCTTGGGCAGCCCGAGAAGATGGCTGGCGCTGAGCGCGGGGCGCCCTGCGGCGATCAGCGCGGTCCGCACCAGGCCGCCCTGGGGCAGGAGGAAGGGGGCGGAATAGAGCGGCGAGCTGGCATCCGGGGCGGAGCCGTCGAGAGTGTAGCGGATCTGGGCGCCCCTGGGGCCGCTGAGGACGACGAGTCCCTGGGCATTGCGGCGGGCGCTGACTTCGGCGAGGCTGGCGGCGGCCTGGAAGAGGCCGATCTCGGCGAGACGCGGACTGGCGCGGCTGGCCTCGATGCTGAGGCGGAGCCGGGTGCCGGCGGCGAGCTCGGGGATGCGGAGGATGCGGCGGGCGCCGACGGTGCCGCCGACGGCGAGGGTCTTCCAGCCGCCGCCCTGCTCTTGCGACAGGGTGAATCTCTCGATCCGCTGCCCCTGGGAGATGTCCTCCTCTAGCATCAGCAGGCTGGCGGCGTCACGGGCGCGGAAGTCGAAGCGCCATTCCGGGCCGGAGGGGGTCCAGACGCTGGCGGCGGAATTGTCGAGCAGTTCGGCAGGCGCCTCGGCGGCGGCGTTGAGGGGATTGGCGCCGCCCTCGTTCCAGATCGGCAGCGCCTGCTTGCCGAAGCTGGCGCGCAGCAGCTCGCCGAAGCCTTGCAGGCTGCGGACGTCGGGATCGGCGATGCGGCCGCGGCGGTCAGGCGGGACGTTGAGGAGGAAATTGGCGTTGCGGCCGATCGAGGCGAGGTAGAGGTCGAAGAGATTCTGCGGCGAGCGCACCCGGGTGTCCTGCGAAGCGTGGTAGAACCAGCCGGGGCGGATCGAGACGTCGCATTCGCCGGGCTTCCAGATCAGCTTGTCGGCCTTGAGGATGGCGGCGCGCGAGCCGAGGTCCTTGGCGGTCTGGTCGCCCTTGACCTGCGGCACGACGCTCCATTCGTCGTCGCGGGCGTGGCCGTGCTCGTTGCCGATCCAGCGCACGTCCGGGCCGTCGATGGCGATCATCGCCTGGGGGGCGAGCTCGCGGATCATGCCGTACCAGGCGGCGCGGTCGTACTTCTGGCCGGTGCCGGGCTTGGGATTGGCGCCGTCGAACCAGACCTCCTCGATCGGGCCATATTCGGTGAGCAGCTCGTAGAGCTGGTTGAGGAAGTAGCGGTTGTAGTCGTCGACCTGGTACTTGAACTGGCGATGCCCGGCGGGGAAGGGACGCCCCTCGACCGGAGTCGGGATGACCGATTCGACCGCGGCCGACTTGTTGCCGTAGCGGCCGTCCTTGGCCTCGATCTCATGCAGGTCGGCGGGAGAGAGGTAGACGCCGAGCTTGAGACCGGCTTCGCGGCAGGCCGTCGCCAGTTCGCGCAGCAGATCCCCCTGGCCGTGGCGCCAGGGGCTGGCGGCGACCGAGTGGCGGGTATAGCGGCTGGGATAGAGGCAGAAGCCGTCGTGGTGCTTGACGGTGATCATCACCATCGAGCAGCCGGCGGCCTGGAGGGCCCCGACCCATTGCCGGCAGTCGACTTCGCCGGGGTTGAAGAGGGCGGGATCCTCCTTGCCGGTGCCCCATTCGCGGTCGGTGAAGGTGTTGATGCCGAAATGGATGAAGGCGTAGACGCCGTGCCGCTGCCAGGCCAGCTGCTCGGCGCTGGGGCGGACGGCGAGGGCGCGGACCAGGGCGGCGCGCTCCTCCGGCGAGGCCGGGGCGGGGCGGGCTTCGTCGACCAGCTCTGCGGCAGATCCGGAGAGGGCGAACAGCAAGGCTAGGGCGAGGGCTGGGATCTTCATGGCGTCTCCTGGATTTCTTCCAACTTAAAGCAGCGGGCGGCGATGTCGCCCAGCGATTCCCCCTGGTCCTGCGGCAGGACCGGCAAGGGACGGCAGACCAGCAGCCCGGCGGGGAGAAGGTCGCGCAGCTGCGTCAGCCTGTCGCCGGTGGAAAGGCAGGCGAGAGCGGTGAACGGCAGGTGGCCGAGGGAGGCGGAGTCGACGATCCGGGGGGCGCCGTGCCCGCAGAGGACGAGGGCCTCGGCGGAACTGGCCTCGGCGGCGCGCGAGATGCTCAGGGTGTTGAAGCGCAGCAAGGTGTCGTCGGCGAGGGGGTTGAGTCCGAAGGCCTTCTCCTCCGCCGGATCGAGGCCGAGCTCTCCCCGGGCGGCGACGGGAAGCTCGCGGACGAGCACCGATCCCGCCGGGCCGAGGGCCTCCTTGAAGCCTTTCAGCCAGGCGGCCGCCTCGGCAGGGGGAAGCTGGTTCAAAATCAGGACGCTCTTGATCCCGCGGCTCCGGAAGCGGTCGCCCAGAATCCAGCCGCAGGCTTCGCCGCGGCGGCTCAGCGCGTCGCTGAAGTCGACGGCTTCGCTGCTTTGATTGATGCGGAGATTCCACAAGCTGGCGCCGATCATCCCCAGGGCGCAGATGAGCAGCGCAGGATTGCACCAGACCCGGCGGCGATGGCGGAGATAGATCCACAGCGCCACAACGAAGAAGACGGCGCTCAGGATGAGAGGAGAAGGGTTCATGACGGTCTCCACGCCTCAAGGATTGGCGTCGAAATAGGTCCAGCCGCCTTCCGAGCCGGTGTCGAAGTGATTGCTCGCGGCCATCTGCGAGATGGCGCGCGAGGGGTCGTTGTGGAGGCGTCCATGGCCGTCCTTGTAGACCACGCCGTAGCCGGCGGCGCCGCGGATGTTGTGGGAGATGTCCTTGAAGCCGTTGTTGACGTACCAGCTGGCGGTGTAGTACTTCTTGGAGAAATAGTCGGCGATGATGGCTTGGGTGGAGTCGGTCAGGCGCATCTGCCCCTGGGAGTTGTAGCCGCGGTATTGCAGCGGCCCCTGGCCGGGACTTTCGATGTCGAAGTTGAAGAATGGACCGCTCTTCACGTTCGGGCAACGGAAGAGCCGGTTGAAGCTGTCGCGATCCGAGTAGTTGCGCATCAAGGCGAGGCCGCGGAAGCCGGTGGTCGGGTACCAGGTGCATTCCTCGCCGATGACGGAGGGGCTTTCACTGCGGGGCAGGAGCCCTTTGTTGGTGATGGCATATTGCTGCGTCATCATGCCCAGCTGCTTCATCCCGGACAGGCAGACGACGCGTTTGCTCAAGGCGCGCGCCCGGTTGAAGCTCGGGCTGAGCAGGGACACGAGGACGAGGATGACGGCGATCACCATCAGCAGTTCGATCAAGGTGAATTTCCTGGCTTGCATGAGTTCCTCCGGGGTTTTGCCTTCTGAGCCTCTAAACCAAGCAGGACGCCCCGGCGTTGCAGCCGGACGGAAGAATTCTCGAAGATTTTCGTCGGAGGCAAAAGCCCGGCGTCTGCGGCCGAATCAGTCTCCGTGCTCGGGAAAGTCCAGCTGGCTCTTGAGGCGGAGGATCTCCTTGCACAGAGCGGCGGTGAGTCTCTGCTTGTTGACGCGGACGCTGCTCTCGGCGAGCCCGAGCTTGGCCGCGACTT
The DNA here is from genome assembly GCA_039798785.1 of Verrucomicrobiota bacterium. Taxonomy (GTDB): domain Bacteria; phylum Verrucomicrobiota; class Lentisphaeria; order Lentisphaerales; family Lentisphaeraceae; genus CAMCSH01. Next base: position 64,446 of record JBDKFG010000007.1, on the reverse strand, counting down.
CGACCGAAGTGGCGCCGGCGGCGGTGAGTAGGAAGGATTCCTTGACGCTGGCGGCGAAGCTCCCCTCGATGTTCTTCCAGGCCAGATTGGAGAGATAGAGCCGCCACTCCCTCTCGGCGATCTCCTCGATCTCCGGATCGCTTTCGACCGCCGCGTCGTCCAAGCCCTCCCGGCTCAGGCGCGACTGCTCCTGGCGGCGCCGCGAGCGCAGGGTATTTCGGCAGATCAGCCCGAGCCAGGTGCGCAGCTTGCAGCCGCCGGCCTGATAGCGGAACTGCGGCAGGGCTTTCCAGGTGCGCAGCAGCACCTCCTGGGCCAGGTCGTCGGCCCCGGCGCCCCGCTCCCCCAGGTTGCGCAGGACTGCGAGGATATAGGGCCGGTAATAAACCACGAAGTCCTTCCAGGCCCCTTCGTCGTGCTGGTCGCGGATCCGCTGCAGCAGGGTGATGCGGGTCGGTTCGCCGCTCATTGCCAATCCTCCTCGTCGCCGAGATGCCATTCGACCTCGGGCAGGAGCCGGCGGCACTGCTCCAGGGTCGCCCTCTCGCGGCTGATCGCGACCTGCCGCAGATCGCGGCAGGCCTGCAGATGCGCGAGATTGAGCGAGGGACAGCCGCGCAGATCGAGACTGACCAGGGGCAGCCCGGCGAGCGGCGCGAGATCGGCGACGGGGCAGCCGCGCAGATCGAGATGGCGCAGCGGCAGGCCGGCGAGCGGCGACAGGTCGCGGCAGGGAGCCCCGGCGAGGCGCAGGGATTCCAGCGGCAGGCTGGCGAGGAGCCGCAGATCGGCGACGCCGGTGTGGGAGAGATCGAGTTCGCGGACCGGCAGGCCGCGCAAAGCCGGGCTGAGGCTGAGCCTGTCGTTGCCGGCGAGGTCGAGTCGCCCGTCCTTCCAGCTCAGGCGGATCTCCTTGCTTCCAGGCTGCTGCAGGCTCAGCATCTCGTGGAGGAAGGAAAGGCGCTGGCCGATGTCCAGGCGGCGCTCGACGTGAAGGCGGATGAGGCGCTCGAAGATCCAGGGGCGGTCGAGGGCCTGGAGGCGGGCGAAGAGGCTGGTCCAGGCTGCGGCGGTGATCTCGCCGGCGCCGGCCTGGAGGGCGAATTCCTCGGCCCACGCGGCGAGGAGCAGATTGTCCGCCCCGCCAGCCTTGCGGTAGGCGCCGGCCGCAGCGGCGAAGTTCTGTCGCCCGAGGTGGACCAGGGCCTGGCTCTGCCAGGCGCGGCCGAGGGCAGGCTCGATCTCGACCGCCTGCCGTCCGTAGTTCAGCGCGGCATCGAAATCCATCTTCTCCTCCGCTTCGAGTGCAAGCTGCATGTAGCGAGGCGCGACGTCGTGGGCAAGGCGCAGCCGGGCCGCCGTCTCCCGGCGCAGCTGCGCTTCGCTGCTTTCGGCGCGGCGGCGGGCCTCCTGGGCCGCGGCCTCCTTGTGGTTCAAGCCCTGGATGAAGAGCAGGGTGGCGGCGGCAAGAACCAGGATTGACACGGCGAGGGGCGCGACGATGCGGACATGGCGGCGGCCGAAGAGGAGCAGCTGGCGGCCGAAGCTCGCCTTTTCGGCCGCGGTGGCGAATCCGTAGCGCCAGGCGGCAAGCTCGTCGAGCAGCTCGTCGACGTCGCCGTAGCGATCTTCCGGCCGCCGCTGCAGGGCCTTGCGGCAGATCGCCTCGAGACCGGGCGGCGGCGGCCTCGGGAATGGCTGGATCCGGCCGCGGCGGGTGGCCGCCAGGACCTCGGCGACATCGGCGCCGTCGAAGGGCGGCTGATAAGCCAGCAGGGAGTAGAGCAGGGCGCCAAGGGAGAAGACGTCGCTGCGGCGGTCCTTGACGCCGTGCACGGCTCCGGCCTGCTCGGGGGCCATGTAGCCGGGGCTGCCCTTGACGAAGCCGTCGCGGGTGAGGGTCTTGAGCTCATGAGGGTCGAGCGACAGCCGCAGCAGCTGCGGGTCTTCGCAGACCGCGTCGAGGACGCGGGCGAGACCCCAGTCGCAGACCAGCACCTCCCCGTGGCGGCTGAGCTGGCTGAGCTGGATGTTGGCGGGCTTCAAGTCGAGGTGCAGAATGCCGCGTCGATGGGCGTAGGCGACGGCCTCGCAGATGCGGCTGAAGATGTCGATGCGGGTGGCGAGGGGATAGTCGCGACTGGCGGCGCCGTCGCCGTCCCGGAGGGCGTCGAGGAGCTGCTGCAGGCTGCGCCCTTCGACCAGTTTCATCACGAAGTAGGGGTGGCCGGCGGGAGTGAGGCCGATCTCATGGACCGGGATGATGTTGGGGTGCTGGAGCTGGGCGGTGAGGCGGGCTTCGCGGAGAAACTTCTCCTCCTCGGCGGCATCGCCCTCCTGCAGGCATTCGGCGCGGGCGACGATGCGGCCGCTGCGGCGGTCGAGGCAGCGGATGATGCGTTTCTTGCCGCCCTGGTCGACCAGTTCGTCCTCTTCGTAGGGCCAGGCTGCGCCGCCCAGATCGCCGCGCAGGCCGCCGCCCTCGCCGTCGCAGCACTGCTGCGCCAGGTCGATGAACTGCACAAGGTGGGGATTGTCGCCGGTCATGGGGCCCTTCCGCTGCTGCGCCAATGTAGGCCGGCAAGCGCGAGGCGCCCAGCCGGAGACGCAGAGGGACGTGCACAGGCCGCAAAAATCCCGCTTCGGCGGAAGCGGGATCGGCGGGCCTGGGCTCTCAGAAGCTCTTCTGCCATTCCGGCTTGTTGGCGTAGACCCACTTGTAGTATTCGCCGTTCTGCAGCTCGGAAGCGGCATCCTGGTCGAGGACGATGACGGCGCGCTGGTGCATCTGCAGGATCGAGGCGGGAACCCAGGCCGAGATGGCGCCTTCGACCATGGCCTTCACCACCGGGGCCTTGCCCTTGCCGGTGGCGATGAGCAGGACTTCCTTGGCTTCCATGATGGTGCCGACCCCCATGGTCAAGGCGTGGCGCGGCATCAGTTTCGGATCGCCGAACATCGGGCCGTTCTGCTCCAGGGTCTCTTTGGTGAGGGTTTTGATGCGGGTGCGCGAGGACAGAGAGCAGCCGGGCTCGTTGAAACCGATGTGGCCGTTGCTGCCGATGCCGAGCAGCTGCAGATCGATGCCTCCGAGACGGGAGATCTGGGCTTCGAAATTGGCGCATTCCGCCGGGATGTCCTTGGCCATGCCGTCGGGCAGATGCGTGTTGGAAAGCTTGATGTTGACCTTCGAGAACAGATGCTTGTTCATGAAGTAGCGGTAGGACTGGTCGTGCTCGGGAGCGAGGCCGACGTATTCGTCGAGGTTGACGCTGCTCGCCAGGGAGAAGTCGAGTCCTTCCTTCTTGTGCATCTCGGCGAGGAGGGCATAGACGCCTTCGGGAGTGCGGCCGGTGGCAAGGCCGAGCAGCAGGTTGGGCTTGGAGCGGATGCGCGAGGCGATCAGCTTGGCGGTGGTCAGCTCGGCTTCCTGCTTGCTGCTGCAGATGATCACTTCCATGGAATTCTCCTGTCGATTGAAATGGGCGGCAAATTTAGCGCGGCCTGCCGTCCCGGCAAGATTCCCGCCCAGACCGCTTCCCGCCCGCGGGAATCAGCGGTGACACAGATCGCCGCGCGGCAGGGCTTGTCGGATCTCCCAAGAGGAATTTGCCGGAGCCTCAGTCGAGAGCCCTTTTGTCCCTTGGCTTCTTGCATTTGCCCGGCTTTTGGCTTAGGCTCAGGGAGTCCCGCGAATTTCCAACCCCGAGCCCAGGCGCCTTCATGTCCTTTCCCTCCCTTGTCTCCGCCGGCACCAGCCTCGCCCTGCTTCTCACCGCCGCCTGCAGCATGCTCGAACCCAGGCGCGAAGCGGCGCTGCAAGCCCCCTCGACCTTACCGGCCGGCAGCCTCTTCGACGCCGCCTGCCGCGGCGATGCCTCGCGGGTCGAGGAGCTCCTCGCCAGCGGCGTCCCGGTCGACCTCAAAGAAGCCAACGATTGGCAGGCCATCCACTTCGCCGCCGCTCGCGGCCAAGTCGAGGTCCTCCAGCTCCTCCTCGCCGCCGGCGCCAAGACAGATGCGTCGATATGCGGCGCCTGGCCGAAGCAGAACGAGGAGGAAGAGTGGCAGTGCGATTGTCAGGCCATCCATCTTGCCGCTTATTACGGCCATGCGGAAGTCGTGAATCTGCTCTTGTCCAAGAGGGTCGATGTCAACGTCACGGGCTACGACGACGCGACCCCTCTCCATTACGCCGCCCAACAAGGACGATCTGAGGTGGTGGCCACCCTGCTCAAGCAGGGAGCGTCGCCTGACGCCGTGACCGAATATTACAGCTACACCCCGCTTCACTGGGCGGCCGAAAACAATCACGCCGAGGTGATTCAGGCCCTGGCGAAAGCCGGAGCCAAAATCGAGGCGTTGACCGACAACGCCGACACGCCTCTGCACTTGGCGGCCGGATCGGTCAGCGCCCAGGCGGTTCGAGCTCTGCTCAGCTTGGGAGCGAAAGTCAATCCGAAAGCCGCCAATGATGGCATACCCTTGGAGTATGCACTTACCGGGCCGGCCATGTATGGGCAGAAATCCGCACCCGTCTTTCACGAGTCTGCGCAACTGCTCCTCTCTGCCGGTTCCGATTTGCAGAACTTGAATTCCGGGATGATTCAAAAAGCGGTGCTCGGCGGCAGCCTCGACATCGTCAAGTTGCTGATCGCCAAGGGAGCCAGGCTGGATGCGAAGGATGAGTACGGCAGCCTTCTGGTACATGCGGGCACTGGTGAAATGGCCGACTATCTCATCCGGGCAGGCTTGGATGTCAACGCAGTCGAGGCCGACGGCGCGACCCTTCTTCTCCGCGCGGCTGAGGAGAAAGAGCCGGACCTGCTGAAAGCCGCCTTGGCCGCAGGGGCGAAAATCGAGGTCGTCAACGCCAGCGGCTGCACCGCTTTGCATCTGGCGGCAGCAGGCGGTGACATCGAATCAGTCCGCCTCTTGTTGGCGGCAGGGGCCAAGGTCGACGCCCTCGCCAACAATTGGCAGCCGCTTCATTCTGCGGCTGATTCGGGCCACGAGGAAATAGTCAGGATGCTGCTTGCTGCGGGAGCCAAGATCGATGCCGATTCCGGTGATGGCTGGCAGGCGATTCATTTAGCCGCCAATGGCGGTCACGACAAAACCTTGAAGCTTCTGCTGCAAGCGGGTGCCAAGCCGGATGTCGAGATGGCGGAGGGCTGGCAGCCGATCCATCTGGCGGCTGACGGCGGTCACGACAAAACCTTGAAGCTTCTGCTGCAAGCGGGTGCCAAGCCGGATGTCGAGATGGCGGAGGGCTGGCAGCCGATCCATCTGGCGGCGGGAAAAGGCTCGGCCTCCTGTCTCAAAATGTTGATCGAAGCGGGTGCCAAGATCGACGCAGCGACTGAGGATGGCTGTCAAGCGATTCATTGCGCCTCAGGCGCCTGGAGTGTCGAAGCGGTGGAGTTCCTCTTGGCAGCCGGCGCTCAATCGACAGCCAAAACATCTGCTGGCTGGCAGGCGATCCATATGCTTCTAAGCGACAGCCAGGAGGAAATTATCGCCAGATGCACCCGCGCCCCGGAAGATGAGCCGCCGGTCTTCTCTGATGCCGAACTATCCAAACTCGGACCGAGGATGGAGGATTTGGATTCCGATCCTGCGACGAAAGAGAAGGCGAGTGTGATGGCTGTTCGAACCCTGATGAGCCTGGGGATGAACCATGATCGCTACTATCCCGCTCTGGTCGAAGCTCGCCGTCTGGCGATTCTCGATCTTCTCTTGGCGGCCGGCGCAAAAGTCGATGCGAAGCAGGATGAGCACTGGCAGGCGATCCATTTCGCCGCAGCCAACGGCCAGGGGAAGGTGGTCCGCTATCTCTTGGAAAAAGGAGCCCGGACCGATGATTTGACCAGCGACGGAAAAAGCCCTGCCGCGCTCGCCCGGGAAGCCGGCTTCGAACCCTTGGCGGAAAAGCTGCTCCACGGGAAGCCGAAACTCTGATCCCCCGCCCGATCCCCCCTCAGGGAACTTCACTCTAGCGCCGTGAGTCTCAGACGGGCCAGTCTCAATCAATCCAGGACGCATTTATGCTCCGCCTCATCCTTTCCGCCCTCTTCCTCGCCAGCTCCGCCGAGGCCGAGGAGCCAGCCGCTCCCGCGCCGAAACGACCCAACATCGTCTTCTTCCTCGTCGACGACATGGGCTGGCAGGACTGCTCAGTCCCCTTCCACAGCGAGCGCACCGCCCTCAACGATCGCTACCGCACCCCCAATCTCGAGAAGCTGGCGCAGGGAAGCACCCTCTTCACCCAGGCCTACGCTTCCGCCGTCTGCTCGCCCAGCCGCATCAGCCTGATGACCGGCGCCAACGCAGCCCGCCACGGCGTCACCTGCTGGACCCTGCGCCGTGACGTCTCGCCGGAAGGAAGCCCCAAGGGGCCGGTGCGGCCCCCTCAGTGGCCCTTCAACGGCCTCTGCCCCGAAGCCGGCACGCCCCGCAGCCACGTCTGCGCCCAGACCCTGCCGCGCCTGCTCGCCGAGGCCGGCTACCACTGCATCCACGCCGGCAAGGCGCACTGGGGCGCCACCGAGACCTCCGGCGCCGATCCCCGCAACTTCGGCTTCGCCGTCAACATCGCCGGCCACGCCGCCGGCGGACCCGGCAGCTATTGGGGCGAGAAGAACTACAGCGCCGCCTGGCGCAGCAAGAACAAGGCCGACGAGATCTGGAACGTCCCGGGCCTGGAGAAGTACCACGGCAGCGCCACCTACCTGACTGAGGCGCTCACCCGCGAAGCCCTCGCCGCCCTCGACCGCAACGAAGCCTCGGGCAAGCCCTTCTATCTTTATCTCTCCCACTACGCCGTCCACGCGCCCTTCGAGGCCGACGCCCGCTTCGTCCAGCCCTACCTCGACCGCGGTCTGTCGAAGCGCGACGCCGCCTTCGCCTCGATGGTCGAGGGGATGGACAAGTCCCTCGGCGAGCTCCTCGCCTGGCTGGAGCGCCACCAGCACCTCGACGACACCCTGATCCTCTTCATGTCGGACAACGGCTCGCCCCGGGAGAATCCGCGCAACCTGCCCCTCCGCGGCCACAAGATCACCGGCTACGAGGGCGGCACCCGCGTCCCGCTCGCCGTCCGCCTGCCTCGTGCGCTGCTGCAAGGCCGCGTCCAGCCCGCCCGCTGCGCCGATCCGGTGATCATCGAAGATGTCTTCCCCAGCCTCCTCGAGGCCGCCGGCATCGACTGGAAACCCCTGGTCAAACACCCGGTCGACGGACGCTCCTTCCTGCCGCTGGCCCGCGGCGACACCGCCGCGGCGCCCTCCCGCGATCTGATCTGGCACTATCCCAACACCTATGACCAGGCCCCTTGGTCGTCGATCCGTCGCGGTGACTTGAAGCTGATCTGCCACTACGCCAGCGCCAAGCTCGAACTCTACGATCTCAATAACGACATCGGCGAGAGCCGCGACCTCGCCGCCGAACGTCCGGCTGAGGTCCGCGAACTTGCTCAGGCCCTGAGCCGCCAGCTCAAAGAGCGCGGCGCCCTCCTACCCACCCGCCCAGACGGCCCGGCACTCTCCGGTGCTGCCGAACTCGCCCCCTGAAAGCCCGGTTCAGCCAGGATAGGAGTGCTTCCGGCCGCCGGGGTCCTCGACCTCCCAGGAGCCGTCGGCGAGCGGGCGCAGAAAGGAAGGTCCGCAGGGGACCTTGCCGGCACCACCGGGAATGTCGAGAATGTAGGTCGGCTGGGCGATGCCGGAGAGCTCGCCGCGAAGCTGACGGAGGATTTCCTGTCCCTGCGCAAGACTGACACGGAAGTGGCCGGTGCCACGGACCAGGTCGGGATGATGCAAGTAGTAGGGTTTGACGCGGAGGCCGCAAAGACGGCGGAAAAGGCTTTCAAGGGCGGCGGCGGAATCGTTGACGCCCTTGAGCAGGACGCTTTGCGACAGGAGAGGAATGCCGGCGTCGACCAGGGCGGCGAGGCTGCGAGCGGCGGCGGGACCGAGCTCGGCGGCGGCGTTGACGTGGACGACGCACCAGACCGCCTTGTCACAGCGCAGAGCCTGGAGCAGTTCCGGCGTGATCCTTTCCGGCGCGACCACCGGAACGCGGCTGTGAAGACGGATGACTTCGACGTGAGTGATGGCGGCAAGACGACGGAGCATCGCGGCAAGGCGGGAAGGAGGCAGGACCAGCGGATCGCCGCCGGTGAGAATGACCTCCCAGATCGCCGGGCGCGCCTCGATGTAGGCGAGGGCCGCGTCAAGCTCGGGATCGCGCAAGGTCTCCTCTCCCGGTCCGACCTTTTCCCGCCGGAAGCAGAAGCGGCAATAGACGGCACAGCTGTGAGTGGGTTTGAGCAGAACCCGGTCCGGGTAGCGGTGGACGATGCCTTTCTGGGGAGAATGCAGCTCATCGCCGATCGGATCGGCGAGCTCGCGGGGGTCGATTTCGAGCTCGCGGGCGTCAGGGACGAACTGCAGGGCGACGGGATCGGAGCAGGGGCTTCCTCCGATCCTGCCGGCCAGTTCCGGGCTGAGTGCGAGACTGAACTGCCGCGCCACTTCGCCGAGGGCCGCGGCGTCGGCATCGGCGGGAAGCAGGCCGGCGGCGGCGAAGTCGTCGAGGCTGCGGAGAGTGCGCTTACTGGTGTTCATGGGGCGCAAAGATAGCCGGGTTCGGCGCAGACGCCCTTGCCGGGACGCCAAGAAGATGTTTCTTTTTGCGGTCCTATACATCCATCAGCTGCGGGAGTCCATCATGAGCGACACGATCTGCAACCTATCCTCGGGGCGAGCCTGCAAACCCTGCGAGGGCGGAGTCCCTGCAATGAGCCTGGAAGAAGAGCGGCAGGCGATGAGCCGGATCCCTCTCTGGTCCTTGGCGGAATCGAAGATCAGTCGCCGCTGGGTCTTCGCCAATCACTACCAGGCGATCGCCTTCGTCAACGCCGTCGCCTGGGTGTCTCACCGCGAAAACCACCATCCCCTGATGGAGGTCGGCTTCAAGGATGTCAAGGTGGTGTACTGGACCCACGCTGTCAACGGCCTCAGCGAAAACGACTTCCTCTGCGCCGAGATGCTCGACCGCCTCGCCGTGCCTTGAGCTCCCAGGTGGAAAAGGGCCGGCGGGATTTCCGCCGGCCGGGATTTCCAGGGGCACCAAGCCTTCAGAGCCAGCTGAATTCGATGTCCAGCTCGATCTCGGGAGAGATCGACTTGTGGACCGGACAGGCGCGCGCCGCAGCTTCGAGCTTGCGGCGGGTTTCGTGCTCGGCGACGCCGGGGATTTCGAGCCGGATGAGGAGACGGGCGACGCGGCGCGGCAGGTCGCTGCTCATGATCTTCTCGGTGCTCGCCTTGAGACCGCGGATGTCGACCTTCTCCTTCTCGGCGGCAATGCCCATGATGGTCATCATGCAGGTCAACGAGGCGGTGGCAAGGAGATCGGTGGGGGAGAAGCTTTCGCCGCGGCCGTGGTTGTCGACGGGGGCGTCGGTGACCAGGGTGGCGCCGCTCGGGGTGTGCACGGCTTTGCAGCGCAGGCCGCCTTCGTAAACGGCTTGAATGATGACGCCCATGGAAATCTCCTTTGTTTGGTTCGCTCAAGATGCGGCGGAATCTAGCCGCCCAGACGCGCTCTGGCTTCTGCGCCGGACGCAAAAACCCGGCCCTGCCGGAGCGTCGGCTGGCGCGTCAAGCCTGGGTTTGTCGATGCCGCAGAACCTGGCGGCGCGGGCAACCCGATCGGCTCCCGGGATTTTTGGGCTGATCCTTGGCTTTGCTGGCTCGACCGCTGATCCGGGGTATCGCCGAGGCGGCTCAACCCAGGCTAAAATCGTCCACCCTTTGGAGTCAGCAAATCCTGGCGGCGGCGAGCTCCGCAGGGCTCAGTCAGAGAATTCACGGTTCTTCCGGAAAGTTTGTGGATGAATCCCCTCACTCGGCGCGGCCGAGTGGCTGAATACCCAGATAACTCAGGCCGAGCTTGCATTCACCGCAGCGCGGTCGAAGCTGGCTTAGCCCAGGGCATCGCCCTGGGTCCTATTCGTCCTTGTGTTCGCCCCGCGTAGCGAGCGCAGGTGTCGCCTGAGTCATCTGGGAATTCCGAAAGTCATAGGGCTCGGCTGCTCAAGCGTCTCTTTCGGTTTTTTCATGGTCGTCTATCTTGCGGAACTCCAGCCAACATCTCGCGAGGATCGCATGGATCATTCAGCTCAGCCTTCGCTTGAGAGCTCTTTCCCCCAGGATGTCGCCATCATCAAGAAGCAACTCAGTCATGAGGACGCCTCACTTGCCGAATGGATATGCGATCTCAACCAGAATCAATTGCCGGACTCGCGTCTGTGTGTTTACACCGCTAGCTCCCATTGTCAGTATCTATACCGAAAAATTAAGACGGAAGCACTGGCTTGGAGAACCTTAGTGCTAGACATGTCCTCAACGGCCAAATATGCAGTTGAATATTCTTTTGATAATTTTATCAATGAGAGAACCCTCCGCGGCAGTGATTATCAACAGTATTCTCACCTCATGTCTTTAGGAATGTTCAAATTTGATGACTTCATGGCAAAATATATTTATAAGAATCAAAACAAATTTGATGATCAGGATTGGTCATTTCTTGTTTCCTCAGGCTTGTGCCATAAAATAAAAAAAATGTCTACGGTCATTGCGCGAAGAATTTACGAAAATAATCCCGATATACTCGTTGAAATACTAAAATCAAAGCACAAAAAGCGCAATCCTAAACCTTGGGGGGAATTTATTCAACTCAATGAAGTCATGAGTTTAATCAAGACTTGCCCAGGTCTCGAAGAGGTGGAGAAACTCGTCTCAGGAACGGAGCTTGGAGGCGAAGTCCAAGGTGAGAATGCTTTTGTGCCCCTATCCAACGATGCGTGCGCTCGTTACGGCGATTTTATCCAGCGCTTTGGTCGACGCCTGCCAGACAGTCGCGGGACACTTTATTTGCTCAAGCATCCTCTTCAGGAAAGCGATGTCAAAACACTTCATCATTACATCGAAACCGGCGACATCCTAGCTTGTAGCCAAGCCTTTTTAGATCGCTTACACAATGAAAACGACTTCGCCAAATCAATTTACGAACTAATTGGTGCTAATAAGTGGCTTTCGATTATGGCCTTTGATTTAATTCATAAGCCTAGCCATTTTGTCGGCATCGGAGCGCAAGCCTTCAAAGCCTTTTCGAAATTTATGGATAAAAATGGTGATTCACCCTACACCGGGTTTATCTCGTATTTGATAAAGTTGCGCGACGATAAGCTGATGAGGTTTCTAGTTTCTGAACTTGCACAATCTCATGATTTTTGGTCGCGTGAAAGCCAGGCGCTTTTGTCGTCGAAGTTAGCTTATGAGCGTCACCTCGCGGTAAAAACCCTGCGCGCTCGCGGCGAGCCGATCTCTGCCTTTGCTGAAATCTTGAAGACGGAAAAATCCATCCCAGTCCGTCGTGAGATTCTCGAGGTCTTGCTGCCTCATTGGCGCGCCACAGGTCAAGGCATCGAACGTCGTCAGCTCACCGAATGGGCCAGCACGGCTTCGCTCAAATCCCTTCCCCCCTGGCTCAAAATCGAGGCCTTGCCGCCTTTGCGACTGAAGGACGGCTCGCCGATGACCGCTGAGGAGATTCTTCACCTGATCTCCTGCCAGGCCTCGATGGATGGCGCCGAACTCAACCCCGAAGCCGCCTTGTGGCTGGAGCTGATCGACCGGACCCAGAGCCGGGCCTTCGCCGAAGTTTTCCTCGATGCCTATCTAGCCAAGCCGGATCCCAAGATCCGCTACGCCTTGGTGCTCGGCTGCGCCCTCGGCGACGACAGCTTCTTGCCCCGCCTCGTCGCGCCGCTCGCCGCCTGGGCCAAAGGCAATCGCGGACGCCAGGCGATGCTCAACCTCGAGGCCATGGCTTTGATCGGCACGCCGCTGGCCCTCATGAAGCTCGAAGAGGTCGCCCACGAATTCCGCTCGAAATACCCCTACATCGGCGTCGCTGCCAAAGAGGCGATGCAAGCCGTCGCCGAAGCGCGAGGTGTCAGCGTCGACGAACTCGGCGACAGCATCATTCCCTGGCTCGGTTTCGAGCCCGGTCAGCCGCAGATCCACGGCACTTGCGAAGTCCGCATCGGTGCCGACGGCAAATGGCAATACTGGGTCGGCGGCAAGAAAAAAGCCGCCGCTCCGGCGGAAATCAAAGGCGTCATGAAAACCCTGAGTCCCCAGCTCCGCGCCGTCATCAAGGCCCAGAAGATCCGTCACAACCGCATGCTGGTGCAGGAGCGCCGCTGGTCGCCCGCCGCCTGGGGCGAACTCTACCTGAAAAACCCCGTGCTCGGCCCCTTCCTTCTCAGTCAAATCTGGGGTTTATGGGACGAAGACGGGAAGCTCACGGCGAGCTTCCGCGGCGATGGCGAAGGCGGCCTGATCAAGGCCGACGAGTCGAGCTTTGTCCTGCCGGATCACGGGTCGATCGGCCTGATCCATCCGCTCCATCTCGACGGCGACGGCCATCACGACTGGAAGGAGCATCTGGTCGCGGCCCGGCTTACGGCTTTGGTGCCGCAACTTGAGCGTCCTTTGCGCTTGATGCGGGACGACGAAGCGAGCTTGACCGAAGGCCTCTGGTGCGACCAGGCCGTCGCAGCGGTGGGCAGCGTCCGCAGCAAGGCCGAGCGTTTCGGCTGGATCAAGCAGCAGGACGGCTCTTCCATCTACGCCTATCGCAAGGTCTTCCCGCGCGCCGGACTTTACGCCGATCTCGGCGTCAACTTCGAGGTCTACGCCGAGTTCACCGATACGACCACCCTTGACCGCCTCAGCTTCCATCGCGTCGACGGTGGCGCCGCCCTTCCCTTTGGCCAGGTGCCCCCCATCGTCTTCTCCGAGGCGGTGAGCGACGCCCTGCTGATCGCAGGCAAAACCGTCGAAGAAGAGGAAGAGGATTGAGGATCTCCCCGGCTATTGATTTTTCTCCAGTGCGCCGCCTCTTGACGGCGAACACCCGAGGCCATCCTTGACCGGCAGCGACACCTTCCCACAGGCCCCATGCGTCATCTTTTACGTCGACCGCTTCTATGGCCCTCTTTACGAGAGCGTCGTCAAGGCCGGCCGGCAACGCGGCTGGCGCGTCCGCCTGATGCAAAGGCAGGCGATGGTCCCCGGCACCCGCTGCCTCGGGGTGATTGCCGCGGCCGCTACGCCGAGTGCCCGGGAATATCTCGCCAGCCTTGATTGCCCGGTGATCCACCTCATCGGCGGCGACGATCTGCCCGGGGTCAAGGTCGACCAGGACGCCGTCGGACGCCTCGGAGCCAGGCATTTTCTCGAACTTGGCTATTCTCATCTCGGCTTCGTCAAGGCCCAGGGCTACCGCTTTGGCAACAGCCGTCGCGACGGTTTCGCCGCGGCGGTGCGGCAGGCCGGCCTCGAAGCGATCCTGCTCGACGCGATGGAGGAGCACCCCGACACGCTCAGTCCCACCGCCCGGATCTCCTGGATGCAGGAGAAGATCGCCGCAATGCCCCGCCCTCTCGCCTTGATGGCGGACGACGATCTCTACGCCACCGAGCTGGTCTTCGCCGCGCTGGGACTGGGATTGCGGGTGCCGCAGGATGTCGCGGTGCTTGCCCCCGACAACCAGCCGGTCGATCTGCTCCCCTCGCCCTTGGGGCTTTCCGCGATCGAGGGAGCCGACGAACGCCTCGGCCGGCGAGCTGTCGAACTGCTCGCCGAACGCCTTGAGGGGCGGCAGGCGCCGCAGCCTTCTCTACGGGTGTCGCCGACGGGCGTGGTCACCCGCGCCAGCACCGCTCACTTCGTCTCCGAGCTGCCGGGACTTTCCGAGGCGATACTCTATTTGCGGCGGCATTACCGAGAAAGGATTTTCCTCGATGACGTCGCCAGTCATTCCGGACTTTCGGTGCGCAATCTCCAGCGCCTGGTGAAAAATGCCTTGGGATTGAGCGTCAGCGAGGAGTTGATGCGGCTTCGCGTCGACCATGCCGCCCGGCTTCTCGCCGAGACCGACCTCAAGATCAGCGTCATCGCCCTCGAGTCGGGCTTCGGCGAGCGCAGCAGCCTGCACGAGGCCTTCAGGAAGCTGCACCAAGTCTCCGCTAGCGAATACCGCTCCAGCCGCCGGGGCACTCCATGTCGCGAAGACGACTGAGTCATTCAGCTCCCCCTTGTCTTGTCTGGTTGCGGTGCCAAACGCCTGGGCGGGGCAGCAAGATCTCAGCTTGGGGCGTAACCGAGGGACGAGGTGAAGCCCCAGGTTTCTGAGAGAACGATCCGAGCCCTGAAAGAGCGGCGTGAAGGCGTTGAATCGGGGGCTATTCGGACTTGGAATCGGGGGCTATTCGGACTTGGAATCGGGGGCTATTCGGACTTGGCTAACAACCCGAATCTTCAGGTCGCCCCGCTGGAACTCGGATTCAATCCTCCTTACCCGGGCCTGCGCCTCGTTCCTCGGCTACGACCCGGGCTGAGTTCAAGTCGCTCCTTCGGAGCTGCAAGAGTGTTTTGCGCTCCACACTGGGATTGCCGGCATCCAGCCGGCTTGTTGTTCTGTCTCGGGATCGCTGGCGTCCCGCCGGCTTGTTCTGTCTTTGCTCCTTCACCGATGCGCCTTCTCGTCGTAGTCGCCCAGCTGGAAGTGCATCATCTTCGAGCTCGCCTTGTCGAAGAACTCAAGACAGGCGCCGCGGCCGCCATCGAAAACCTCGTATTTCATCGGCTTGCCATCGGCTCCTTCCTGCGGCAGATCGAGCTCCTTGAGATCGGCGGGATAGCGGCCGTCACGACGCTTGAGCAGCTCCAGCGCGATGCCGAGTCGAAGCTGGCGCAGTTTGGCGGGTTCAGCAAGAAGCTTGAGATGAATGGAATCTAATCTAAAGCAGGCCACAACATCTCGCCCAAATGACTGTTTTTGGGCAAGGGTCTGCCCGCGACGACGTCATCATATTGATCGATGCATTTGAGCAAGTCGTAATGACGCCAGCCCGTGTAAACGTAGAGCCATTGCTTGGTCTCCGTCCAAAGGGAATCCGAAGGTCCTAACTCCATGTATTTCGCCGTGGTTTGCCAGTCCTTGAATTCGACTTGGCGATACTCAAGAGCCGAGATGCGTTCGCGCTGCAAGAGCTCGGGCCAAGAGAGAGGGAAGGGCTTGGCGAGCTCTGCGGCTTTTTGCATCTCCCGCAATTCCTCGTCAGACATCAAATCGAACTGGACATTGAGGGCTGAGTTGGCTATGCCGTTGAGGGCGACGCGAACCAAGGCTTCAATCATCAAACATGGCCCTGCATCTAGAATGCGCGGCATCCGCAAAAATAGCAGGCGACAGCGTTGGGCTTCGGTGTCGTGTTCAGTCGCTTCGTAGTAGAGGCTGAGGTCGTTAAGCGCGTTCAGACTGTTGCGAATCGCACTTATTCCAGGCCGATACAAAGTCGAGGCTTTCTGACTGTAATCCATTTTGAGCTGACAATGCGGCTTGTTGAGCGCCTCTTCAAACTGGACCAACAGATCCGGCCGGCGTTTGAGCAGGTCCCCAAGGTCGCTGACCCGTTTCTTCCATTCCGCTTGTTTGGTCTTGTCGAGCTTGCTGAAGAAGTCAGGCGCTTCGCCCTTCCCCAGGCAGAAACGAATGGCAGCAACGCAGTCGCGTCCGCGACCATAAAAGACGCGATCCTTCCACGCCGGCTCCGAGCTCAAGCTGGCCCACAAGGCCTCGAGAAGCGGCCCGCCATCTTGATCGGCCGGCACCGGCTTCGGCTTCAGATCGGCGAGGCAAACGGGTTCGCCGCGGGCCTTGATCGCGTCGACGCGGCGCTCGATCGCCCAGCGCCAAGGCAAGCCGAGGACAACCACGCCGAAGAAGATCAGGGTGAAGATGAAGGCGGCGAGCCACCAGAGATGTTTGGTTTTCATGGCGGGAAGACCTTCGAAGAAAGGGAGGGAAGAAGGCGGCAGGGGGCTGCCGCGCTCCCAGGGAACAAGAATTACAGCCCGAGCGCCGCCAACACTTCCTCGGGATGGGCTTCGGCCTTGGCGACCTTGGGCCAATGATGCGTCACTTTGCCGTCGGGGCCGAGGATCACGGTGGAGCGGATGACGCCTTCGGAGGTCTTGCCGTACATCATCTTTTCGCCCCAGGCGCCATAGGCTTGGATCATGGTCTTTTCCGGATCAGCGAGCAGGGTGAAGTTCAGCTCTTGCGCCGCGATGAATTTCAGGTGCGAAGCCGGGGAGTCAGGCGACACCCCGACGACCACAACCCCGGCCTTGAGGAGCCGGGCTTCGGCGTCGCGGAAACCGCAAGCCTCCTTGGTGCAGCCGGGAGTGTTGTCGCGCGGGTAGAAGTAGATCACCGTGGTCTTGCCCTGGAAGCTGGCCAAGGTGTGGACCTTGCCGTGAGCGTCAGGCAGCGAGAAGTCGGGGGCTTTTTTGCCGATGGCGAGAGACATGTGGGGGCTCCGTTTTGGTTTGGGGTTTAAAGATTTAGCTTAATTTCGGGGCGAACCACGAATCTGTTGAATGGTCCAGCCGATAGCGTCAATCGAGAAGTCAACTGGAACGATCTCAATATCATCCATGTAGTCTTCAATGCCTCTTTCTTCGCGCCAAGCCAGGAGTTGCGGCAAGATGCTGGCTGCGGCGGGGCCGATGGCGCCCAAACAATACAGCAACGCTTTGGGGAAGTCCGGGCCCTTTTTGACTTGCTCCAGCATGCGCAGAAGATTGGGCAAAATCGCTGCGGCTGCCGGCCCGAAATCGGCGATGACTGAGCAGGTCCTCCCTTGAGGACCTTCGTAACATTCATCAGGATCGTATTCTTCGAAACTCTCCAAGGCTTCAGCTAGCACCGGCAGGCATTCCTCCGGATAAGCCGTGAAATATCGACATGCTGCAATCGCGACGCCGCGCTGCCACATCACCTTGTCACTAGAAAATTCTTGGTTCCCAAATGAATGGGTTTCCCAAACTGGCGGGCGGGCTTTCGCCAAATCCAGGATTTCGGCGCGGATGTATGGCAAATGCCTGCCGACGGAAGCCAGCGCCCCGACAAAACCAGCCTCGTGCTTGCGCACGCTGTGCAACACCGTACAAATTTCTTTTTCTCGGCCGCATACCTTCGTCCCCAAGGCTTCAAAAGTTTCCGCCGCTCCGACCTGCTGACTCACCTCCGGCGAACGCAAAAAATGCATCAGCGCCTCGATCGTTGCAGGATCATCGCCTCCAATCGCCGCCAAAGCGTTGCTGGCGCCAAAGCTTGCTCGGCTTCCGTCCTCACGATCCTTGAGACGAGCCAAATCGCTCAAAAGACGAGGAGCAAAGCGACGCGCAGGCTCGCCGATCCGTTCGATTGCCTTCAGGGCATCAGCGCGCAAAGATTTGTCCTCAAGCTGCGCCTCGAGAATGTCCGGGATCTGCATCCATTCTTCGCGCAGGGAGAAAAATACCAGATGCGCCATCCCCCCAGATGGGGAGCTGATTTCGGCTCCCTGACACTGGA
This sequence comes from Verrucomicrobiota bacterium, assembly GCA_039798785.1. Classification (GTDB taxonomy): domain Bacteria; phylum Verrucomicrobiota; class Lentisphaeria; order Lentisphaerales; family Lentisphaeraceae; genus CAMCSH01. The sequence continues at coordinate 46,944 of JBDKFG010000007.1, read as the reverse complement.
GAAACCAACCCCCTGCATCGACGCGTTGGCGCCAATCACCAGATAAGGCCGCTCGATACGCCATCAGCTTAGTCAGAAAGTCGATTCGAGGAAAATTCGGGCTAGCTAGCGCATCACGAACAGCTTGCTCGAAACGCTGTTTCTGGCTGACAATATCAGGAACGATTTCAAGCTCCCCTAGCGATCCCATGGGAGTTAATCCAGGCAGTCCCCATGCCATCGCTTGCAAGGCCAATCCAGCTTCTAAACGCTGCTCCTTACTTGCAGAAACCAAGCGCAGCAACCAATAGTCCATCCCTTGGCCCTGACGTTGTAAGGAATAATCCGGTTTTCTGCTGTCGGACATGGCGCGCCTCCATTGCTGGTGAGATTTCAGGCCGCCCCTTCAGGGCTCGAACCATTTCATTTTGTAAGGACTACTATGGCTCTTCCCATGTTATGTAGACTGGCTAACAACCCAATAATTTATGAATTTTTCTCCATCGCTTTTCCCCCACAGATAGACACATCCATCGTCGAGAAATGTATGATTCCCGCCAGCTGGGTATTGGAGGATCAATTTCCATTTCAGGACTTCATCCAAGTTTTGTTCCCAGTCAATGCCGATCACCTGTAAGCCGCCACCTGTATTCAAACCCGCCGATGCATACTCACACTCCCATTGCATCATGATGGATTGAATCTCCAAGGGCCATCCGCCGATGCGGAGCCCCGACAATTTCTCCCACCTATGACTTTCGTCGTGCGTGTAATCCTGGACAGTCACCAGCTGGCGTTCGTGCATAGATTTCAGCCAATAAATATGCGGCCAAGTGTCGATGATAGCGGCGTCAGCATATTCAATGTCGCTTGCTGGCAACTGTTCAATCTTGAAACGGCTGCGATCCTCCGGATCAAAGCCAAAGGGGAGTTGATAAACATCTGCCGACAGAATCAATTTGATGTCTTGGTGCAACTCAGGCAAAACCAAGCGACTTAACGGCGTTGAACGAATCAGCAATTCAACCTGCCCCTCGTTCAGGTGGGCGATAGAGTCGCTGCGTAAACGCAGTGTCTGGAGATTCTGGCTAGTCATAAGCCTCCTTCCATGGCCGCTCAATTCTACATTCTAAATTCTTAATTCTACCTTCTGCCCAATCCCGTCAGGGACATGGGGGAGCTCCTTGGGAAATTGAGATTGCGAGATACCGCTCAAAAATCGCATATTGACGCCACAATTCTTCTGACTTTGACAGGCGCAGGATATCGCTTGTGATTTCTCCGATTGAATTATCTAAAGCATCAACTAAAGATCTAACTTCTTGTATGCAATCTGGCTGCATTTTCCAGTCAAAATCATCAGCCTTTAGGATAGAGCAAAGAAGCTCCCCGTGATCAAGCTCAAGGCGCAGTTTATACAGAGCCGCAGGAACCAAATATTTGGTGTCACAGCCGATGTTAAGCAAACGGATGAATCCGACATGAGAGAGCTCTTTTAGTGGTGTTCGATAAAAGACATGCCGCGCTCGTAATTGTGTGTCGGCATCAGTCGGTATTTTGCCCCAATCCACTCCACTCAGTTGCGCCATTGACCGGTCAAGATCAATAGCAAGCATACCTGAGTGCGGCGATTTAGCGAAACGATCCAGGAACTTCATGCACTCGCTCCATTCGTAATTGCTCACCGCCCCAATCCCGCCGCTTTGCGCAGGCGGCCCATGGTGGCGCTGGCGATGACGCGGGCGCGGGCTGCGCCTTCGTCGAGGATGGCGTCGAGGGTCGCTTTGTCGGCGATCAGCGCCTCGTATTTTTCCCGCATCGGGGCGAGGTGGGCGTCGACCACTTCGAAGAGGGCTTGTTTGGCGTGGCCCCAGCCGAGGCCGCCGGCGCGGTAACGGGCCGCGAGCTCGGCTTGCTGCTCGTCGTTGGCGAAGAGCTTGTAGAGGGCGAAGATGTTGCAGGTCTCGGGATCCTTGACCTCTTCGACGCCTTGCGAGTTGGTGGTGATCTTCATCAGCAGCTTGCGCAGCTCTTTCGAGGGTAGCCAGAGGGGGATGGTGTTGCCGTAGGATTTGCTCATCTTGCGGCCGTCGAGACCGGGGATGAGGTCGAGGGTGCTGGAGATCACCGGTTGCGGCACGCGCAAAAGTTCGGCGCCGTAGTTGTGGTTGATCCGCTGGGCGATGTCGCAGGCGATCTCGATGTGCTGCTTCTGGTCGCGGCCGACGGGTACCAGGTCGGTGTCGAAGAGCAGGATGTCGGCGGCCATCAGCACCGGGTAGGTGAAGAGGCCCATGTTGATCTCGTGGTCCTGGTCGACACCTTTTTCGAGGTTCTTGGAGAAGGCGTCTTTGTAAGCGTGGGCGCGGTTCATCAGGCCCTTGGCGGTGAAGGCCATGAGGAAGGTCGAGAGCTCGAAGGTCTCGGGGACGTCGGACTGACGGTAGAGGAGGACCTTTTTCGGGTCGAGGCCGCAGGCGATCCAGGTGGCGGCGATCTGGTAGGTGTAGTCGCGCATGGTGGCGGCGTCTTGCACCGAGTTGAGCGCGTGGTAGTCGGCGATGAAGTAGCGCGCCTCGAAGCCGCCGGCGAGGCCGAGGGCCGGACGGATGGCGCCGAAATAATTGCCGATGTGGGGGATGCCGGTGGGCTTGATGCCGGTGAGAACCACTTTTCCTGCCATAAAAACCTCTCCAAATTTTCGTGAAGGTGCTAGGATGCCACATGGATTCCACCCGTCAACACCGTCCCGGCTCAGCCGAAGCGCTTCGCGCCTTCTGGCAGGCGCTTTCTGCCGATTATCTGGCGCAAAATCAAATCAGCGACGAGTCCTTCCACCTCGGCCCCCTGCTGCCTTCCGGCGAAGAACTCGGACTTCTGCCGACGGCTCCGAGCGGCTTACGCTGTCTCGAGCTGGGCTCTGGCGCGGCGCAGAACTCGATCTCGCTAGCGCGACGCGGCGCCCTTTGCACCGCGCTCGACCTCGCTCCCGCGATGCTGGAGGCGGCGCGCCATCGCGCAACGGAATTACACCTGACCTTGGAGCTGATCGAAGGCGACTTCGATGCGCCTCCCGCAAAGCTGGCTGGCGAAGGCTGCTGGGACTTCATCCACAGCGTCTGGGCCCTGCCCTTTTCGCGCGATCCGCAAAAATTCCTGCAGCGCTGCGCCTCCTGGTTGGCGCCGGGCGGACGCCTTCTCCTGGTCAGCGCCCATCCTTTGGCGGCGGCGGAATGGATCGAATTGGAGGATGGCGAAGGCCTCTTCCTTCCCGATTATTTCCGTCCGGTTTTTGCGCCGCGGCAGAGCCTCGACGGCGAGCATTTTTGCGTTCCCCGCGCTCTGACTCCCTCGACCCTGATCAACGCCGCGCTCGCCGCCGGCCTGCGCATCGACGGCCTTTACGAACCCGAGCCTCTGCCCTCGTCGCGCCTTGGTGAAGCGCCTTATCAAGGTGCCCATTGGATGCAACTTGAGTCGCAGATCCGCCGCGCGCCGCACGGATTGGTGCTGGTGGCGGGGAAGCCCTGAGCCGTTTTTTTATCATCAGATCTTGCGAAGAGGAAAGGGTTTTCATATAATTGCGGTCGTGTGTGGACTCAACTTCAAACATGGAGATTAGAAATGGGCGCAGACTTGAATCTTTCCCTCACTGAAGATGCCTCGAAAAGTGTCACCGGCGACTTGCCGACTACGACCTTCACCGCTGCCAAATATAAAGGTCTGTACGGCACTCTCGCCGTCAACAAGGCCGGGGCCACTCAGACCGCCACCTACACGCCGGATGTCCGCCTCCAGGCGCTGAAACATGGCCAGGTGGTGACCGAAACCCTGGCCGCCGGCGCTCCAGACTCCGTCATCACCCTGACCGGCGTCAACGATGCGGCCAAATTCACCGGCACATTCGCAGGCAAGCTACTTGAAGGGCAGCCCAATTATCTTGTCGGCGGCCCGGTCAAGGTGCTCGATCTCGACACTGGCGAAGCCAGCATCCTCGGATTCCTCCAGACCGCCGAGGACGGAACTCCTTCGGTCGGCGCCAGCTTCACTACCGATTACGGTGTCTTTGCCTGGGATTCGACTCTGTCAAAATGGACCTTTAGCGGCGATAGCGAAGCGATTGCCGGATTGAGCACCAAGCAGACTGCCACCGCCACCGCTTATTTGGTCAGCGCCGACGGCAGCCGCGCCAAGCTTTCAGTGCTGATCACCGGCAAGGATCCGGCCAGCCCCAGCACCGGCAACATCATTGGCGAAGTCACCGAGGACAGCGATCTCTACACCAACAACTTCCTCACCAGCAAGGGCATCCTCAAGCTTAGCAGCTCCGAAGAAGCCACCATTCCCCTTGTCGGCAGCTTCCAGGCTCGGAGCTATTATTCGAAATACGGCAGTCTCAGCGTCAAGGCCGACGGCTCCTGGGATTACGCATTGGTCAACTTCCTTCCCGCCGTGCAGAAACTCAAGGGCACGCAATCGCTGCTCGACACTTTCACAGTCCTGCACAGCGATGGGAGCAGCGAAAAAGTCTCCCTCCGCGTCAAGGGCAACACATTCGCGCCCAATACCGGAACTGCCGACCCCGACGACTATGTCGATGAAAGCCTCGGGGGCTTCGCTGAAATCCAAGTCAAGGCCGGAGCCACCGGCACCAGCCTCACCAAGGGCAACATGATCCTTTTCGACAGCAACTTCAAACTCCCTGCCATCACTTTCACTGGCCTCAAAGTAAAGAACCCCCTGACAGGAGAAATCATTTACAGTGGGGGTCTATTCAGCGGTCTCACCGAAGAGCAGCGCACAAAAGTCGGCGACTACGGCACCTTCAAGCTCAACATCGACGGCACTTGGACCTACACCCTCAACAACGAGCATCCCGATGTGAAAAGCTTGAGCGGCAGCAAATTCCTGACCGACACCATGGCTCCATGGCCTCTCTACAACATCGCTGTCCGGATCATCGGCGCCAACGACAAAGCGGTGATCACCCCTTCCGAACAGCCCCGTTCTCTGGTCGAAGACGATGTCCTCGTCGTCGACGGACGCCAGCTTCTCAAAAGCACCGGCCAGCTCACCATCACCGACCCCGACACCGGCGAGTCGCTCTTCAAGGCCTCCACCTTCACCGACAAATTCGGCACCTTCACCATCGGCGCCGATGGACAGTGGCAGTTCCTCGCCGACAACGCCAACCCCCTGATCCAGAAACTCGCCGAAGGCCAGACCCTGAAGGCCACTTACAGCGTCGAATCCTACGACGGCTCGGCCAAGAGTTCAGTCACCATTACTATCAACGGCGCCGCCGGCGGCACCGCCACTAACTTCAGCGGCAACAGCGGCGCCGTCACCGACGGCGGGCTGGAGCAGTACACTGGCCAGATCTATGATCTCGACGCTGGCAACAAAGTTCCCAAGGTCAAACTTGCCAAGACCCTCGACACCGAGCTCGGCTTCTTCGGCCTCAACCTCGACGGCTCCTGGTCTTACAAGCTCGACGCCGATGCGGTGGTCAGTGAGAAGACCGTCGAAAGCTTCACCGTCGACGTCTACGGGACCGAAACCAGCGTCGACGACGTCACTTTGTCGGTCGATCTCTATCCCAGCGTCATTCCCGTCGTCTGATTCTTCTGCAAGCTAGAACCCCCAGGGGCGGCCGCAAGCCGCCCCTGTGTTCCTGGCGCAAATCATATTGCATTGGCGCGAAAGACATCCGCTAAGAGGCTGTCTGAAATTCTCGCCAGGAGTTTATTGGCATCAATAACAACTCGAGAAGCAAAGGAGTGACCGATGCAAGGAATAAAAATTCCAGGATGCCTAATCTCCATACGACCATTCAAATTCCACTTCAGCTTGATCGAGTTACTCATGGTCGTCGTGGTGCTCCTCATCATGGTGTCGCTCCTTTTGCCGGGCGCTAAACGGGTCAAGCAGTTGTCCTACCGTGCCATCTGCAGCAGCAACTTAAAGCAGATCCATATTCTCAACACTCTGTACTTGAAAGACAATCGGAATGCCTTCTACCCGATGGGCCCCAGCGGTTCCTGCCTGGCCCTGTTGGGAGTCAACGGCTCAAGCATACGCTACCGCAGCAACGACCTCGCCATTGACAAACGCCCGCTAAACAAATATCTCGGCATACCCCTCAACAGCCAGACCGTGGTGAAGTCGTACAGATGCCCATCTTCGCGCGGCATCATCTTTCGCGAAAAAGGTGCCGATTACGTCGGCAACATCAGCGACTGGTCAACCCGCGTATCCAACAAGGCACTGGGCCTGTACGGATGCCGCACCCTTAATCAAGTCAAGTCCCCGGTCACTTGCGTCCTCGCCGAAGAGATTGTCAGCATTGACATCAACTGGAATTCCTATGGCATCAGCAATCCCCGTGAGTTGGAGTTCTGGCACGCACCCGGGAGACACAACTACAACATGATCGGTGTGGACGGCTCCGCCCGCGGCCTGATGCCAGTTGAATATGGAGTCAACGCCAAATACAATGTCGACGGGAGCCTCCTCTATAACTACACAACCGATCTGTGACCGCCATGATCACCTGCCTCAAAATCATCGCATTGCTGCTCGGGGTTTACGCGCTGGTGCGCCAGCGGCGGCGCAAAGATCCCGGCGCAAGACTCCCCATCGCCCTGATTGCCGCCTCGGCACTTCTTTTCGGCGGCGCCCTCTGGTGGGAGGACTACCAGGAACAAGCTGAAGCGCGTCGTAATCATGCCCAATCTGAACGCTACCACCGGTATTTCGGTCAAGCTCTTGCCGCCGCTTGCACACCGGCGCACAGCGGCCAGGGTCCCATCCTGGTGATCACCCCGCCACTCGATTCCATAAATTCGCCTCGCTGCCTCGGCATCATCGCCTCCCTCCAGGCGGGTGTGGGCGCTAGGCCTGTCGTTCACGACACTCCCGACAACCCCAATATCTTCAACACCGGCAAGGGTGCAAGCTGGTCCGATTTATCCAAAGTCATTCAGGCGCATCCTGAATGCGGTGCCGTCATCGCTCTGATGCCCCTGCCCTACTGCAAAACCCAGGACGATCTTATCGAAGGGCTGCAAATCCTCCACCAGCGCAAACAAGCTTTCCATCTCATCGGAGTTGAACCCTACTGTGACCCTCTCGCCACCCCGATCAAGGCCGGATTGATTTCAACTCTAGTCCTTCCTGCTCAGCGGATTGATGGAGCCCCGTTTCCCGACAGCTTCGCCAGCCTATTTCACCTCATCGACGCCGCAAACCTCGAAACACTGCACCGGCAATATCCCGATCTGGCCATCTTGGGAGAAGATGACGTCACCTCGCCTTGACACAAGACCTGGATTTCGCCGTCTCAAACCCGCTGGGTCAGTCAGCATCTCGTCATTTTTTAAGCACATAGAAACAGGAGAACACCGACATGAAACCGATCTGCACCTTGGGCTTGTACCTCTTATTCATCTCCCTGCTTCACGCCGGGGATCCTGTTGAGGCCTCTCAAGATCCGGCAAACCTGTGGTTCGACAAGCCTGCAACGGCGTTCGCCGAAGGTCTTCCTGTAGGCAACGGACGCCTCGGAGCCACCGACCTTGGGGGCGTGACGACGGAAAGGATCGTGGTGAACGAAAGCACCGTTTGGTCCGGCAGCAGGATCAAAATCGAAAACACCGAGAGCTGGAAGCAGCTTCCTGAGATCCGTGCCAAGCTATTCGCCGGCGGCGCCGCAATTCTCGAAGCTGACCAGCTGCTGCAAAAGCATTTCAACAGCCCCTTGAGAAGCCAGTTCGGCAGCTATGGAACCCTCTGCGATCTCCGCCTTGACTTCAAGGATGTAGGCGAATACAGCAACTACCAAAGATCCCTCGACCTCAAGACCGGCCTCGTCACCACCCGCTACACCCAAAACGGCGTGCACTTCACACGCGAGCTTATCGCCTCCAAGGACGCCGAGCTGATCCTCCTGCGTCTCAAGGCCGATCGTCCGGGCGCGCTTCACTTCACTGCTTCCCTTCAGCGGCAGGCGCAAGCCCGTGTTCACGCCAATGGCCAGGAACTGATTCTGGACGGTCAGCTCGATTCAGGCGCCAGAAATCAGCCCGGCCTCCGCTTCCAGGCCCGGCTGGGGATTCACGCCAAAGGCGGCAAGGTCAAGCCCTTAGCCGACACGATGGAAATCGTCGCGGCCGATGAGGTCACGCTGATCCTCAGCGCCGGCACAGACATGTTCGACCCAGGATTCCAGAAAGTCGTGAGCAGCCGAATGGCGGCTGGACTGGCCCGATCCTTCGAAGTGATCGCGTCTCAGGCCAAGGCCGATCACCAGAATTTGATGGATCGCTGCAGCCTGGACCTGCCAGCCTCGGCAAACGCCTCGATGCCCACCCCGGCTCGAATGAAGGCGGCGATCTCGACCCCGGATCCAGCCTTCGCCGCCCTTTACTTCCAATACGCCCGCCACCTGATGATCTCCGGATCACGCGCCAATTCGCCCGTGCCTCTCAATCTCCAGGGGATCTGGGCCGACACCCTGAAATGCCCCTGGGATGGCGACTACCATCTTAACATCAACCTGCAGATGAACTACTGGCCCGCGGAGATCACCAATCTCTCCGAATGCCACATGCCCCTGATGCGTTACTTGCAGGATCTCGCCCGCGAAGGCTCAGCCACTGCCAAGGCCTATTACGGTCCCGACACTCCGGGGTGGACCTGCTTCATCTCCAGCAATCCCTGGGTCTTCACCCCCTCGGTTTGCATCAACGCAGCCGCAGGCCCAGGCAGCGGCGCCTGGATCGCCCAGCACATCTGGAATCGCTACGAATTCACCCTCGACAAGACTTTCCTGAAGGAATACTACCCGGTGATGCGCGAAGCTTCACGCTTCCTCATCGCGATCATGGTCAAGGATCCTCATAGCGGCCGTCTCACCTATGCGCCCTCTTCGTCCCCCGAGCAGAGGCGTTTCATCGACGGGATGGCTGCTCTTCCCAATGGACGCCGACCCAACAGCTTCTTCTGCACAGGTGCAGCCTACGATATCGAGACGTCGCGCGAGCTGCTGCTGCAGACGCTCAAGGCCGCCAAAGTGCTCAAAACGGATGCCGAGCTCTCCAGCCAGATCCATGCCGCCCTCGACAAGCTCGCTCCCACTGGCCTCGACGAAGAGGGCTGCATCCTGGAATTCGGCAGCGGCGTCGTCGGCGACGATCCCGGGCATTACCACCTCTCGCATCTGACCGGACTCTATCCTGGTGCAGCCTTCAGCCCGGAGCAGCCAAAGCTCTTCCAGGCAGCCGTGAAATCGCTGGGGAAACGCGGCGGCGCCGGCACCGCCTGGGGCAAGGCGTGGCGCATCGGATGCTGGGCCCGTGCCGCCGACGGCGAAAAGTGCGAGCGTTTCATACGCGAAGTTTACGGCGATTCATCACCCAACCTGTGGAGCAAAACCTGCGGCTACTTTCAGATCGACTGCAACCTGGGAGCCTGTGCCGGCATGGCGGAAATGCTGCTGCAGTCGCACCAGGGCTTCATCGATCTGCTTCCTGCCCTCCCCAAAAGCTGGGCGAAGCAAGGCTCCTTCAAGGGCCTGCGTGCCCGCGGCGGCCACACCGTCGACTGCGCTTGGAAGGATGGCCGAGTGATTTCGTATCGCATCACCTCGCCAGAGCCGACATCCCTTAAAGTCCGCATCAACGGCGAGGTAAAGACCTTGCACTCAGAGCGGATTCCGACCTCGCCACGCCGCTGATTTCCTGAGCCTCCCTCTTATGACAAATCCTGCGCAACCTTTGTAGAAGGAGCTTTTCCATGCTGCACTCAATCCTCTCTGCGTTTCTGCTCCAAGCAGGAGCGGAGGAAGCCCCCCGGCCCGAGGAGACGGCCATAGTCGCCCGCCACTCCATCACCCAGAAAGCTCCTTGCGGGACTGCGACTGCCCACATGGCATCCGGCCCCTTGCTCGGCAACGGCGATGTAGGCGTGATGCAGTCCGGCGCCGCAGATTGCCTGCTCTTCTATATCGGCAAAAATGACTTCTGGAGCCGCAAACGGCAATCGCCGATAGCCGTCGGCCATTTGCGGCTTGTTTGTCCCGAGCTGCAAGGTGCCCAGTTCGAGACTGTCCAGGATATGTCCCTCGCCGAGATCCGGGGCGATTATGTCAAGGGCAGGGCACACCTGAAATCAAGAACATGGGTCGACGCCAATCGCAACATCCTGTTCACCGAGATTAACAACCGAGGCGGCTCGCCCCTGTCATTCACGTTGAAGACCGTCAAGGGCGCGCCGGGAGGAAATCTGCCGAAATCGATTCCCGCCAATGCCTCTCCGGTCAAAGTCGGCTGCGAGCAGTACGGACGGGGTCGTTGGTTCTTCAATGGCGAAATGGCGGGCTTCCAGATCCTGGACCGCGCCCTCGGAGACAAGGAGATCGCCGAGCTTGTGAAGTCGCCCCGCCCTGCAGCCGAAGTCTTCGATGGCAAGTCAGGCAAGGTCCTGGTCGCGCCGCAGCTCAGCAAGGCGATCACCATAAGCTGTTGGATCAAGGCGGCGACCTTGTCCTCGGATGCGGACTATCTGGTCAGCAGGGGTGAATGGAACCAGTGCTTCAGCCTCGGGCTTTCACAAGGTCGGCTCCGCTTCACCATAGACGGCGTCATGGTTCAATCCGATGAACGCCTGCCGCTGAACCAGTGGATCCACCTCGCCGCCACTTTTGACGGAACGGCCATGAGATTGATCGTGGATGGCAAATTGAAAGCCCAGCTTGGCGGCGAGCCTCTCGACTCGGGCAGCGAATTCCTTTACGCGCCGGACGCTCCCGATCCCGAAGGCCGGCGGCTCGCCTTGGCCAGCCGCGTGCTCGGAGCTGAAGGAAGGACCTTCACCCTGCCTCCCGGAAGACAGGCGACCATCTGCACTGCGATCCTAAGTGATCTGGATGTCCCTGGCAAAGAGCCGCAAGCCGCAGCTCGCGATCTTTGTTCAAGCATGACTCTCGAGACGCTATTAAGCTCCATCGCCGCCCACAGAACCTGGTGGCAGGCCTTCTGGGACCGTTCGTTCATCGAAATCCCCGACAAGACGATCGAGCAATCGTGGTATGCCTCGTGGTACACCATGGCTTGCTGCAGCCGCCCCGGCAAAGTCGCCCCGGGCCTCTGGGGGAATTGGATCACCGTCGACAATCCCGCATGGCACGGCGATTATCACCTCAACTACAATTTCCAGGCACCCTTCTATGGCTTGTACAGCGCCAATCACCTCGACCTGACATTGCCCTACTACATCGCCATCAACCAGTCCATTCCTCGCGGCCGCAAGATCGCAGCAGCCCGCGGCTGGAAAGGCATTCATCTTCCAGTCTCGATCGGCCCATGGGGAATGTGCCCCGAAGGAGACAACAGCGACTTCGGACAACGCAGCAATGCCGCATATGCCGCCCTACCCTACATCTGGCACTGGCAGCATTCCCGCGACGTCGACTGGCTGAAGCGGGAGGGCTACGCCTACCTCACAGGGGTCGCGGATTTCTGGGAGGATTACCTGAAGCTCGAAAACGGCCGCTATGTGATCCGCAACGACGCCATCCATGAAAACGACAGCCCTACCGATGTCAACCCCATCGTCAGCATCGGCCTGCTCCGCGCTCTGTTCGGCATCCTGCCGGAAATGAGCGAAGTACTCAATACTGATCACGAGCGTCGAACCAAGTGGAGGGACATCCGGTCGCGACTCAGCGATTTCCCCACCCAGAAGCGAGACGGCAAGTTGGTTTTCCGCTACACCGAGACCGGGACTGCCTGGAGGAACGACAACACGCTCGGCATCCAGCACATATTTCCCGCCGGCGCCATCGGCCTGGATAGCGACAAGTCCTTGATCGACACCAGCCTCAACATGATCGACGCCATGGGCAGATGGAGCGATTACAACGGCAGTTCTTCATGGTACACGGCCTGTGTCCGTGTCGGCTACGACCCCAGAAAAACCCTGGCCGAAATGCACAGGCTGTACGCTCAACACAGCCTGCCCAACAAACTCCTCAATTTCGGCGGCGGCGGCATCGAAAACGTCTCTCCATCCCTCGCGGTCACCGAGATGCTGATGCAATCGCATGAAGGTGTCATCCGCCTCTTTCCCTGCTGGCCCAGAGAGCTGGATGCCCGATTCGGCAAGCTGCGCGCCGTCGGCGCATTCCTGGTCTCGGCTGAACTCAAAAAGGGCGTAGTCAGCGGCGTCGCCATTTCCAGCGAGGCGGGAGGCGAGTGCACCATTCTCAATCCCTGGCCGGGCCACAAGGTGAAGATCAGCCGCAAGAGCCGGCCCATGGAGAGCGCCGCGGGAGAGAGGCTGATCCTCAAGACAGCCCGGGGCGAGAGATTGGAACTTGCACCGGAAAACTGATGTGTCCTCTAACTATCACCTTGCCCTGGAGACCCCCGATGAGTCGCTTCTTTACATCGATTTTTCTGCTCGCCATTCTGCCGCTCGCCCTCCAGGCCACCTGGTATGAGGAGAATGTCGAGGATGGATCTGATCTGATCCAGATGGATCTGCGCTGGCCATGGTGGTGCTCAGGCACCTATTACGCCAACTGGAATTCCAGCTTCAATCCTTCTTCGAAAATCACCTTCTACGCCGGCTTCACCTCAACCGTTCCCAATGCCGCGGACTTCCGCCCCAACCTCGATCCAGCCGTCCAGGATGCCCACCGGCCCGATTCGGTCTGGTCCTTCTGGGGTGGTGCGGAGAACGGCGAACCGGTGCGTTTCATCGCCTCCAATGCCCACTGCACTTTCAACAACACCTACATCCACGAAGGTGCCTGCGGGTCGCTTCCGGGCTTTGCTTGGCAAGGAGTCAAAAGTGGAGCCTGGCACACCATGCTGGCTCGGGTCTGGCGCCCTCTTGACGGCGGCGACTGCTCGTATATCGGCCGCTGGATCAAGGACGGCACCTCTAAACAATGGCGCCTCATAGGCATCGCCCGGCTGCCGCTCGCCGCAACTTCCTTCAAAGGCAATTGCGGCTTCATCGAGCCGCTTGGAGCCGGCACAGGCGCCGTCGTCCACCCCCTCGACCGACGCTTCGGATATTGCCGCAAAGACGGAAAATGGCGCAAGGCGGATATGATCACTATCGACAAATCCAAATTCGTCGCCGTCAATGTCATCGCCGAAGGAGAGCATGAATACGCCGCCATCGAATACTCCCAGAAACCTGACCTCATGCCGATGCGTCTCAAGGGGCCCTTGATCCCCTCGGACAAGAGAGTCTCTTTCAAAGTCAGGCAGGCCGATCTGCCCCAGCTCGACAAACCTCTCGTCGGCAAATTTCAGGCACGCACCAACGGCCGTCAGATCCAGGTCGATTGGGAGATTCCCGCCCACTCCTCCCCGTCATTCGCTTACAAGCTCGAAGTGTTCGACAATCCTGAATGCCGCGGCATGCCGCGGGCTTCGAGAAGCGAAAGGATGCCGCACATCCGCTCAGCTCTGCTCGATGTTGACTTGAGCCATCCTTACGTCCGCTTGACCATGATAGATGTCTACGATCAGGCTGCAACGCCCGTAATCGCCGCCGCCGTCGCCGCTGATGCCCCGGCACCCTCTCTTCCCGTCGCCAGTTCGCCTGGCCTCGAGTACGAACTGATTCTGAAAGAAGGAGAGCGGCAGGAGAGCATCCTTTATCATGCACTTCTCCATCCCAACGAAAGACACGCATGGATCAAGCTCGACGAAATCGGTACCGGCAAATTGGTTCAATCCGGGATATCCCGCGGCTTCGACAGCACTCTTCGCGGCGATCGCAATCAGGCCTATGCCATGCGCTTCAAGGGCTACCTCCGCGCTCCCGCCAGCGGCTTGTATCTGCTGCGCGCCAACATCGACGGAGCTTACCAGATCAGCATCGCAGGCCAGCCCGGGCTGATACGCGACGACCAGCTCGGATCCGAGGAGAAAACCCTCACCCTCCATCTCGGCAAAGGTGATCACCCCTTCGAGGCGCTCGTCCTGATCGATAAAACCTACAACCGCAATTTCCAGCTCGACTGGGAAGGCCCCGGTTTCGGCCGGCAAGCCATCCCTCTCGACGCCCTCCGCCATCGTAGCGACGACAGCCTGCCGCAGGTGCAGTGCAAGGCCTCCGCACTTGCCCCCGGCTGCGGCAAAGCCACTGTCGAGGTGTCTCCCGGAAGCCACCGGATTCAAAAAGTCGTCCTTTTCCTCGGCAGCTTGCAACTGGCTGAATCTCAGGAAAGGAGGCTGGAATACCAAGGCTCCTTGCCGGCAGGAGAAAACTCCTTGTGGACACGGGTCTTCTATGATCAGAATCAAACCGTCGACGGAAAACCCCTGTCACTGGCGATTGACACGGCCACCCTCGATTCAAGCTGGTCGCACCGCAATGCCGGCGACCAGAAATCGCGCTTCACCATCACCCAGTCCGGCCCTGGCAGCTATGCATTTTTCGGCGAAGGCACACACTTCCTCAGCCGAAAAGTCAAAGGTGACTTCACCCTGACCTGCCGGGTCGATGCCTGCAACGGCCTGAAAGGCGAACCGGTCAATCCCGCCTCCTGGATCGGCCTCTCGGCGCAGGAGCACCCCGAGTACAGACCCTGGGAATGGGGCCAGCAGTTCTACATCATCCAGACCGGCAGACAAGGGCTCCGAGTCAGCCCGGATTTCTCAGACCTCGGCGCCAGCCGGATGTCGAGCTTCCAACTCCCCAAGGACCGGCCTTGGCTGCGTCTGGTCCGTCAAGGCCAGGTGTGGACCGCGTGGACCTCGGTCGATGGCCAGGCTTGGGAACTGGGAGCCTGGCAATTCCGCCCCGCAATGGAGGAAGTCGCGGCAGGGCTCTTCATCAACTCGCTTCCGCAGCATGCTCGCGCCCATTTCACCGCCTCTGTCAGCCGATTGGCCATCGAGCCCGGCTTGGCCCAAGGCATGGACATACCTCGACCTGCCGCCGTCAAAGACTGGGACGGCATGCGCCGCACCGGCGTGATCATGGCGGCATCGAATCCAGCAGTCCTCTATCTGCGCTCCAGCGGCCTCGGCCTGCTCCGCTCGGGCGACGGCGGCAAGTCCTGGCAAGGAGCGGACGGCCAACTCAAGGGCGATGCGCTCTTTGTCCGCAGTGTCGCCGTCCATCCGAGCGATCCGCAACTCCTCCTCCGCGCCTGCGGCCGCGGCAGATCGGGCAGCAGCCTGTGGCTCAGCCGCGACGGCGGCGCCAGCTGGAACAAGCTTGACTTCGACGGCGATTTCGACGGCGAAGGTCCTTCGGCGCTCTGCGGCGAGATTCTTGCTTTCGATCCGCAGAAGCCCGACACCGTCTTTGCCGGCTGCGAATCGCGCGGATTCTTCCGCAGCGACGATCTCGGCAGGACCTGGCGCCGCACCGGGCTCGAAGGCGAACGCATCACTTGCGTCCGTCCCTGGCCGTGGGAAGCTCAGCATCCGAGTGGCGGAACCGGCCAGGCCCAGCTCGGAATCCTGACCTGTCCTGACGAATGGATGCGCTTCCTCGGACGCGGCGAGCCGAGCGTCCCTTCCCATGCCAAGGCCAGCTTCAGCCGCATCAGCCGCGACGGAGGCCGGACATTCCACACGGTTTTCGAACGCGTCGACACCGGCCTCTACAACCTCAGCTTCGAAAAAGGCCTGTACACCGCCGATGACATGTCCTATGCCACCACTCACGGCCTTCAAGGCTCGCACGGCAGCCGGAGTTTTCTGCATTCGGATAGGAAGAATCTCGAATGGCTTCGTCCTTGCACCGCCATCGCCAGCTCGGGCAATGGCGAGGGCACTCGCAGCGGCCGCAGCCTCACCCAGGCTTTAACTCCCGGCTTGCCGGGACGGCTGGCGGTCAGCACAGATTGGCAGCTGAATTGGCAGTGGCAGGAGATCAAGGGAGACGTCCCGAAAGGTGGCCTGGTTTCGGCAGCGGCGGACCCCACTTCGGGGCGGATTGTCGCTTTGCTGTTTAACGACGGCCTTTACCACTCTACGGACGGAGGCCAAACCTTGGTCCGCGCACAAATAACCAGCCGATGAGGAGCCGAACAGGTCAGTCAGATCCAGTGGTCCAGTGAGTCCCGAAATCCGATCAAAAGACGTGCTATAGTGCGCCGAGCATTCTCCTGCTCCCAAGGCTAACTGCACGCATCCCGGATCTGGACCCATGATGAATCAGGCAACGATGAAGCCGGCGAGACGCATCGCCTTGAGCCAGAGAGACGGGCTGCTGGACGGAATCATCGCATTCAAGCGAAACTCTTGCTTCACCTGGTCGGTTCCCCTCTTGGAAGAATCGTATGTCGCCTCGGCCGAGCAGCTGCGGCAGCTCGGAATCGAAGGCGTTATCGGGCCTTTGCGCGATCTCGAGTGCGCCATGGAGCTGCGCTCACTCGGCATACCAGTCGTCAATACGGCACTACCCCTTGCCGGCCTGCCCGGAGTCTGTTTCGACTACCATCAATTCGGCGTACTGGCCGCCGAACACTTTCTCACCCGCGGCTTCCGGAACTTCTACTTCTTTAGTTATTTCCAGCTGCCAGTATTCTTCGAGCGGCGGCAGGGGTTCGCAGCGGCGCTGAAGAAAGCCGGTCATCAATGTGTGAATGTCGAATGCGAAATCCCCAATCGAGGCGCCCAGAAATTCCGTCAACTGCCTATCGATCCAGATGCGCTGATCATAAAACTGCTTTCCCTCGCTAGGCCAGCCGCAATTTTCGCCGCCAACGACTACTGCGGGTTCAACATCCTCGCGGCCTGCTCGCAGGCCGGACTGCGGGTGCCAGAGGACATCGCGGTGCTGGCTTGCGACAACGAACCCCAGTACTGCGAGCTGTCGACCCCCCCTCTCTCCAGCATCGACCGCAACAATTGGGAAGTCGGCTACCAAGCTGCCCGCTTGCTGGAGACCCTGCTGCTCGGCAAAAAGCCTGAATGTCAACATCTGCGAATCCCGGCCAAAGGGGTGGTTCTCCGTGAATCCAGCGATGTCCACACCGTGCACCACCCGCGCGCAGCGGCAGCCCTCCGGCTGATGCGAACTGACCTCCGGAGCTGCTCAAGCGTCCAGTCAATCGCCGAGCAGCTTTCCGTCGCTCGTCGCAGTCTTGAGCGGGATTTCCGTGATGCCACCGGCCTCAGCCTCTTGGATATGCTCCAGAAGCTCAGACTCGAAGCCGCCGAGCGCCTGCTTCGAGAGCGACCAGAATTCACCATCGAGCGCGTCGCTCTCGACGCCGGCTTTCCAAATGTCGTCTCCATGCAAAGTGTTTTTCGCGATGCCCATGGCGTGACTGCAGGGGAATTTCGAATGCAGCGAAATCCATCCTGAATCTTGACGCGCCCGCTTCAATCCTGGACCTTCTTGGAGAAGCGCCATTCCTTGCCGACGATGAGGCGGGCGCTTTTACGGAAGGTGAAGTAGTTCCAGGTCCACTTGATGATGATGCCGAAGCGGTTGGTGAAGCCGACGAGGTAGTAGACGTGGATGAACATCCAGGCGAGCCAGGCGGTGAAGCCGGCCATCTTGACACTGCCGGTCTGGCAGATCGCGCGGCTGCGGCCGATGGTCGCCATGCTGCCCTTGTCAAGATATCGGAAGGGGCGCGGCTCTTTGCCGGAGGCGCGGCGGCGAAGCTCGGACGCGAGATAATTCCCCTGCTGCATCGCCACCGGAGCGACGCCGGGCAGTGGCATCGGCCGCCCCTCCTTGTCCTTCACCGCGGGATTGGCGCAATGCGCCATGTCGCCGAGGACGAAGACCTCTGGATGCTGCGGCACCGCGAGGAACTCGTCGACCTTGACCCGTCCGGACCGGTCGATCTCGGCTCCGGCGATGGTGCTGCCCAGTTTCGAAGCCTGGACGCCGGCGCCCCAGAGCACGGTCTTGGCGGCGACGCGATTGCCGGCGATCTCGACCCCCTCGGCATCGATGGCGGTGACCCCTTTGCCGGTGATCACTTCGACGCCGAGCTCGGCGAGCTGCTGTCGCGCTTGCTGGGCGAGGCTTTCGTCGAACATCGGCAGGATGCGGGGGCCGGCTTCGACCAGGAGGATCTTGGCATCGGCGGGATTGATGCGGCGGAAGTCGGACTTCAAGGTGTGCCGGGCGAGTTCGCCGATGGCGCCGGCGAGCTCGACCCCGGTGGGGCCGCCGCCGACGACGACGAAGCTCAATTCGGCTCGTCGCTTCTCCGGATCGGGCTCGGCCTCGGCGTTCTCGAAGGCGAGCAGGATGCGGCGGCGCATCTCGGTCGCCTGGTTGAGCGTCTTCAGGCCGGGGGCGAACTCCTCCCACTGGTCCTTGCCGAAATAGCTGTGGCGGGCGCCGCAGGCGAGGACGAGGCGGTCGTAGGGGACCGGCCCCTTGTCGGTGATCAGCTGCTTCGTTTCGGCGTCGACCTTCTGGGCGGTGGCGAGCAGGACGGTGACGTTCTCCGCCTTGCGCAGGATCTGCCGGATCGGGCGCGCGATGTCGGCCGGCGACAGGCCGCAGGAGGCGACCTGGTAGAGGAGGGGCTGGAAGAGGTGGTGGTTGCGGCGGTCGATCAAGGTGATGTCGAAACGGCGGTCGTTGGCCAGACCTTTGGCGAGATTGAGGCCGGCGAAGCCGCCGCCGACGATGACGATCTTCTGGGGGCTGTTCATGGGAGTTCCTTGGTTTTGTGCGGCCAAAGATGCGCCGCTTCCCACGTGCCGAAAGGGCAGGAGCCGAAAACCTGGTTGATAAATCCCCCGTCGCGAGATCTGGAGCGGGGTCTGGACCGAGGGGCGGAATCCACTTGGCATGATTCATGAGTCCGAGGCCCTCGACACAAAAACCACCGCAAGAGGCTCCCGATGAACTTGATCCTGCCACGCCGCCTGGTCGCCCTGGAGAAGGCCAGGCAGTTCCTCGAGCTGCATGACCTGCGGGGACGGGAGCTGAGCGTCCCGATCGACCGTCTCAGCACCGTCATCACACAGCCCGAGACCCGCTTGCAGACCAGTGACGGCCACAGCACCCTGGTGCGCGAGACTCCGGAAGAAATTTCCGCTCTCCTGTCGCAGCGTCGCGGTCCGCCCCTGCTCACCTGGAGCCACGCCCTGGCCCGCCGCGTCGGGCGCCGTCCCGGCGAGATGAGCCAGGAGCTGGAGAGCTGGAAGTCCGGAAAGCTGCTCTTCCGCCAGCAAGTCGCCTGGGGCCAGGTCAAGGTCACCGAGGGCCGTTTCCGCCGCAACATCGGCGATTTCTTCGGCCGGATGAACCCCTTCCGCCGCATCCCATGAGCCGCGCAGCCCGCAGAAAACGGCTTGAAGTCTTTCCAGCGAGGAGCTTAACATGATACGCCTCACCGACCTCGGCGGCCAGAACCTCTGGCTCAACCCCGATCTGATCGAGCGCCTGCACGCGGCGCCCGACACCGTCATCTCCCTGCTCACCGGCTCCACCATGATGGTACGTGAGACCCCGGAGGAGATCACTCTCCTGATCATCGAATTCCGCCGCCTTTGCGGCGCACCAAGCAAGGAATAAGACCATGGACCTGACCTCCATCGCCGGATTCATCATCGGCACTCTCTGCTTCCTCTGGGCCATGTGCTGGACCGGCTCCGCCATAGACCCCAGCAAGCTCCTCCTATTCAAAGATATGCCCTCGGTGGTTATCGTCTGTGGCGGCGGTCTGGCGGGCTTCCTCACCTCCTTCAAGATGAACCAGTGCCTCAACGCCCCCAAAGTCATGATGAAGGTCTTCTTCAATGCCAGTCCGGACATGAAGGGCACGATCGAGAAGATCATGGAGTTCGGCGTCCTTGCCCGTCGCGACGGGGTGCTGGCCTTGGAAGAGAAGATCCCCGACATCAAGGACCCCTTCATGGCGAAAGGCTTCCGGATGCTGGTCGACGGCGTCGCCTCGGAGGCGGTGGAGGCCACCCTCGACGCCGAGATCGAGGGCATGGGCAAGCGACATGAAGGCGGCCAGAAGATCATGGAGCGTCTCGGCTACTACTTCCCGGCGATGGGCATGCTCGGCACCTTGGTCGGCCTGGTGCTGATGCTGGCCAACCTCAACGACCCCTCGAAGATCGGCGGCGCCATGGCCGTCGCCCTGCTCACCACCTACTATGGCGCCCACCTCGCCAACCTGCTCTGCATCCCCTTCGAATGCAAGCTGGCGCAGCGCAGCCAGGAGGAAGCCCTCTATCGCGAGATGGTGAAGGCCGGCGTCCTCGCCATCCTCGCCGGAGAAAGCCCTCGTCAGCTCAACGAGAAGCTTCTGATCTTCCTGCCGCCGGCCGAACGCGCCGCGCTCGAGATGAAGTGATCCGGCCATGACGCTACCCAGCCGGAGGAACTAGCCATGGGCGGCAAGAGACCCATCAAGTACAAGATCATCCTCGGCACCCCCGACTGGATGCTCTCCTTCGGCGACATGCTCTCCTGCCTCCTCGTCTTCTTCGTGCTGATGGTGGTCTTCTCCTCCGACAAGCCGGGCAAGGCCGCCGACTTGATGGGCAGCTACGTCGAACCGGGCGACGTCGAACTCGAATCGCCCAAAGACGGCCAGCTGCGCGGCAAGAACCAGGTGAAAAAACCCCTGCGCCCCCCCAGCCCCTCCGCCGAAAAACTCACCAACGCCAACATCATCAAGAACATCACCGACCTCAAGGACAAGCTGAAGAAACAGGGCTTCACCTTCATGATCATCCCCAACGAGACCGAAGAGGGAGTCGCCATCGACATCCCTCTCTCCCTGCTCCTCCAGGACTCCCCCGAGGCTAAGCTGGTCTACAAGGAGATCATCACCCTGCAGAAATCCCTCAACATCGACATCGAGGCCACTTTCTTCGTCAAGGGCATCCCGGTCGACGACGAAGACCGCCCCGACTTCTCGGCGGCTCAGAAATCGATCGCCGCGGTGCACCGCATCCTGCTCGCCGGCAAGGTTGCGCCGAGCTCCTGCCGCACCTATCTCCGCGGCAGCACCCGGCCCGGCGATAGCCGGGTCCGCATCCTTTTTCTCAACGGATTGGGACGCAAGCGCATCACGATGGAAGAATTCCTGAGGATCCAATAATGCCCAAGCTGAAGCCACTGATCATCCCCAAGCAGGTGGGCGCCCCCGCCTACATGGCGCAGTTCACCATCCTCTACCTGCTGCTGATGGTGTTTTTCATCGTCTTGACCACGATGGCCCCCTTCCCCAAGGCGGACGGCCCGGGCAAGTACGCCGGTGACGGCGAAGGCGAGAAGTCGCAGAAGAACCGCATCGGCGTCGTCATCGGCAAAGGCGTCTTCAAGTTCGGCCAGCACGGCAAGGCGCGCTACTACGCCTCCTACTCCAACGCCGAAGAGATGCAGGAATACGACACCCTGCCGCCGATGCTGCCGGAAGAGAACACCAAGGGCGGCGGCGGCGGCGGCAACACCGAGATGAAGACCGAGATCTCCCTCAGCAGCACCGAGCTCATCCTGGCCAGCTCCGGCCGCTTCAAGCCCGGCAGCGATGAAATGGATGCCGAACTCGAAGCCTGGTTCAAGAACTTCTGCCAGCTGATCCGCTCGATCGATGAACACGTCATCGTCCTCTGCCATTGCAACGAGAACCAGGATATCGGCAAGGACTACGCCCTGGCCTCGGCCCGCGCCGAGAAGCTGCTGCAGTTCGCCCACGACAAAGGCCATCTCGAATTCTGGCGCCTGACGGTGGGCGTATCGGTCGGCTCCGCCGACGCCGCCGGCAAGCCTCTCCCCGAGCAAAGCACCGAGGTCTACATGCGCAATCCTGCCAAGGCGAAAGCCAAGCCGAAGGCGCCTTAGCCATCTGATCTTGAGTTGTCTCGGCCCGCGTCCTCAAGGAAAGCGCAGGATGAAGCGGCTGCCTTGGCCAGGGGAGGATTCGAGGCGCATGTCGATGCGATGGCGCTCGGCGATCCACTTGACCAGCGCCAGCCCGAGGCCGGATCCCTGCTGACGCGAGGGATCGACCTGGTAGAAACGGTCAAAGATCCGGACCTGGTGCTCGGCGGCGATCCCCGGCCCCTGGTCCTCGACGCTGAGCCAGACCCCCTGGCGAGCATCGCGCCCGGACTGCAGCAGGACCCGTCCCCCGGGAGGGCTGAACTTGATCGCGTTGTGAAGAAGATTGCCGATCAGGCGGTCGAGCTGGGCCGCATCGCCTCGGACTTCTTCAGGACTGACGGAGCTGCGCAGTTCGACTCCCCTCTCCTCGGCGTAGGGGCCGAGGCGTTCGACCGCGGCGGCGACCAGCTTGCGGAGATCGCAGAGGCTGCTGGCCTGGGCCGGATCGGCATGCCCGGGACGGGAGAGGAGCAGCAGGGTCTCGACGATGCGGCTGAGCTCGACCACCTGATCGAGGGCGCTGGCGAGGGCGTCTTCATATTCCTCCGGCTGCCGCTGGCGGCGGAGACTGAGTTCGAGCTGCCCTCGCAAGGCGGTGAGCGGCGTTTTCAGCTCGTGGGCGGCATCGGCGGAGAAGCGCTCGATGGTCTGGAAGTTCCCCTCCATCTCGGCGAAGGCGTGATTGAGGGCCAGCCGCAGCTCGTCAAGACTAGCGAGCGGCGCCTCGGGCAGCCGGGCGCTGAGCTTCCCCGCGGCGATCTCGGCGGCAGTGGCGGCGATCGCCTGCAGAGGTTCGGTGAACTGCCGGATCAGGTAATGAGCGACGATGAAGCCGAGGATGAGGGCGAAGGGGATGGCGAGGATGAGCGCCTTGCTGACTTCGTCCATCAGGCTGCTGCGGACGTCGGCGGTGATCAGGATGCGGAAGTCCCCCTTGGCATGGATGCTGACGGTGAGGAAGCGGTGCAGGCTGAGCCATTCGCTGCGCCACAGGGGCTGAGCCGCGTCCAGTTTCGTCGGCAGGAACTTCTCGCCGGTGCCGCTGGTGCCGAAGCGGCGCAGGCTGGCTCCCTCGCGGTCGTAAACGGCGTAGGCGAGGAGCTGGCCTTCGTGGTTGTGAGCTTCGACCAGGCCGGTGGTGAAGCGCTCGACGCCGGCCTCCTCAAGGCGCCCTTCAGGCATCGCCTTGGCGAAGAAGTCCGCGGCCAGGCTGTGATGCAAGACCTCGACCTGCTGGCGCTCGCGCAGCAGGCTGATGATGGTGAAAATGAGGACGATGAAGGTGCCCAGCGCCGCCATCGCCCCCAGCAGGATGCGGGTGAGCCGGCGCCGGAAAGCGCCGATCATCCTGTCGTCGCGGAAAGAGGTCATTTCCCCGGCGCCCGGATCGAATAGCCGTAGCCGCGGCGGGTCTCGAGCAGCTTGTCCTCAAAACCCTCGTCGATCTTGCGCCGGAGATGGCGGATGTAGACGTCGACGAGATTGGTCTCCATGTGCTGCTGCGCCGTCCACACCTTCTCCATGATCGCGGCGCGGGTCAGCACCCGCCCCTGGTTCGAGAGGAGATACTCCAGCAGGGCATATTCGCGCGCCGTCAGCTCGATCGCCTTGTCTCCCCGGCTGACCTTGCGGCTGAGGAGATTGAGCTTCAGGTCGTGGCAGGCCAGCTCCTTCTCGATCTCGCCTTCGCGCCGGCGCAGCAGGGCCCGGATGCGGGCCAGGAGCTCGTCGAAGGCGAAGGGCTTGGTCAGGTAGTCGTCGGCCCCGGCATCCAGGCCGCTCACCTTGTCGTTGGTCGTCGACATCGCCGTCAGCAGCAGGATCGGCGTCTGGATCCGGCGGCCGCGCAGGGTGCGGGTGACTTCAAGGCCGGAGAGCCCGGGCATCAGCACGTCCATGACGATCAGGTCGAAGGCAGTCTCGCTGGCGAGGCGGAGTGCGGTCTCGCCGGTCATCGCCTTGTCGACGAGGTAGCCCTCCTCGCTCAGGCCACGGGTGATGAAGGAGGCGACACTCTCCTGATCTTCGACGACTAAGACACGCATTCCCGCTTCTCCCGCTTCTCCGCTCAATCTAGGCCGTCGCCGCCGGAGCTCTTCGCAGGCAATCTGAGAAATTTTTAATCTTCGGCATTTCTCCCCGCTGTGCCGCCGAGTTGGGCCAAGTCAGAGAAGATGAAAAATCCTTAACCAAGGCCTGCCGTCCGATGATTTTATTTTAATCCTGCGACTTTTGCAGAGTCCCTGGCAGCAGGCTTTTATGAGCTTGAAGGAATTTCAATTGAGGATGCTTATGGACGCGACTGGCAAGGATTTTCCGCCGCAACGCCTGGTGATCGTGGGCGCCGGCTTCGCCGGCCTGAACCTCGCCAAGGGCCTGGTCAACGACCCTCGCTTCGACATCACCTTGATCGACCGCCGCAACCACCATCTCTTCCAGCCCCTGCTCTACCAGGTGGCGACGTGCGGCCTGTCGCCGGCCGACATCGCCCGCCCGATCCGCCAGATTTTCCGCAAGGCGCGCAATGTCCGGGTGCTGCTCGCCACCGTCAAAGGGGTCGACACGGCGGCGAAACGGCTCAGCACCGATTCCGGTCCGGTGGAGTATGACCGGCTGGTCCTCGCCTGTGGCGCCCGCCACAGTTATTTCGGCCGTGACGAGTGGGAGGATTTCGCTCCCGGGCTGAAAACCCTGAGCCAGGCGACCGAGATGCGTCGCCGCATCCTGCTCGCCTTCGAGCAGGCGGAGCGCGAAGAGGATCCGCGCCGCCGCCAGGCCCATCTCAGCTTCGTCGTCGTCGGCGGCGGCCCCACCGGAGTCGAACTCGCCGGCGCCATCGGCGAACTCGCCCGCCACACCCTGAAGCAGGACTTCCGCCGCATCGATCCCGCCGAGGCGAAGATCCTCCTGGTCGAGGCCGGCCCCCGCATCCTGCCGATGTTCGAGGAATCCCTCGCAGCCCAGGCGCAGCGGCAGCTCGCCGAGCTCGGCGTCGAGACTCTCGCCGGCAGCCCGGTCAGCGCCATCGACGCGGAAGGCGTGGAGATCGGCGGACGGCGCCTGCCGGCCCGCACCGTGCTATGGGCCGCTGGAGTCCAGGCCTCAAAGCTCGGACAATGGCTCGACGGTGCCGCAACCGATCGTGCCGGACGCGTTAAAATCGACGAGTTCCTCGCCGTCCCCGGGCATCCCGAGATCCATGTCCTCGGCGACATGGCATTCTGTCCTGACCCGGCCAGGGTCGACAAGGACGGCCAGGTGATGCCTCTGCCCGGCGTCGCGCCGGTGGCGATGCAGCAGGGCCGCTATCTGGCCCGGCAGCTCCGGCGGCGCGCCGAAGGACTGGCGCCGGAGCCCTTCGCCTATGTCGACAAGGGCAGCATGGCGACGATCGGCCGCAGCCGGGCGATCTGCCAGGTCCGGGGCTTCAAATCCGCGGGACTGATCGCCTGGTTCGCCTGGATGTTCATCCACGTCTACTACCTGGTCGGTTTCTCAAACCGCCTCGGCATCATCTCGAAGTGGACCTGGAACTACCTCACCTATCGCAAGAGCGCACGCCTGATCATCGGCAAGAGCTGGCGTTTCGGCAAAGCCCGGGAGATCGCCCATGCTGAATAAAGCCATCGAAAGCCGCCTGATCGGCCTCGAACGCCAGCGCCGCCGCCTCATCCTCCACAACCTCCGCGGCGAGCCGCTGCAGATCTACGTCGACCGCCTGGAGCGGATCACCGCACATCCCGACACTCGCCTCTTCACCGGCGACGGCCGGAGCTGGCTGGTCCGCGAATCGCCCGAAGAGGTGGTGGCGATGGTCTCGGGCCTGCATTCGCCGCACAATCCCGCCTGGGCGCAAGCCCTGGCCAAGCGCCTCGGCTACTGCATCGGCGAACTAAGCTGGGAGCGCCAGAGCGCCACGGCGGGGCGCCAGCACGAAATCCGCCAGGTGGCCTGGGGCATGACGAAGCCTCGCCGCAGCCTCTGGTCGATCTACGCCAGGATCTTCAGCCAATTCAAACTTTTCGGCAAAAGGAGCACAACATGATCAAGATCACCGATCTCCGTGGCGAGCCGGTCTGGCTCAATCCCGACCTGATCGAACGCATCCAGACCAGTCCCGACACCATCGTCTCGCTGCTCACCGGCTCGAACATGATGGTCCAGGAACGGCCCGAGGAGATCGCCGCCTCGATCGCCTTCTTCCGGCGCGCCTGCCACCCGGCTTCGGAGCCCGCCAGCAAAGGAGCCCGCCATGGATAAAGGAGCCACCCTCGGTTTCATTTTCGGTTCTCTCGCCTTCCTTTGGGCGATGTGTAACAACCACGGTCACATTGAGCCAGAAAACCTGAAGAAAATGTTCTGGGACTTCGAGGCGGTCGTCATCGTCCTCTTCGGCACCACCGCAGCGCTGTTCATGTCCTTCCGCGGCGACCAGGTCGGCAGCTTCATGAAGGTGACCAGCAAGGTCTTCATCAACACCCCGCCCGACATGAAGGCGACCTTCGAGAAGATCATGGAATTCGGCGTCCTCGCCCGCCGTGACGGCGTCCTCGCCCTCGAAGAGAAGATCGCCGACATCAAGGATCCCTTCATGGCCAAGGGCTTCCGGATGCTGGTCGACGGCGCCGCTTCGGAAGCGGTCGAGCACAGCCTGAGCGAGGAGATCGAGACCTTCGAAAAGCGTCAGGAAGGCAATCACAAGATGTGGGAGCGCGTAGGGTATTTCGGCCCCTCGCTGGGCATGGTCGGCACCCTGATCGGCCTGGTCAAGATGCTGGCCAACCTCAACGACCCGTCGAAGATCGGCGGCGGCATGGCGGTCGCCCTGCTGACCACCTTCTACGGCGCCCTGATGGCCAACTTCATCGCCATCCCCTTCGAGTGCAAGCTGCAGCAGCGCACCCTCGAGGAAGTCAACTACCGCGAAATGGTGAAGGCCGGAGTGATGGCCATCCTCGCCGGCGAAAGCCCGCGCCAGCTCAACGAGAAGATGCTGCTCTTCATCAAACCCGCCGATCGCGCCGCCCTGGAAATGAAATGACATGGGCAACCCGAAACGCATCATCCGCTTCGTCGTCGGCACGCCCGAATGGAGATTGCGGGGATCGCGACGGCCGCGGCGCATGCCGACGCCGCCGCAGAGGAGGTCGAGCCAGCCGCGCAGGGTCCACAGGCCGTCGGCGTAGTACCAGCCGGTGTCGCCGCCGATCGCCTCGATGCAGGCGAAGGTGCTGGCGGCACTGGCGGCGACGCGGCGGCTGCGGCTGTCGATCAGGCGATTGCCGAAGCGTCGGCCGCCGCGGGGCGGCGGCAGGCCGGATGAGGACAGCGCGTCCGACCAGCGGGTGCGGGCGAAGTCGGCGTCTTCGTGGCGCAGGGCCACGGCGATCGCCTCGCGCACCGTCAGCGGCGGATGCTGCAGCAGCAGGCGGGTGCTGTCCCGGGTGACCACGGTGGGGTGGCGGAGGCTGTCGACCAGCTTGCGTCCGATGCGGGCGTAGAGCGGCGTGACGAGGCCGAGCCAGAGGCTGGAGAGGCGGGGGCTGAGCCAGGGCACCGGGATCATCCAGCGGCGGAGTCCGCGTTGACGGGCGTATTCGAGCATCAGCTGGCCGTAGGAGATGGCTTCGGAGCCGCCGATCTCGAGGATCAGGTGGGGCTCCCCGGCGGGCAGCTTCAGCGCGGCCTGGAGGCAGGCGAGGACGTCGCCGACGGCGATCGGCTGCGCCAGCACCCGCACCCAGCGCGGCGTGATCATCAGGGGCAGCTTCTCCACCAGGGCGCGGATCATCTCGAAGGACAGGCTGCCCGAGCCGATGATGATCGAGGCCCGCAGCTCGACGACCCCGACGCCGGAGGCGGCGAGCCGGGCGCCCACCTCGTGGCGGCTGCGGAGGTGGGGCGAGAGGGATTCGCCGTCGCTGCCGAGGCCGCCGAGATAGACGATGCGTCGCACCCCGGCGCGGGCGGCGGCGGCGGCGGTGGCCTCGGCGGCGCGGCGGTCGAGACTTTCGAAATCGCCGCCGGCGGCCATCGAGTGGACCAGGTAGAAGACGGTGTCGACCCCGGCCATCGCGGCATCCAGCGAAGCGGCGTCGAGGACGTCGCCGGCGAGCACTTCCACTGCCGGCGGGACGCGGACGGCGAGGCGTTGCGGCTGGCGGCAGAGGCAGCGGAGGGGCCGGCCGGCAGCGGCGAGGAGGGGGAGAAGGCGTCCGCCGATGTAGCCGGTGGCGCCGATGATGAGGATGCGTCCGGCCTGGGCCGCGGGCGCGCCGTCGGCGGGCGGGGCGTTCACGGTCTGGCCTGGATGCTGGCGAGACCGCCGTCGACTCCGAGGACCTGGCCGGTGATCCAGGCCTGGCCGGGATCGAGCAGCCAGGCGATGGCGGCGGCGACTTCCCCGGCCTCGCCGATGCGTCCGAGGGGGTGGAGTGCGGCCGAGGCGCGTTCGGCCGCCGGCAGTTCGGTGAGCTTGCGGGCGAGGGGCGTGCGGGTCAGGCCGGGGGCGACGCAGTTGACGCGGATCTTGGAGCGGGCGTAGCTGGCGGCGGCGGCCAGGGCCAGGCCTTCGACGCCGGCCTTGGCGGCGGCGATCGCCTCGTGATGGATCAGGCCCCGCCGCGCCGCCGCCGAGGAGCAGAGGACGATGCTGCCGCCCTCCGGCTGTCGCAGCATCACCCGCGCCGCGGCGCGCAGGACGTTGAAGGCGGTGACGAGGTTGAGGGCGAGGGTGTCGGCGAAATCGGCGTCGCTGAGGGCATGGGCGGGCTTGAGGAGGATCGAGCCGGCGCAGTTGACCACGCCGTCGAGGCGGCCGAGACGGGCCAGGGCCTGGTCGAAGGCGGCGTCGACGGCGGCGCTGTCGCGCGCCTCCAGGCTCAGGGTGGCGGCGCCGGTTTCGCGGCCGACGGCGTCGAGGCGCTCCTGGTCGCGGCCGGAAAGGACGAGCCGGAAGCCTTTCGCGGCGCATTGCCGCGCCAGCTCCGCTCCGATGCCGCTGGAGGCGCCGACGATGAAGAATGCGGGGGGCTCTTGGGAAGTCATGGGGGCTCTCCTGGTGGAGTCTCGCTGTCTGGCTAGACACCGATGATACGGAGCAGGCGACGAAACCTAACGGGCTGAGGAGGAGATGGGGCCCTTGCTCCGCGAGGCCGAGGGGAAGAACCCCGCGCCGGCAGAATGCGGCAGGACCGATGCGGGCCGGTTATTTCCGGCACTCCCAGCAGGGCTGCACGAAAATCCCACGAGCTTCCCGGGAGAATCGATTTTGTCAGGGCTTCCGCGCCTGCCGCTCTTCGTCGAAGCGGGCGGCGAGGGGGTGAACGCGGCGGTTGATCTGGCGCATCATCTCGGTCAGGGGCTCGTAGGCCTCGTAGCGGATGCTGACGATGCCTTTGTTGGAGTCGTGATCGGCGAGGTTTCTGCCGGGCTTGGCTGGGTCGTTGTCCATGTAGCGGAACCAGTGCCAGCCGACGCAGCCGGGGCATTCCAAGAGGCCGAGGGTGAAGTTCTGGTAGAAGAGGCCGCGGTCGCGCTGGGTGCGGACGAGCCAGCCGGCACCCTGGGTGTTGGGCAGGCCGGAATCCTCTCCCTTGGCGTAGAATTCGCTGACCAGGAAGGGCTTGCCGGAGCTCTTCTGCCACATCTCGAGGCGCTCGGGCTGCGGCGTCCAGGCATGGTAGTAGTTGACCGAGACGACATCGAGATACTTGCCGGCGGCGGTCCACAGCTCGGGGCGGTCGAGGTCGGTGGCCCAGAAGCGCGAACCGAGGCAGAGGTGGTTCGGATCGTATTTGCGGATGGCGCGGGTGGTGACGGAGTAATAGCGATCGGCGGCGGCGCCGAGGAAGGCCATCCGGTCTTCGTCGCGCGGCGCCGCCTGCTTGCGGGCGCTGAACCACTGACGCGCCGCCTTGCCGGTGGCATCTTCAGGAGGCAGGGCGAGGCACTTGTCGAGCAGGTCGCGGAAGTAGGGCAGGCGGAAGAAGGGCAGTTCGTTGTCGGAGAAGTAGCCGATCAGCCAGGGATCGTCCTTGAGCTCGGCCAGGGTCTTGGCGCGCTCCTCGCAAAACTTTTCGAAGCCGGGGTCGAAGACGAAGAAGCAGTCCTGGAGGGTCAGCTCCATGCCGGGCCGGGTGTACTGGGCGCCGCGCGACTTGGCGTAGTCGATCATGAAGCCGAGCAGCTTGGTGTAGGGGACGCGGGATTTGACGCCATTGAGCGGCTTGAGGGAGGACCAGGCGCCGAGGCCGTTGAAGCCGAGCTCGCGGAGCTGGCTGCTGGCGGCGACGGCCCAGGCTTCGCTGCTGCCGAATTTGCGGTCGAAGATCGGCTGGGTGGCTTCGGAGACGTAGGGATGGACGGTGGCGATGCCGATGTTGTAGAAGCGGCCGCCTTCGGGATCGACCAGCCACCAGCGGTCCTTGATTTTCGCGGTGCGGAAGAATCCAGTCGCCTGGAGCTTGTCGCCGGCGAGACCGCCGAAGCGGCCGAGGGGCGGATTCTCGGGAAGCGGCGGCAGATGGGCGAGGACGCGGGTGGGCTGCGGCCGCCATTTCGCGCCGGGCTTGGAGGCGGCCTGGACGCTGGCGGCAGATTCCGACTCGGTTCCGGCGAGGGCGAAGGGGCACATGGAAAGCGATATCAGGCAGGAGATGAGGAGGGATTTCATCTGGGCCTCAGGCAGGGTTTAAGGTTGGAGCCGGCGTTGGACTTCGATCCTGGGCGGCGAGTAGAGGCGGCATTCGGCGAGATCGAGCGCCTTGCCCGGGGCGAAGACGAGGCGCATCGCAGTGCATTTGTGGTGCGGGAGAGAGATCAGGCCCGGGCGCTCGCTGCAGGCGCTCCGCTGCCAAGTCCCATCGGCCAGCTTGAGTTCCACCTGGAAGGCGCGCTTCACATCCTTGTCCTTCCAAGCCACCCAGACGAGTCCCGTTTCGCCCGGCTGGCCGAGGACGAGTTCCACCGTGGACTCGCCCGGGCCCACTTTCACGGAGCTCTCCAGCTTGTGGTCGCCGAGGACGCAAGCACCGCCGCTCGTCTGGCAGGGAAGCTCTCGTGGCGAGGCGAAGCTGCCCATGGCGACCTGGCGCAGGTCGTGGCCCCAGAGCGTCTCGGGGGAGATCCAGGCGGTGACGCTGTTGCCGGCGGGGAGGAAGTCGGGCGGCTGCACCTTGGCATGGTTTTCGCACGGGAGAAGATTGCCGTTGGCGAGGCGCAGGAGCAGGGTGTACTGGCCTGCGTAGTCCTCCAGCACCTGAGCCTTGACGGGAACGCGGACGAGGGCGGGGTTGTGGCCGCGGGCGATGGGGCTGGGACCGGTGAGCTTGGCGCGGTAGGAGATGGGCAGACCAAGAGCTCGGTAGGAGATGTCGATCTCGAACACGGGAATGCCGTCGCTGCGCATCGGGAAGCTGCGTGAGAATTCGCCGTAGCCGCCGTCCTCCTTCCTGGAAGCTGGCTGGTAGCGGGGCTGCCAGATCAGGCTCTCCTTGATCGGGCAGGCGCCGCCGCAGCGGATGCCGGCCTTGAAATCCTCCAGAGGAAGCGGGCTGGCCTCCGCGAAGCGGGAGCTGATGGAGCGGAAGCCGCCGATGCCCAGATGGAGTACATATTCGAGA
The DNA here is from genome assembly GCA_039798785.1 of Verrucomicrobiota bacterium. Taxonomy (GTDB): domain Bacteria; phylum Verrucomicrobiota; class Lentisphaeria; order Lentisphaerales; family Lentisphaeraceae; genus CAMCSH01. The sequence goes on along the minus strand of JBDKFG010000007.1, from coordinate 15,481 downwards.
TCGACGACGGCCCCGGCTTCCAGCTGCTTCTTGAGCTCCTTGTGCTGTTTCTTGCGGGCTTTCGCCTGGGCCTTGGAGTCCGCCGCCGCGACCTGCTTGCCGCCGGCGCCTTCTTCCTCCTCGTCGGGTTCGACATCGGGCAGGCAATCGGCCTCGATGGCGAGGCCGAGCATCAGCTCAGCGAGCTGGCCTTGAGCGACCTCTTGCGAGACCTGCGGCTGACGGAGGATCTCGGCGAGGGCGGCGTGGCCGGATCCGGTGCTGATGAAGGCGTGGAACTTCCTCGAGAAGTCACGCTCCGGACTGATGGCTGCCAGATCCTTCCTGGCCTGGCGGAATGCCGGGCCTGCGGCGCTGCCGAGGGTGACCTCGACCAGGTCCCAGTTGCCGAGCAGGACGCGGCGCAGCGCGGCATCCTGATGGAAGAGCTGTGGGCCGTCCTGCGGCGACTGGCGGCGGGCTTCCGGCATGCCGGTGATCGCCAGGTTGTGCTTGAGGGCGTTGAGGCAGAGGATCATGCCGGCGGTGCGCCAGTAGGGGGAGCCGAGGACGCCATCGCCGCCGTGGAATTCGATGCGGTAATTGTTCGAGTTGGCGGAGCCGTCGGCGTCGCGCATCAGGGTGAGGTACCAGGCCTTGGTGGAGACGGCGCGGCGGTAGCAGTCCTCGCCGCAGGCGGCGACGGCGAGCATGCCCATGGTGAAGTGCAGGGTCATGCTGGCGTGGCCGGCGTCGACGTCGCCGTAATGGCCTTGGCTGTAGCGATGGCGCGCTGCCTTGACGAAGTTGGCTGATCCGCCGCGGATCAGGGAGGCGAGGAAGTAGGGGCCGGTGGCGCAGGAGGCCGCGTGGCCATCGTCTTCGGTGGATTCGTTGCTGCCGCCGCGGCCGTAGGGGACCTTGCCGGCGGGAGCGAGCTCCTGGATGCGCATCAGCATGGCGTCGAGCAGGGACTTGTCGGCGGCATCGAGGGCGGGGGTGAGGCTGGCGGCGGCGAAGCCGAGGGCGATCATGCCGCCGCCGCCGATGTAGCCGCTGCCGCCGTAGCCGACGCCGCCGAGTCCGTGGCCCGAGGTGAAGTCGGCGAGGACGTAGCGGCGGGTTTCGGCGGCGACCGTCTTCAGGCCGAGGAGGATGCCGGGGTCGCGGCTGCGCAGGTAGTATTCGGCGAGGAAGAGGAGGCGGCAGCCCTGGGCATAGGACCAGCCGGGAGCGGGGGTGCCGTAGGCGCAGAAGTAGGCGGCCTTGCGGATCTGGGCGTCGTAGAGGGGATCTCCGGCGGAGAGCAGAGCGAGGCCGGCGATGCTGGTCGGGAAGACGTTGCCGGCGTAGCTCGAGGCCTGCCAGCAGCCGTCGGGCGACTGCTGCACGGCGAGGCGGGCGGCCATCACTTGTGCCATGTTCTTCATCTTGGCGCCATGAAGATCGGCGGGCTGGCCGAAGCTGCCGATGCAAGGCAGCGGGATGGTCACTTCGCGGTAGTAGGGCTTGAGGACGGCGGGTAGAGCAGGGCGGATCGAGACTTGCACTTCGGAAACCGGTTTCGAGCCGGAGCATTTCAAGGACCATTCGCCGGGCGGGACTTCACAAGCTCCGCCGGCGATGCGCGTCTTGCCGACGAATCCGCCGAGCTGATGCGTCGCGCCCGTCGGGCTCACCAGGAGATAGTCCTCGGCCTTCCCCTTGCCGAGCATAAGCTGGTCCGTCCCGGGCGGGAGGGGGAGGTCCCGGCCGGCCGTCATCTTCAGGGTGCTGAAGCTGCGGCAGCCCTTGCAGGCGTCGAGGAGGGCGGGGGAGGGATGGGGAGGCAGACGCAGGATCATCGCGGTGGTCGAGCCGCGACCTTCGGCGGCGTCGAGGAGGAGGCCGGCGTGGATGTCGAGTCCGCGGACATCGCGGGTGGGATAGTCTTCTCCGACGTAGGTGTCGTGGGCGCATTCGAGGAACTGGCCGTCGAAGCCGAGGATGAGGTCGCCTTTCTGCAGCATGCCGCTCGCCGGCGACGATGCCTTCACGGCTTCGACCTGGTAGCAGTTGTAGATCAGGCTGTCGCCGTCGCAAAGTGCCCGGGGGAAGCGGGAGCCGAAGCCGGGGAAGCCCTGCCAGCTGCGGTCATGCATGCGGGTGCTCAGGCCGAGAGGCCCGAGATTGACGAACCATTTCTCGGCGACCGCGTCATCTCCCTTTCCGAACCAGCTTGCGTAAGTCGAGGGATTGTCCTTCTTCCAATCCTTCAAGTCCCAGCGACGTCCGAAGCTTTTCTGCCAGGAAGCGAGGTCGAAAACCGGCGATGGGGCCTGAAGGGGAGGCTCTTTGGGGGAGGCTTTTATCGCAGCCTGGGGAGAAGCTGCGGGAGTCGGGAGGCTTGGCTCCTGGGCGAGGTCAGTCGTTGCGTTTTGACTGCCGGAGCCTTTGTCCGCGAGGAGCAGGAATAGCAGGACGCCGCAGATGGCGATCAGGCAAAGGAGCAGGAGCCAGTGCCGGGTGGAGATGGATGGTGCGGATTTTTTTGGATGCTGGCGACGTGACGGGTTCATCGGATGGGCCTTTTCGGAACTGGATGAGTTGCCTATCGCGGACTAGGTCCGTGATCTAACTGGGACACAACTGGGCAACCGCAAACAGGGTCGTTCCAGCCTGGGTTTTCTGGTTTTTCCTTGCAGTACTGCGGCAGGATAGGGACTAAGGACGACGTTCAGTTGTCGCCGTGATCCTCGTCGCCGCCGTGTTTGGGCGACTTGTCCTTGACCGGCTGGCCCTTGCTGCCGGGGCCCCACAGCGGCTCGATCATCTGCACCTCCCAGGCCTTGAGCTCGGACATGAGGCGGGCGAGATCGTCGGGGCGCTGCTTGGAGAGATCCGTCTTCTCGCCGGGGTCGGCCTTGAGGTCGAAGAGGGCGGGGGCGTCCTTGTCGCCGCGGTTCCACACCAGCTTCAAGTCGCCGTGGCGCATGGCGGTGTTGGCGGTGCTGCCGCCGAAGCGCCAGAAGAAGGGCCGTTCGGGCAGCTTGCTCGTCTTGCCGGTGAGGAACGGCAGCAGGTCGATGCCGTCGAGATTCTTGGGCAGATCCCCGCTCTTGGCGCCGGCGGCGGCGAGGAAGGTGGGCAGCAGGTCGAGGGTGATCACCGGCGTGGCGAGGCGCTGGCCGGGCTTGATGCGGGCGGGCCAGGTGACGACGAAGGGGACGCGCGAGCCGCCTTCCCACATCTCGCCCTTGTGGCCGCGGAGGATGCCGTTGTTGGCGCCGGTGGCGGTCTGGCCGCCGTTGTCATTGCTGAAAACGATCAGGGTATTGTCGGCGGCGCCTTCCTCCTCCAGGGTCTTGATGATGGCGGCGACATTTTCATCCAGGGCCTTGAGCAGGCCGAAGTAGTTGCCGCGGCCGCCTTTGAGGCCGCGTTGTTGGAGCCAAGCTTTATCCTCGGGTCGCGGCTGGTTGGGGGCGTGGGGAGCGGTGAAGGCGATGTACTGGAAGAAGGGCTGGCCGGCCTTGGCGTGTTTGCGGATGCTGGCGCAAGCTGCCTGGCCGATGCGGTCGGTGACATAGCCCTCCTCGATGCACGGTTTGTAGTCATCGAGGAAGACGCGGCTGTCGCCGATCTTGCTTTCCGGCAGGTAGCTGCGGGAACCGCTGAGGAGGCCGAAGAAATGGCCGAAACCGCGGGCCTTGGGATGGAACTGCGGCTCTTCGCCGAGGTGCCATTTCCCCAGGCATTCGGTGGCGTAGCCGGATTTCGCCAGGTGCTGCGGCATCAGGGTTTCCGTCACCGGCAGGCCGCCGCCGGGGCGCATGTTGTTGTCGTGGCCGAAACGCTGCTGATAGCGGCCGGTGAGGAGGCCGGCGCGCGAGGGCGAGCAGACCACTCCGGAAACATAGGCCTGGGTGAAGACGGCGCCCTGCGAAGCGAGCTTGTCCAGGGCCGGCGTGAGGCTTTGCTTTTTCACTTCCTCGGAGAGGACGTCCTGGAAGCCGAAGTCGGCATAGCCGGCGTCGTCGGAAAGGATGAAGACGATGTTGGGCGGACGCGGCTGCGGCACTGGCGTCGCGGGAGGCGGCTCGGCGACGAGAGTGAAGAGGCTGAGCAAGGCGGTGGCTAGCATGGAGGCTCCTGGTTTATCTCTTCTCGTTTCTGAGCTTGCTGATTTCCTCGGCGAAGCGCTTGCCGAGCTCGATCTGGCCGGCGGCATCGAAATGGACGTGCTTGTCGATGGTCTTGAGGCCTTCGCTGGAGGCCAGGGCGCAGACAGGCACCTTGGCGGCGACCGCCTTCTGCGCGGCGCGGATGACGGAGTACTCGGGATTGGCCGAACAGACTTCTCCGATGACGAAGGGCAGCTTTTCCGACTTCAGGTCCTTGCGGACCGAAGCGATGAAGTCGGCAAGGTTCTTCTCATAGGCGCCCTCGGTCTTGCCGGAGTCCGACTCACCCTGCATCCAGATCATGCCGGCGAGTTCGGATTTGGCACCGCTTTTGGCGATCTGCGCCTCGGTGTCGCGGACATTGGTCAGCAGACGCGAGTAGAGGCCATTTTGGGTCTTGGAATTCCACTGGGTGTGGAGATTGGTGCCGCCCTCCGCGACCTTGACCAGGACGATCTTGCGGCCCTTGAACTTCTCGGCGATCCTCCGGCCGAAGCCGAGCTCGGGGCCGAACTTCTTGTCGTTGTCGCTGCAGCCCGGAGCCAGCGGCTTAAGCTCCTTGTCCTCGCGCAGGGTGCGCTTGAGTCCGCCGGAGGAGAAGCGGATGAGCACATCCGCCTGCGGTTTGGCGAAGGCCGCAAGGGGGCCCTTGAGCGCGGCGGCCGGAGCCCGGCCGTCCATGTTCGACTGGCCGGCGCAGATGAAGACCAGGGTGGTCTCCTCCTTGGCGGGTTCGGCTTGGCCGACGAGACCGGTGAAGGCGCAGAGCGCGAGGATGAAGAGGCGTTTCATCAGGCGGCTCCTGGATTTTGCGCGCCTTCGGCCTTGCCGTCCTTGCCCTTGCCTTTCTTCTTGCCTTCCTTGTTCTTGCCGCCGCGGCCGACGGACTCCTGCCATTTCTTCAACTCGGCTTCGAGCTTGGCGAAGATCTCGGGCTCCTGCGACGCGAGGTCGTTCTTCTCGGCGAGATCCTTCTCCAGGTTGTAGAGCTTGCCGTCGTCCAGCTTCCACGGACCGATGCGGATGGTGGCCTTGGGGAAGCAGAGGGCGCGTTCGGGCAGGGATTTCACCTTGCCGTCGAGCAGGGGAAGGAGGCTGCGGCCGTCAAGAGGCTGGGCAGCGTCGGCCTTGGCCTTGGCGACCTCGAGAAGGGTGGGCATGATGTCGAAGACGTGGGTCGGGTCTTCGCATTCGCCGCCTCTCTTGACGCGGGCCGGCCAGCGGACGATGAGAGGAACGCGGATGCCGCCTTCCTTCTCGGAATGCTTGCCGCCGGAGAGCGGACCGTTGGAGGCGCAGGCCTCGCCGCCGTTGTCGCTGGCGAAGATGACGATGGTGTTCTTGTCGAGCTTATGCTCTTCCAGCTTCTTGAGGATCTGGCCGATGCCGGCGTCCATGCAGGCGACCATGGCGGCGTAGGAGCCGCGTTTGCCTTTGCCGAGACCGAGCTTCTCGAACTTCTTCAGCCAGGCTTCGGGCGCTTGGAAGTCGCCTTTGTGGACCGAGTAGTGCGGGGCGTTGAAGGCGACCTGGAGGAAGAAGGGACGCTTGGCGTTGTCGTCGATGAACTTGAGGGCGCGCTCGGCGAAGAGATCGGTGGAATAGCCCTCCTTGAAGACTTCCTTCTCTCCCTCCCAGAGGTCGTGTTTGCCCTTCTGGGTCTCGTCGGTGTGCTTGTAGTAGTCGATCTTGCCGCCGAGGTGCCCGAAGAACTCGTCGAATCCCATGCGGGTGGGCAGGACATCGCCGTTGTAGCCGAGGTGCCACTTGCCGACCAGGCCAGTGTGGTAGCCGGCGTCCTTGAGGGATTCGGCGAGGGTGTGGGCCTTGCCGAAGGCCGGGAAGCTGTGGCCCATGAGGACGGTGTTGATGCCGCTGCGCTCGGCGTAGCGCCCGGTGGCGAGGGCGGCGCGGGTCGGCGAGCAGACGCAGTAGGCGTAGTTCTGGCGGAAGGCCATGCCCTCCTTGGCGAGCGAATCGATCGCGGGGGTGGGGATGTCCTTGCAGCCGAAGGCACCGACATCGCCGTAGCCGAGGTCGTCGGCGAGGATGACGATGACGTTAGGTTTCTTCTCCGAGCTTTCAGCACCAGGAAGAGCGAGGGCGAAAGCGAGCAGGAGAATCATCAAGCGATTCATGGGAGGGCTCCTGAGGGTTCGAGTTTGAGGGATTTCATCAAGAAAAGCGAAGCGGATCAGAAAAGTTGCGGAGCCGCCGAGGCAAAGCGGAGATTTTTTTCGGTTCCCTGCCGGGTTCGCAAGTTCCGGGCAAGAAAAACCAGAATGCAGCCTGAAATCCGCTGAGCTGCCGAGACGCTATTTGTTTGAGGGAAGGCCATAGAGCGGACGCAGTCATGATAAATACCTGATTGAATAAACGTCTGGGCTGGAACGGCCGGGTAGAAAGAAATTGATGCTGGCAAGAATTCGAGCCTGATGACTGCCGCGTCTGCCGCGTCATTTCCCGATGTCGACAATTTTTGCTGTTGCGTCTCAACCTTATCAACAGCGGTTTTTGTGTTTAATCGCCCCTGCTGGCGAGTTGATCATCATCTGATCCCAGGGGTGGCAGAAAGCAGCCGGGAAGCTCCTGGCGGATCTGCTGCTGGTTTTCCGCCGTGATCAGGAAGGGCCGTTGATTTCTCTCTATGCACCAGCCGAGGAGGGCCCGGCTTTCGAAGGCGGCGGGATGGATCTCCGTGTCGACATCATCGACGACGAGGAAGCGCTGTTCGGGGGCGCCAGCCCAGAACTCATCCTCTTCGTTTTGGCCGCAAACCGGCAAGCCGCAGAAGGAGATGAAAAGAGTGTCGGCGGGATGGCGGGCGATCACCTCCGCCAGCTCCTTCCATTTGTAGCGGCCGCTGCGGGGATTCTGGGGGATGTTCTCGATCGAGACCGTCCCGGAAAGCTGCGCTTTGAAGGGCGCGAGGCGGAGACTGCGCCAGCGCTCTGCCTCCTCCGCGGCGAAAAGGACGACCACCGGCCCTTTCCAAGCCTTCAGCGAGGGGGAGAAGGAGTTCGCCACCGACTCGCTGCGTCCGGACAGGCGGCGCTCCACCAGGTCGTCGAAGTTTCCCTTGTCGGAGCAGGCGAAGGACCAGCTCAGGGCCAGGGAGGCCGATGCCAGCATGCTGGCAAGGACCCAGACGAGGTTGAAGGTGCTCGACTTCTCCCGCCGCCGCTTCAGGGCGGCGATCAAGGAAGTCATCGCGACGGCGAGGAGGAGCAGTTTCATTGGAAGGCACTCGCGTTCCAGAAGGAGTTGTAGAACTTCGCCCACTGGTAGCCCTGGTTGCCGCTCAAGTTGGCGGTCGCGGCATGGACTGCTTCTGGGTCGGATTTGACCAGCGAGGCGCTGCCTTCCAGGCGCAAGACGACGAAGCCGTTGGGGTGATTGATCGCCGAATAGGGACGGTCGTCGCGATGGATCATGTCGGCGTTCAGGGGGGTGCTCGGCGGATCGGGAATCCTGAGGTTGCGTCCCGGCGAGGAGCTCGCCCGGCCGTAGCTGGAGTTGAAGGTGTAAGAGGTGATCACCGTGCCGGTGCCCGCCTTGATCCAGCCATAGCGGGGGTTGTCAAAACTGTAGTAGGGGGCGGAGGGACAGAACAAGACCTTCGGATCAAGCAGGCCGAGCTCCTGTAGCAAGCCGGCGCCCATGTAGTTGCGGCCATTGAGCTTGATCCGGGAATGCACCACTTCCGGCCATTCGCTCGTACCGCTGTTCCAGATGCGCGGCAGCTGCCCCCGGTTGGCCTGGGCATATTGAGTCGCCGCGACGCCGATCTGCTTGTTGTTGCTGACGCATTGCACCAGCTTGGCTTTTTCACGGACCTGGGCAAAGGCGCCGAATAGCAGGCTCACCAGAATGGCGATGATGACGATCACCGCCAAAAGTTCCAGCAGGGTGAAGCGACGTTGACGTGAGAGATGTTTCATCTTGGGCTCCTTGCGATTGAAACGGCGATGCCGTCCCTAACAGCAATGCAAGGATAAAGCCCGTGAGGTCGTTGGGAATCGCGCCAAATGGCAGGGGAATCACGCCAAGCCGGATTTGCCCGCCCTGAAATCCTGCCTGAAAAAGAGCTTCTCTCGAAAAGATGCCTAGATCCCACAGGTCGGAAGCTCCAAGGGAAGCCAACGCCCGGGCCCTGCTTTGACTCCCCAATCCCCTCCTCCCTGAAAAGCAGCTTGAACCTAGATTCAGACTTCCTGACCTGCCGCACAAAGCGGGCGTGAATGTGTTGCCACCTTTTGCATTACCTCTATGGCTCCCTGCCGCTTGTCTGCCGGTAGATGTTGACGTAGCGGCAGAAGGAATGGCCGCGGAACGGACAGATCCGCGGATGCCCCAGCCTCGGAATGAAGTCAGCGCCTCCTCCGATCCGAGCGCGACGACGAGCCTCCTTGGGGGCTTCGCTACTCGAGATAGCTCATCCTGAGCTCCGCCCCGGCCTCCAGTCTCGCCCTGCGTCCCACCGCCAAACTCAGCCGCGGACGGCAATGGCCGAAGGGCAGACCGGAAATCACCGGACCCTTGACGCATTCCGCGGCTTCGGCAAAGATCTCCGGCAGCAGCTCCGGCAGGTCGCAGCCGGCGAAGTCGCCGAAGGCCAGACCGGCGAGTTTCTGCAGCTCTCCGGCAAGGCGCAGGCGGGTCAGCATGCCGTCGATTTTGCGATGCGGTTCGCCGATGTCCTCCAGCACCAGGATGCAGCCACTCAGATCCGGCATGAAGGGCGTGCCGACAAGCATCATCAGGCAGGACAGGGTCACCGGCACCAAGGGCCCTTCGGCCGCGCCGGTCTGGAGGTGGCGGACGGCGTCGCCGAGAGGGATAGGGGCTGGTGCGGGGTCGAGGGCGAGGACGAAGGTGCCGCGGCTGTACTCGTCGAGGCCACGGGCGAAGTCGATCGCCAGCATCGGTCCGGAGACGCCGGCGCGGATCCCGTGCTTGAGGAAGGCGAGTTGCAAGACGCTGAGGTCGCTGTAGCCGACGAGGCAGGGCTGGGGGCCGGCGGCGAGGCGCTGCCAGGGCATTGATTCGAGCAGGCGTAGGCAGCCGTAGCCGCCGCGGCCCGCCAGGACCCAATCGGCACCGCTGTCCCATGCCGCCAGGAAAGAAGCCAGGCGCCCGGCATCGTCACCCGCCATCTCGCGCAGCATACCGGAAGCCGGGTGAATCTCGACTTGCAGACCCAGCCGCTCAGCCGCGACCAGGCCCTGACTCAGTGACTCTTCCTCGGGTCGCCCGGCCGGAGAAAAGACCGAGACGCGAGTATTTTGCAGCAGGAAAGTCGACATGGCGTGTCCTCGGGGATGAATTCTTCGAGAGAAAAGCGCCGCATGGGTTGACTTTCAAGAGCGGATGGCGGAAAATAACTAAGAACTTCACGCGTTCGCAGTCCAGCCACCTCATTCTATCGGGATCCAGATGACGAACAGCGACGACATCACACTTCCTCCGGGCCGCGAAGTCGGCGCCTTCCAGATCGAGGGTCCTCTCGGGCGCGGCAACATGGGCGTGGTCTACAAGGCCCTGCAGGTCAACCTCCGCCGCGAGGTCGCCTTGAAGATCCTGCCACCTGCCATCGCCCGCGACGACGACTTCCTCCGGGCCTTCTTCCGCGAGGCCCAGGCCGCCGCCGCCTTCACCCATCAGAACATCGTCCAGGCCTTCGACGTCGGCAAGAGCGACGACGGACTCTTCTACTTCGCCATGGAGCTGGTCGACGGCGGCGACATCGCCGCCAAGATCAAGCAGGAGCAGCGCATCGACGCGGTGGAATCGCTAAAGCTGCTGGTCGGCGTCGCCGACGGCCTTGACTACGGCTCGCAGGCACGCCGCCTCACCCATGGCGACCTGAAGCCCGCCAACATCCTCCTCACCCGCAACGGCAAGGCCAAGCTCGCCGACCTCGGCCTGGCCCGGATGGGCGGCGAGATCGACGGCGAATCGGACGGCATCATGCTGACTCCGCTGTACGCCTCGCCTGAGATGATCCAGAACAAGTGGGAGGTCGGCGATCCCCGAGCCGACATCTACTCCTTCGGCGCCACGCTCTACCACATGATCGCCGGGCATCCGCCCTTCGAAGCGGACGACTATCAGCAGGTGATGACGATGCAGCAGCACAGTCCGCACCGCCACCTGGTCGATATCGTTCCGGGCTGCCCGGCCCCGATCTCCCGCTTCGTCGACCACCTGTTGGAGAAAAAGCCCGAGGACCGGCCCCAGACCTGGAAGGAAGTCAAATCCAGGATGGACGAACTGATCGCCGATCCCACCGAGGCCCGCAAGCGCAAGCCCGCCGGCATCCAGATCAAAGGCGGCGTCCATTACACCCAGCCCCATCACTCCCTCGAACATGAAAAAGCCAAGAAGACTTCCATTCTCATCCCGGCTCTGATTTTGGCTGGCCTCGCCGTTTCCGTCCTGATCGCCTGGAAAGTGCTCGCCAAACCCGCAAGCCCTTCCGACCCGGTCGTTAGCGGGCCGGAGACTCATGCGCCATCTAAAACTCCGCAGCCGGCAAACCTCAAGGCCCCGGTCAACCCGCCGGTCAAGGCCCCGGTCAAAGCCCCGGTCAACCCGGCCACGACAGCGGCCCTCCCTTCGCCCGAAGCCTACCTGCAAGCCTTGGCTCCCCTGGCGAAAGATCCGGAATCCTGGACCCGCCTCGCGCCAGCGTTCTACGAACACCTCCAGCAAGCGATGGAAAAAAATCCGGGTCCTGAAAAGGCCAAATACGAACTCCTCCTGGCAACTCTCAACCTCGGTTTCACAGACATGAACTCCTCCTTCCGCAGCCATCTCCCGGAAATCGGCAAGGCTCTCGCCCCGGCCGAGTGGAAAGACGCCGAACCACGTATCAACGAAAGCGGCCGACTAGTCCTCAAAAAGACCGAGCCCTTCGGCAAGGTCAAATTTGAACAGCGCTTGAGCAGCTCCGACTTCCGCCGCCTCGCCGAACTGGCCATCCAAGGCAAATGGCTGGACCAGGACCGGCCTGGCGCCATCGTCGCATTGATGATCCACTCGCCCGATCTGGCAGATCGCCTCGCGCCATTCCTCCGCCCCGCCTCGCGTCCCGCTTTCCTCTCACTCAAAGATGACACCCTCAAGGCCCGCGGATTATGAACAAGGCTGCCTGCGCACTTCTCCTGAATCTCAGCCTCATCCTGCATGCCGATGATGATCCCAAGCCCGCCCCCTTGACCTGGGAACAGGTAAATCGCGGCCTGTACATCTTGGCCAGCCAAAGGCTGGAGGCGAAACCAAAAGATCCCGCTGCCTTGCAGCTGATGCAGCTCGCGGCCCTTCGCGCCCCCTCCAACCTCGACATCAAAAGACAACTCGAGCAGATAGCCAAAGGCGAATCGCCAGAGACAGGACTGTCCTTGGAAGATGATGGAGCACTCCTCGCCGAATGCCTGAGAAAGACCGCAGAATCCCTGTCCGATGAAAAGAAGGAAGATAAAGCCTTCCTTTACACTGTTGCCTCATTATCCAGGCCAGGGTCAATCCCTCCTGAAACTCTCGCCAAATTCCCCTTTCAACTCCCCCCGGAACCCGACACCATCACGCCTGACGAAACGGTCGCCAAGCCGGAAGTCGAGGAGACTCCCGACCTCGCCAAAGTCGAACAGGATTCCAAATGGCAGGAAGACGCCCTCGGTCTGCTCGAAAGCGTACGCCTCCCCGCCGGAACCCTGAAAGGGCAGTTCCCCTACGAGACCCTCAACTTGATCAACCGCTCCGCCGCCCCCCTAGGCATCAGCATCAAGCTCGATCCGCGGCTGAAACAGATCGGCCTCCCCTTCACCGAATCCACCCTCGGCAACACCACCCGCTACGCCGGCTCCAAAGCCCACGCACTCAACCGCGACATCTACTACAACAATTTCAGCAATGCCGCCGAAGTGATCAAATACTGGGACTACACATCCCGCATCAAATACAAAATCGAAGGGAAGACCATCCTCCTCACCGACAGCAAGGGCTGCGGCCGGGAAGATGTCGCGGAATTCATTTACAACGCCAGCACCCTCGATGAGATGCGCAAGGACTTCCTCAAGCTTCAGCAGAAACAAATGCTCGGCAACATGGTGCAGGTCCGCGGCACTCTCACCAGCATCGAAGTCAATGACCAGGAAGTCACCCTCACCTTGAACAATTTCCTCAAGACCACCAGGCCCGTAGATATGTTCAAGGGCGGGCTCGCCGGCGTCGAGAAATTAAAGAAAGCCAAATACAGCATCGTCCTCCGCGGCCGCCTCTGCGGTCGCGATTCCCAATCCCTGGAGCTGACCGAAGTCGTCGACGTCCTAGATGACACCACTCCCTACTTTTTCACCCGCTGAGCCGACACCCCGGGATTGTGGCGCGGCGGCTGCGTAATCGCCCTCCCAGGAGCGAACACCCAACGGTATCGACGCCCCCTAGTTTAGCCGCGGAGAATCCCATGAGTCTCGACAAGATCCTCGCCGAGTTGGAAAAACGCCTCGCCACCCAGAAAATCGAGCTGCCTCTCCTGCCAGAAGTCGCAGGAAAGGTGATGAGCATGACCTCGGACCCCAATGCCGACGCCTCACACCTCTCGGCGCTCATCCACCGCGACCAGGCCCTCGCCACCAATGTCCTGAAAATCGCCAACTCGTCCATGTACGGCGGCAATGTCCGCATCGTCTCCCTGCAGCAGGCGGTGTCCCGCCTCGGCATGAAGCTGATCCGCGAAATCTCCCTCGCCGCCTCAGTTCAAAACTCGGTCTACCGCGTCCCCGGCCAAGAGGCCACCATCAAAGCCCTGTGGGAAGCCTCGGTCGCCAGCTCCGCCTTCTCCCGCGAGATCGCCCGGCTTCGCCGCAAAAACGTCGAGTCCGCCTACGTCTGCGGCCTCCTCTGCGGCATCGGCAAGCCCGTCGTCCTGAAAATCCTCGCAGCCGTCTTGAAAGATCTCAAGCTCACTCTCTCCCTGGAAGAAGTGATCGCCGCTCTCGACCGCACTCACATCCCGATCTCGCTACGCATCGCCGAAGAATGGAAGCTGCCGCAACAAGTCGCCGAAACCATCCGCTGTGGCGACGACTTCACCAGTGCCAAGGCCTTCGAGGACGAAGTCCAGACTATCTGTCTCGCACGTCAATACGCATCCTTCCTGCTCTCCGATCCTCAGGTGACCAAGGAAAGCATTGTCGCTCATCCCGTCACCGAGGCGCTCAATCTTTATCCCGAAGATCTCGAGGAGCTGTTCGCCCGCTGCGAGACCATCCAGCAACTCATTGCCGCAGCGAGGTGAAGCATGAGCGACGCCCTGCAATTCGACTTCATCATCGTCGGCTCAGGTCCCGGCGGCCAGGAAGCCGCCACCCAGGCCCTGCGCTGCGGAAAGAGCGTCGCCCTGATCGAAAAAGAGCGCGACATCGGCGGCCACTGCCTCCATCACGGCACCATCCCCTCCAAAACTCTCCGCGAAACCGCCAGCAACCTCGCCCGCTTCACCAAACACGCCACCGGCTTTGACTTCGCCTTCAAGGAAAACGTCCAGGTTGAATCCTTGATGTCCCGGAAAGACGCGGTCCGCCACGCCCATGTCAAAGCCATCGCCAAACACATCCACGGCGTCTCCTATTTCCGCGGCAAAGGCCGCATCGTCGATCCCTATCATGTGGAAATCACTGACATCAAAGGCAACAAGCAGGTCCTCAAGGGCAAGTTCATCATCATCGCCACCGGCTCCCGCCCCCGCAGCCCTGACAACGTCCCGGTCGATCATGAACACATTCTCGACTCCGACTCCATCCTGTCGATGATCTACCTGCCCAGCTCCCTCGTCGTCTTCGGCGCCGGAGTCATCGCTTGCGAATACGCCACCATCTTCGCCTCCCTCGGCGTCCAGGTCACTCTTGTCGACTCCGGCGACCGCCCCTTGAAATTCCTCGACCCAGAACTTACTGACCGCTTCGTCAAATCCTTTGAGGAATCCGGCGGCACCTACCTTGGCAATGAACAAATCGATAAGGTCGAATGGGACGACGTCGCGCATGTCGTCACCAAGCTCAAATCGGGCAAGATCATTCTCAGCCAGAAAGCTCTGGTCGCCCTCGGCCGCGTCTCCAACGTTGAAATCCTGCAACCCCAGAATGCCGGCCTGACACTAGATAAACGATCCCTTCTAGTCGTCAACAAGGACTATCAGACCCTCCACCCTCATATCTATGCGGTCGGCGACGTCATCGGATTCCCCGCTCTCGCCTCGACTTCCATGGAACAAGGGCGCCGCGCCGTCTGCCACGCCCTTGGCATTCACCCCGGTTCCATGTTTGAAAATGTCCCGATGGGGATCTACACCATCCCGGAAATCTCCGCCATCGGCCTCACCGAGCAGGAAGCCTTGGCCAAAGCCGGCAAGATCTACATCGGCAAGACCGACTTCCGTGAAGTCGCACGGGGAGAAATCTCCGACATCGAAAACGGCCTGCTCAAACTGATCGCCGGCCCCGATGGACGCGAAATCCTTGGCGCCCATATCATCGGCGAAGGCGCCACGGAACTCATTCACCTCACCCAGATGGCCATCCTCGCCAAGCTTCCAATTGACGTCTTCATCGAAAACGTCATGAACTTCCCCACTCTCGCCGAAGCCTACCGCCTCGCCGCTCTCTCCATCCGGGATCAACGCGAAGCTGATGAACGCGCCGCCGCGGAAGCCGCAAAATCGACGGAATGAGTCTCTTTTCCCTCCGCCCCTTCTCGCCTGAGTGCATCCCCGCACTTCTGGAATTACACGCCGCCAATGCTGCGTTCTACCCAGAAGGCGATCAAGAACGCTACTGCCAATCTCTCCTCGAGCTGCAAGGCCTCTTTCTCTGTCTCTACGACCAAGACTTTCTCATCGCTGCCGGCGGCTTGCAAAAACATCAAGATTACTGGTGGCTCCACTCCCTCGATGTCCACCCTTCCCGTCAGCGCCAAGGTTGGGGCCGCCGCCTCATCACGGCCCTTCTGGCTTCTCTTGATTCCGAAGGTGACGAAATTTGCACCGTCGGGCTTAACTCCACCCCCTCTGCCGAAGCTTTTTATCGCCGTCTTGGCTTCACCGCCTATCTCATCGATGATGGTTTTTTACACTTTTACCGACATATCCATCCCGCTGATCTCCGGCGCCTAAAAACCTGACTGCTGCTCACTCTCTCCAATTCTATCGCCCTGAGCCAATAGATTTCCCCTTTTGGGCCAACGCAAAAAAGCCCGCTGAGAATCCTCAGCGGGCTTAAAAATAAAGGCTGGCAGCTACCTACTCTTCCACGATCTTCACGCAGTACCATCGGCGCCAG
>JBDKFG010000006.1:0-122831 GCA_039798785.1 Verrucomicrobiota bacterium | reverse complement strand
GGGCGGGGCCGAATACATGTATTCGATCCTGACGCATTACGAGGAAAACCCGGAATGTGCGCCTGATGGCATTGACGGCTTCTATTACAACACCTCTTTCGGGAATGGTGGCGTGCCGGACAGCTGCAAGGACGAAAAAGGCGTTTCAACCGTGCCGGGCAGCTGGATCGCCATGCCCCCGCCGCTGATGGATGATCTGGTGACCTATGCCGATGGCACGGCTGCCACCACGAGCCAGATGGCGGAAGACGTGTCGTCCTTCCTGATGTGGGCGGCAGAACCCAAGCTGATGGATCGCCGTGAAGCCGGTTTCAAGGCCGTGATCTTCCTGACGATTCTGGCCTCGCTGCTCTACCCCTCCTTCGTCCGAGCCAAGCAGATGGCGAAAATCGCCGTCTGCACCTCCAACCTCAAACAATTGAATTTCGGCTTTTCCCAGTTCGAGAAGAACGCCCGCCGCCTGCCCCCCGGCGGCAATCGCTATGATGAATTCAAAAACATCGGCTGGGCCTACGATGAATCCGTCTCCTGGGATGATCGCATCGCCGCCTACCTCAGCCGCGACCTGACGGACAGCGAATATCTCGCCTGGACCGTCGACCGGAAGTCAGCGACCGACGATCTGCTCCGCTGCCCTAGCGACCGGGACAAGCATCCCGTCAAGCTGGTGCGGACTTATTCAGTCAATGCCTACGGTCTATGGGGCTCCCAGAGCGGCGCGGGCCCGGCCTACGCCATTCCCCCCAGCACCAACACCGGAGTCATCGGCCTGATGCTTTCCCGCCGCAGCAGCGAAGTCAATCAAACAGCCAGCTGCTATCTGCTCACCGAAGGATTCAACGGATCGCAGAAATTCGCCGGCAACGGCTGGTACAGCGCCCTGGCCCGCGACTGGGACTTCGCTCCTTATCAGTATCACAACGGCAAACGCGTCGCACTCTACATCGACGGCCACGCCCAGATCATCGCCAACAGCCAGCTCATACCCGGCACCGACAGCTTCACTCAGAATGTCAGCGTGCAGTGACCGCAAATGAGTGGACTCCTGCTTTTCCTCGGCGTCTGCAGTTTCGCTTGCGGCGCCCTGCTGTATCTCAAGGCCTCGCAAAGTCCCAAATACAAATTCGCCTCTGCTGCGTCCATGCTGAGCGGCTCTCTCTTGCTGCTGCTGCGACTGATCGCTCTCGATCCCAACGAGGAAAGCCTTGAAGCGGACCGCGCCAATTACTCCCTCGCCCGTCAGGTGGAGGCCGAAGCGGTGGCCGCCCACCTCAAGACACTTTTCAGCTCCGGCAAAATGCAATCCCTGGCCATTTTCGGCCCGGAGGAATTCGCGGATAGCCAGTCGACGGGCCAATCCAGCCTTCAGATCATCCGTGAAGCGCTGGGACCGGATGCCGCCAAGATCAAGTTCCACAAACAAAGCGCCAAAGATGTCGCCAGGCTGTCGCAGCTGAGCTCGATCATCGATGAGATCTCGGCCGGCGAGGGCAGACTCTACATCGGCGGGATCGAAGCCGATATCGAGCTCGATCCCGGAGAGATGAGCATCCTCGCCGAAAACCGCCGCAGCCAAACATGGCTGTGCACCGCTTCAGGCAATCCCAAACTGCAGAAATCGCTGTTCGACGCCGGCATCATCGACCTGGTTTTCAAACCGGTGGTGACTGTCGGCGCGAACAAGCGCGTGACCTGCGAGTGCCAAGTCTTCTCCCGCCCCCTCTCAGCCCCATAAGCTCAGCGGTCGACCCGGGCGCCGGCGCCAGCCACCAGCTTCTCGACTTCGGCCAGGGAAGCGGTGGAGGTGTCGCCGGGGGTGGTCATCGCCAGGGCGCCGTGGGCGGCGCCGTATTCGACCGCCGCCGCGGCGCCCTTGCCGGCGAGGAAGCCGTAAATCAGCCCCGAGGCGAAGGAGTCGCCGCCGCCGACCCGGTCGAGGATCTCGAGACCGGGACGCGAGGTCGCGGCGTGGAAGCCGCCCTCGGCATAGAGGATGGCACTCCAGTCGTTGGTCGAAGCGGTGCTGGCGACGCGCAGGGTGGTGGCGACGGCCTGGAAGTTGGGAAACTGCCGGAGCGCGCCGCGGATCATCCCCTTGAAGCTCTCCAGGTCGATCTCCGAGCAGTGCTCGTCCAGACCTTCCACCTCGAGACCGAGACAGGCGCTGAAATCCTCCTCGTTCCCGAGCATGACGTCGACGAAGGGCGCGATCGCGCGATTCACCTCCTGCGCCTTCTTCTTGCCGCCAATCGACTTCCACAGGGAGGGACGGTAGTTGAGGTCGTAGCTGACCACGGTGCCGTGTTTGCGGGCGGCCTGGACCGCCTCGAGCACCACTTCGGCGCTGCTTTCCGACAGGGCGGCGTAGATGCCGCCGGTGTGGAACCAGCGCACCCCGAGCGTGCCGAAGATGTGCTCCCAGTCGATGTCGCCGGGCTTGATCTGCGACGCGGCGCTGAGGCCCCGGTCGGAACAGCCGACGGCGCCACGCACGCCGAAGCCACGCTCGGTGAAGTTGAGGCCGACGCGGACCTCGCGGCCGACACCGTCGTAGGGCAGCCATTTCACCAGATCGAGATCGACGCCGCCCTGCAGCATCAGGTCTTCGAGCAGGCGCCCGACGGGGTTGTCGACGATGGCGGTGACCACCGCGGCGCGCTGGCGGAAGCAGCGTCGCAGACCGCGCGCGACGTTGTATTCGCCGCCGCCTTCCCAGACCTGGAAGCTGCGGGTGGTGTGAATGCGGCCCTCGCCGGGATCGAGCCGGAGCATCACTTCGCCAAGAGAGAGGATGTCGTAACGGCATTCGGAGGCGGATTTGAGCTTCATGGTGGGACCTTGGGGGGTTTCAAGATTCAAGATTCAAGATTCAAGAATGAGGGCGGAGCGAGATTCAAAATTCAAGAAGAGTAGTCCTGAGATTCTGCCGGTTTTCGATCTTCAATCTTCAATCTCCAATTGAGCTTGCAGCTGATCTTGAATCTTGAATTTTGAATCTTGAATTTTTCAACCGAAAATCCGGCCGCTGGCGGCTTCGATCTCGGCTTGGCTGGCGCTGCGGAAATCGAGGTCGGGATACTGCCGGCGGCGGCACTCGTCGATCAGCGCCTTGACCTTGGCGAACTCGACGGCCAGGCTGGCGTAATCCTGCTCCGCCTCGATGCGTTTCAGGGTTGCGGACTCGATCATCGAGAAGGAGCCACCGAGAACGAGGCAGCCGGCCTTGACGTAGTCGGGGATGTTGGCGAGGCTGGTGCCGCCGGTGGGCATCAGTGAGATCATCTTGTGGATCGCCGGGTCCATCGCCTTGATGAATTCGGAGCCGCCGCACTGGGCCGCGGGGAAGAGCTTGCAGAAGCTGGCGCCCATCTCGTACTGCTGCACGATCTCGCTGACCGTGCCGCAGCCGGGGATGAGCGGCAGGCGGCCGGCGAAGCGGGCATAGGTCTCGGCGCGGAAGCCGGCGGCCGAGACCAGGTAGTCGGCGCCGGCCTCGACCATCTCCTCGGGCGAGGGCAGTGGCGAGGAGGAATGACGGCGGTTGAAGCGGCCGCGGCTTTGCGGCGCGTCGAGCAGGCTGGCACCGCCGACCCGGAAGCCGGGCACTTCCGTCTTCAGCCGGCGGATCTTGCCGAGGGCGTCGGGGATGCGGCAGGTCACTTCCATGTTGCAAATTCCCGCCGCCTGCAGGGCGCGGGCGGTGGCGACGACATCGAGCGCCGTCGAATTGTAGACGAGGATGAATCCGTCGCGAAGAATCTGTTCCAGGGTGCTGGTCATCGGGAGCTCCTTTGTGGCTGCGCACTCAACAAAATCCCGCCTCGGACTTGCGCCAATTTCAAAAAAGCGCAGATTGTTTTCTAAAAACGAACTTCCAAGCAAGAATTCACCCTAGAGGCACGGAGCACACAGAGGAGCGGCGAAATTCATTCAAATCGTTTCAACCATACTCTGTGCCCTCTGTGCCTCTGTGGTGAACCCCTTCGTTCTCCCCTCCAAGCCCTCCAACCCCTGCAAGCCATGTCCCGCAACATCCTGGTCGCCCTCGAATTCCAGCGTGCGCCGCTTTTCGCGGGGATCGCGAAATACGCCCGCGAGCACGGCTGGCACCTGTCTCTCGAGATGCTGCCCAATCCCGGCCGCATCCCCTGGGGCTGGGATGGCGACGGCATCCTGACCATGCTGGTGCGCGACGGCACGCCGCTTCTCGACTTCCTGGCGCAGGCGGGCAAGCCGACGGTGAATGTGGAAGGACGCCGCCTGGGCTCGCCCCCCTATCCCCGGGTGCTCACCGACACCTCCTTGGCGGCGGAGATGGCCTTGCGCCATTTCCGCGAACGCGGCTTCCGCCATTTCGCCTTCTACGGCTATGCCAAATCGGTGCGGGGCGAGGATTTCGCGAGAGTGCTGCGGCGCGCCGGCTTCGACTGCGCCGTGCTGCATGAAGGCGAAGGGAGCTGGAGCGACGAGAAGCGACGCGTTGGCGACTGGCTCGCCGGACTGCCGCGCCCCCTGGCGGTGTTCTGCTGGAACGATTATGCCGGTGCCAGCTTCATCGACATCTGCCGCGGCCTTGGCCACGCCGTGCCGGAAGAGATCGGAGTGCTGGCCATGGACAACGAGGAGCTGGTCTGCGACTGCACCGCCATTCCGCTCTCCAGCCTGCGCACCGAGCTGGAGGAGGTGGGCTACCAGGGAGCGGCCCTGCTCGGCCGGATCCTCGATGGCGAGGCGCCGCCGCGGCGGGACCTCCTGATCCCGCCAAGCGAAGTGATCTGCCGGGCCAGCAGCGACATGCGGGCCTCCAGCTCGCCGCTGCTGCGCAAGGCCCTCGCCTACTTCGAAAAACACCTCGCCGAGCCGGTGAACGTCGCCGCCGCGCTGCGCCACTGCCAGGTCTCCCGCCGCGGACTCGAGCAGGCCTTCCGGCGCGAGCTCGACGCCAGTCCCGGCGAAATCCTGCTGAGGCTGCGCCTCGAGCGCGCCTGCGCCCTTCTCCGGGACAGCGACGACAAGATCGCGGCGGTGGCCGCGGCCTGCGGCTTCGTGGACGCCGGGCATTTCGCCACCCTATTCCGCCGCCATCGCGGCGCCAGCCCGAGACTGTACCGCGAGCAGTCTCGCTCACCGCGCTAAAAGCCGCGGCGTTTCTGGCGCCAGGCGCCAGGGCTGAGGCCGGTGCGCCGCTTGAAGAGGTTGCAGAAATAGGCAGAATCGTTGAAGGCGCATTGCGCCGCGATCTCGGCGATGCTGAGGCGGCTTGCCGCCAGGAGCTCCTGGGCGGCCTTCATCTTCCGGTCGAGGAGGATGGCCCCGGGCGTCTTGCCCATCTCCCGGACGAAGGCCCGCTCCAAGCGCAGGCGGGAACAGCCGATCTCCTCGCACAAGGACTTGATGTTCATCCCCGAGGCAAAACCCGCCTCGATCCGCAACAAGGCCTGGCGGACCAGCGGATCGACCGCGAAGACCGTGGCGGTGGATTCGCGCTCGATCACCGCGTCCGGCAGGATCGTGGTCACCTGCGGCACCGGGCGCCCCAGCAAGAGATCGTTCAGCAATTCCGCCGCCGCCCGCCCGAGCTCCGCCGTCTTGTAGGTCAGGCAGCTCAGGCTCGGCCGCACCGACAGGCACTGGTTCTCCATGCCGCCGATTCCCAGCACCGACACTTCCCCGGGAACCGCGATGCCCTTTTCGAGACAGCGATTGATCACCACTGCGCCCAGTGCGTCATTGCAGCAGATGATGCCGATCGGCTTGGGGAGCTCGGTCAGCCACTTGAGCAGCTTCCGGTCGCGGATGAAAAGCCCCAGGGTCCGGGACGAATAGTCGTAGCCGTTGATCGCCAGCTGGTCCACGCCGGCCGGGAAGAACAGGTGCGACTCGAGCCCGCGTTCGCGGCAGATGCGGGTGAAAAAGCTGTCCTGTCCGGGGGAGAGGGCGAAACCGGCATCGCCGCAATAGGCGAGGCGGCGGCAACCGGCCTGCTGGAAGAAGTCGATCGCGGCGGTGACGCTGGCCGATGTCGAATGCTCGAAGCGCGGTGCCCCGGGGAGGAAGTCGCGGATGTAGAGATTCACCACCGGCACCTTCAGAGCCTTCAACTTGCGCCCGACCTTCGCCGTCGGGATGTGGGCGATGACGCCGTCGACAGTCTTCAGCCACAAGGGCATGTCGGTGTCCGAGAGGAACTCGAAATGCGGCATCACCCGCCACTGCGCCGCCGCGGCATAATCCAGGATCGCCCGGTTGATCTGAAGATAGTTGCTGTCGTTGTTGGGATTGAGCAGGGCGATGCTGCGGTTGCTGATCGACATGGAAATTCCTCCCGTGGCTAGGCCGAAGATAGCCTCTCGGGGGATTGAAGGAGGTGATTCAAAAGCACAATGTTTTTGCGATTTTTTAACACAGTTACTTGCTTCAGAATCACAGTGAAATACTCAATGGCAATGACTTGGAGAATTTACCTAGTGGCGATTGATTGGCGTCAATCTGATTCATCACAAAAAAATCTCTGCAAGAATCTGGAGGCATCCCATGATCGTGGTCAAAATTCTGTTTGGGCTGATTTTTGCCGGCGGCGCCTTCCTCTGGCTGACGCGCCGCAAGGACTCAGCCGCCCCCCTCGCCCGCTTTGGCTTGCTGCTGATGGCTTTCAGCACCCTGGTCCTGGGAGTGTCTTCCTGGATGCCGGAAAAAGCGCCGGATTACCGTCTGCAAAATGCCGTCCTGGCGACGCAATGGCAATATCCCCTGGACCGTCTGGGAGCGCAGATCGGCAGCGGCAGCATCGCCATCGTCGTGGCCGCCGAGGGCCAGCCCGGCAGCCGCCTGGCCGAGGGGCTGGTGAGCCCCGCCGGCTGCACTCTCACAAGCTATCGGGCTCCGGCAACAGGAATCAACGCCGCCTGGCTGCGCTCGCTCCTGCAACAGAAGCCGAAGGGGCTGATCTTCACCCTGCCCCTGCCGCGTGAAGCTGAGGAGCTCGAGGAGCTTTGCGCGGTTCTGGAAGAGCATGCCGGAAAGCCGACAGTCTTGAGCTTTATGCCGGACCGCGCCGATGCCGCCAACCTCTTCAACCATCATTTGCTCTGGGCCCATGTCGAGTCCAAAGGGCCGATCGACATCACCAGCCTGAACTCCCATTCCAGCCCTGAAGAACTCTTTGGCGCAGGCTTCCGCCTCGTCCGGGAAAACGACTCGCCCGCCGCCCAGTCCGCCGCACTCGGAAACCCAAGCCAAGCACCCGGAGAAACCGACCTATGAAACGCTTCACCCTGATTGAACTGCTGGTCGTCGTCGCCATCATCGGCATCCTCGCCTCGATGCTGATTCCCGCCCTCGGCAAAGCCAAAGCCACCGCCAACGTCGCCGCCTGCGTCAACAATCTCCGCCAGATCGGCCTGTGGAACCAGCTCTATGCCGATGACAACAGCGGTTGCCCGACCTATGACCAGGGCGCCGGCGGCAACACTTGGGCGATCACCTGGGACGACCTGATGTCGGCCTACGACAGCCGCAAACTCAGCTACGCCAACATGGCGCTCGACGGGGGGCTGGCCGTCAATCCCACCAACAAGACCTATTGCTGTCCGCTCGATAAGCGCGGCAGCAGCTCACGCACCTATGTGATGAATTACCAGATCCGGGCCCGGGGACTCAACTTCGACACCCTCAACAACCCCTCCGGCCAGATCGTCATCACCGAGCGCTACCGAGACGCCAACGGCTCGCCCGGCACCATGGGCAGCCGTATCGCGGTCTACCTCCTTGGCGACCAGGTCGGCGACGGCCCGCTCCAGACCAGCGGCTGGTATGGCCCGAACCAGGCCTCCAATGTGCCGGATTGGGACGCCTCCCTCCACGCTAAACGCTACGAACTCCCCTGGCTCATGGCCGACAGCCATGTCGATCTCCGTCCCCGCCTCTACTACAGCGATGTCTCGGTCGGTGGCGCCTTCCGGACCCAGTAAGCCAGGGTCCACCCCGATGAGCTTCTTTCATCTCTTGATTTTGGGCTTCGGGCTGGGCGCCATCGCAGCTCATTCGGGGCGCAAATTCTGCCAGCCACAGCACCAGGCACTGCTGCGCCTGATCGCCCCACTGGCTGCCATCGGCTGCATCCTCTCCTTCCTCGGCCTCTTGTCCCAGAAAACCGGCCCGGATGATCGCCAGGACATGAAACGGGAATTGCAGGGTCGCCTTTTCGGCATCGAAAAATTCGGCCTGACCTGCGGCAAAAAACTGCCCGGGATGAAGCCTCGCGTCATCGTCGTCGAGCCGGAGCAGCAGGTGCTCACCGGCGAGGAATACGCCGCCTTGCAAAAGGCCCTCGGCTGCAGTTCCTGTCGGCGTCTGAGCCAAGCTCAAGTCAATGACGCCACCCTGCAGGCCGACGCCGATCTGATCATCCTCATGGTCGACCTGCCGGAACAGGCCGAGGCGCTTGAAGACCTCTTGACCCCGGAGGGCGCCAAAATCGCCCTGCTCCTGGTCAATTTCCGCCCTGGCCAACTCAAGCCTTATTTCGACTCCGGCCGGATCCTTTGCGGCCTTCGCACCCACCCCGATTACCACCATGATCCGAACGCGACAGCACTCGACGAAACCACGTTCCCGCAACGCTACCTCCTCCTCACCTCGCCCTGAACCGCAAACAAGGATTCTCATCATGAAAAAATCTTTCACACTGATTGAGTTGTTGGTGGTGATCTGCATTCTTCTCATCCTCGTCTCGCTGCTTCTGCCATCTTTCCGCCGCGCCAAAAGCCTCGCCTTGCGCGCCGTCTGCGGCAGCAATGTGTCGCAGATGGGCCGCGCCTTGACCCAGGAAGCCATGCGGCACCGCAATAGCTGGACCTCCGCCGGCAACACCGAATACCTGACCGACATGCCACTCACCTGGGAAGACAGGATCAGCGACGACCTCGGTTTCGGCCTCACCGAGGCGGAAAAGAACTGCGGCACGCCCCTCACCATCGGCAGCGCCGGGATCAGCGCGACCCGCTTGCAGGAACTGCGTAAAACGCTCAGTGTCTTGTCCTGCCCGGCCGACAAGGTCAAACGCAGCAATCGCGACACCATCAACCGCAGCTACTCCGGCAACAGCGGCTCGCTCCTCGCCAACTTCAGGGTCAGCGGCGGCGCCAATGGCACCATGCCGCTCAGCACCGGCCTCGAGTCCGAACGGGTCCGGATGACCAGCGTCACCAACCCTAGCCACACCCTCCTCCTAGGTGAACGCGGCAGCCTCAACTACACCTTTGATGGCAACAGCCTCTTCCAAGTCGTCGGAGATGGCTGGGCCGCCACTTCCGACCGCATCGACGCCTATTACAGCGAAAGCCACTCCAACAACGGCGGCGCCGCCTCTTTCCACGACCTCGCCGGCTACCGCATGTGGGTCCAATGCGACGGCTCCATGACCTATGGCCACTTCAGCGAACTGGTCAACCGCCAGAACAAGGATCAAGCCGCTCCTTGAATCTGATTCCGATCGCCGACATGATTTAAATCCACAACTGAATTATGATTTTATATCACAATTCATTGATGTTGAATCACAGTGAAATTCAGGCCCCTAGGGTCTTGGAGCCTGGCGGAAGCGGCACTTGATTGGCCTCATACCGAATTCTCTCAAACCCGGACAAACCCATGCCTTCACCCTCGACCTACTCCCGCTTGCTGGTCGCCATCGCCGCTCTCGGCGGCCTGCTCTACGGCTACGACCTGGGCATCATCGGCGCGGCGCTGCTCTATCTCGACAAGTGCGTGCACCTGAGCGAGAGCGAGGTCGGCCTCCTGGCCTCGGCGATCTTCATCGGCAGCCTCGCCTCGTCCTTCCTCGGCGGCGCACTCTCCGACTGGCTGGGACGCAAGAAAGCCTTGATCATCTCGGCAGTCTTCTTCTGCCTCAGCGTCGTTCTGATCGTCATGTCGTGGAATTTCTACAGCCTCTTCGCCGGCCGGCTGCTGCAGGGCCTGAGCGCCGGCATGATCGCCGTCGTCGTGCCGGTCTTCATGAGCGAGTGCGCTCCCGCCAAGACCCGCGGCATCAGCGCCACCGTGTTCCAGCTCTGCATCACCCTCGGCATCGCCGTGGCCATGGCCGCCGGCGCCTATTATCAAGGCCGCGTCGATGATCAAGTGGCTCATGTCGCAGGCGATGCCGCCAAGATCTTCAGCATCCAGGATCACGCCTGGCGCCAGATGTTCTTCTCGTCGATCTGGCCCGCCGTGGTCTTCCTGGTCGTCGCCTTCCTGGTCGCCGAATCGCCGCGCTGGCTCTTCCGCCGCGGCCGCAAGGAAGAGGCCCGCAAGGTTCTCCTGCTGGGACGCGACTCCGCCACCGTCGACCTCGAGTTGCGCGAGATGGAAGAGGTTTCCGGCACCGCCGCGAGCACTCACGCCAAGCACGATTCGCTGCTGCAGCGCCACTACCTGCTGCCCCTCGCCCTCGCCGTCTTCCTGATGGGCATCAACCAGGCAACCGGCATCTGCGCCGTCTTCACCTACCCCGTGCTGATGCTGAGCCAGGCCGGCCTCAGCGAAAGCGCCGCCGCCCACACCGGCGTCTGGCTCGCCCTGACCAACTTCGTCACCACCATCGCCGGCGTCCTCCTCGTCGACCGCCTCGGCCGCAAGATGCTGCTCAAGATCGGCACCGGCATCATCCTCGTCGCTCTCAGCGTCGGCGTGCTGACTTTCTGGAAGGTCGAAAAGGACCGCGTCGATTACAAGGCCGAGCTCCAGGCCGCGATCAAGGACAACCGCCTCGAATTCCCCGTCGTCGCGAAGACCGGCGGCCCGGTGCAGCTCAGCGTCCAGTTCGCCTACGACGGGCAGGAGCAGGTCAAGCTGGTGCGCAGCGACGCCAAGGAGCCGGTCCTCGTCCTCGCCCCCGGCGCTCAGGACAAGCCCGGCGCCAAGCTCGAAATCCTCCGCGCCAAGCTCAGCAGCGCTCCCGGCGAAAGCACCGGCTACACCGCCTTCGCCTGCCTCATTCTCTACATCGTCGGCTTCGCCTTCGGCCCCGGCGTCTGCCTCTGGCTGATGTCCGCCGAACTGCTGCCCACCCGCATCCGCTCCCTCGGCATGGGCCTCGGCCTGCTCGCCAACTCGGGCGTCACCGTCGCCACCACCAAGTACTTCCTCCCCATCGTCGGCGACTACGGCTACGCCGCCATGTGGGGCATCTGGGGCCTCGGCACCCTCCTCTACTTCCTCTTCGCCGCCTTCATCCTGCCCGAGACCAAGGGCAAGACCCTCGAAGAAATCGAAGCGTGCTTCGTGAACAAGAACAGGGACACGACTGGGAAACAGTAGGGACACGACTGGGTAACAAACCCAACTCAAACCCGGCCTCCCTTCGTCCTCGTTCAACCCAATTGTTTCCCAATTGTTTCCCAGTTCCCAACCCAGTTGTCACCCAGTTAAAAAAGGACCCCCATGAAACTCGGATTCGGCCTCTACCGCCACATGCTCAACCAGCAGCATTACGACTTCGCCCGCCAGTGCGGCGCCACCGCCGTCATCGTCCACCTCGTCGACTACTTCAAGACCGACGAGAAGGTCGCCAAGGACCAGCCGGTCGGCGGCCTCAACGGCTGGGGCTTCGCCGGCGATCCGGACAAGATCTGGAGCGTCGAGGAGCTCATGGCCCTCAAGAAGGAGATCAATGACGCCGGCCTCGAGCTCTACGGCATCGAGAACTTCGATCCGGCCCATTGGCACGACATCCTGCTCGACGGCCCCAAGCGCGCCGCCCAGATCGAGAAGGTGAAGCAGACCCTGCGCAACATCGGCGCCGCCGGCATCCCGGTGATGGGCTACAACTTCTCCCTCGCCGGCGTCGCCGGCCGCAAGCACGGCCCCATCGGCCGCGGCAAGGCCAGCGTCTGCTACATGGACGGCATCGACGCCTCCAACCAGACCCCGATCAAGAAGGGCATGGTCTGGAACATGATCTACGAGGGCAAGCTCGCCGAGGAGGAGCTGCCCGTCATCTCCCACGACGAACTCTGGCGCCGCCTCCAGAACTTCCTGCAAGAGGTCACACCGGTCGCCGAAGCCGCCGGCGTCAAGCTCGCCGGCCATCCCGACGACCCGCCCCTCGAACGCATGCGCCAGCAGCCCCGCCTCGTCTACCAGCCCCACATGTTCGAGCGCGTCCTCGCCGCCCAGCCCAGCCCCTGCAACGGCCTCGAACTCTGCCTCGGCACCGTCGCCGAAATGACCGAAGGCTGCGTCTACGACACCGTCGACCGCTACTCGAAGAACAACGCCGCCGCCTACATCCACCTGCGCAACGTCAGCGGCAAGGTCCCCCACTACCGCGAGACCTTCATCGACGAAGGCGACATCGACGTCCTCCGCGTCCTGCGCATCCTCAAGAAGAACAACTACCAGGGCCTGGTCATCCCCGACCACGCCCCGCAGATGGCCTGCGAGGCCCCCTGGTACGCCGGCATGGCCTTCGCCATGGGCTATCTCAAGGCGGCGATGCAGGCGGCTTCGGCGCCTGCGGCGCCAGTTTAAAGTTTAAGAAGTTTAAAGTTTAAGGTTGAGCTCAAACTCAGTCCTCCACTTCAAACTCGTCTCGCCCTCTACCAACTTTAAACCTTAAACCTTAAACTTGGAACTTCCGATGTTCATCGGCACCTACAACCGCCCCGGCGCCTGGTTCACCGCTCACGGCGAGGGACTGCTCAGCTGCAGCTTCGACGCCGTCACCGGCACCATCACCCGGCGCGATGCTTTTGTCGACATCGCTAATCCGACCTACCTCGCCTGGGCTGCGGACGGACGTCTCCTGGCTGCCACCGACCACTACATGGAGCCGGGAGCTGTTCACGCTTTTGCGGTGAACGCAGAAGGGGAATTGCAACAGCTCTCCAGCGCCGACGCCCAGGGCCAGGCGGTCTGCCATGTCTGCGGCGATCGCAAAGGCAAGGTCTACGTCGCCTCCTACATGGACGGGCGCCTCACCGTGCACGACCTCGACGCCGAGGGTTGGCTCAGCCCGGCGGTGCAGGTCTTCCGCTACGCCGGCACCGGCCCCAACGCCGCCCGTCAGGAGGCCGCCCACGCCCACCAGGCGGTGCTGGCGCCCGACGGCCGCCACCTTTACGTCCCTGACCTCGGCGCCGACTGCGTCTGGGTGCATGGCGTCGATGCCCACGGCCGCCTCAACTCGACCAGCAGCTCCGCCGTTGCTCCCGGCAGCGGCCCTCGCCATCTCGTCTTCCATCCCTCTCTGTCCCTGGCCTACCTGATCGGCGAGCTCGACGGCGTCGTCCGCGTCCTGTCGCGGGACCCCTTAAGCGGTGCCCTGAGCCAGATCGCCGCCCACCCCGGCACCGGCAGCGCCGTGCCTGGCGCCGCGGCGATCCGCCTGCACCCCTCGGGCAAGATCCTTGCCGCCTCCGAACGCAGCGACGCGACGATCAGTTTTTTTGCGGTCGCCGCAGACGGTTCGCTCAGTTTCGCCGCACGCCTCGCCTGCGGCGGCAAGACCCCCCGCGACTTCGCCTTCGATCCCAGCGGCCGCTGGCTGCTCTGCGCCTGCCAGGACTCCGATCGGATCACCGTCCACGAGCTCGATGCCGCTGGCCTGCCCAGTGGCCGGCGCGGCCCCGATTTCCCCTGCGGCTCGCCCGTCAACATCCTCTTCTGAAAAACCTGGAGTCCCATCATGAAATTCCTACCCGGCCTTTGCGGCCTGCTGATCTCCCTAGGCCTCTTCCCCCTGGCGGCCGCCGAGATCGAAGAAGCTCTTCCCGTCACCAAGGTGGAAGCCTCGGACACGTTTTCGCCCCTGCAAGCCGCGGCCAATCTGATCAACGGCTATGGTCTCAACTCCGAGGATCGCCACGACAACAATGCCGGCGCCGGCACCATGTGGCACAGCGGCATCAAGCCGGCCGCATCGGTCGCGGCTGCCGGAATCCCCGCCTCTCCCGCCTGGCTGCGCTTCGATTTCAGCACTCCGCAAAGCCCCGAATCGATCAGCATCTGGAACCACAACCAGAGCGGCTACACCAATCGCGGACTGCGCAAGATCCAGCTCTACGGCAGCGCCGACGGCAAGGCCTGGTTCCCCCTTGGCGGTGAAGTCGAGCTGAAGCAGGCCGGCGGCCGCGATGAAGCTCCGCAGACCCTGCCGCTCCAGCTCGGTGGACGCAAGATCCAGAGCGTCCTGCTCGTCGCGATCAGCAACTGGGGCAGCGAGGTCTACGGCCTCAGCGAAGTGCAGTTCCTGCAGCACCGCGAGGTCGCCGAAGAGGATTTGCCCTTCCCGCAAGGTCTGGAGCTGGCGCCGAGCTCGGTTTACCGCCATCGCGCCGACGGCCAGGCCGGCCGCGAAGTGGCAGTCAATTTCAGCTCCGGCAAGCTCTATCAGGCGGCGAATCTCGAAGTCGCCTGCCCGGGCCTGCCGAGCGAGAACATCGCCATCCCCGCCGCCGCCAAGGCCCGCGGCAGTTTCCGCTTCCTCCTGCCTGCCGGCGTCGGTGTCGAAAAAGACGCCTCCATCACCCTCAGCCTGAGCGCCGGCAAGCACCGCGCCACCGCCACTTTCGTCGTCCCGCAACAACGGCAGTGGACCGTCTACGTCTACCCGCATTCCCATGTCGACATCGGCTACACCAACACCCACGAGAATGTCGAGATCATCCACAAGCGCAACGTCAGGAACGGCATCCGCATCGCCCGTGAGACCGCTGGAGCCAAGGAGGGGGACCGCTACAAGTGGAACCCCGAGGTCATCTGGCCGGTCGAGCGCTACCTGAAGGACGCCACGCCGCAGCAGGCCGAGGACGTCTTCGCCGCGATCAAGGCCGGCCACCTCAAGCTCGACGCCGCCTACGTCAACACCGATACCAGCGTCTGCTGCGACGAAGAGCTTTTCCAGCTGGTGAGCGAATCCCGCCGCCTGGAGAGGAAGTCGGGCGTCCCGATCGACACCTTCGTCCAGGTCGACATTCCTGGCATGTCGTGGGGTCTGGTTCCAGCCCTCGAGAAGTCCGGCGTCAAGTATGTCTTCAGCCTTTACAACGGCATCGATCGCACCGGCCGCGCCGGCGAAGTCGACTGCCGGCCGTTCTGGTGGATCGGGCCGGATGGCAAATCCAAAGTCCTCTTCTTGCAGCCGGGCGCCTACACTCCCGGAGCGCATGCAAAGGGCAATCGCATGGTGTACCAGTGGTGTGGCGTCCGCGATCCCGAGAAGATCCCGGAGACCATCAAGACCTCGTCCCCGAGAAGGGAATTTCTTGACAATCATGTCTTCGGCACACTTGAACAGCTTCAGAAAAGCAAATTCTATCCCTACGACATCTACCCGGTCTCCTGGGCGCTCGCCGACAACACTCCTCTCGACGAAGACCTGCCTGCCGCGGTGAAATCGTGGAACGAGGAATATGCCTACCCGCGCCTGGTCATCGCCGGAGCCCACGAGATCATGAGCGCCTTCGAGAAGAAATACGGCGATCGGATCCCGACCCGCAAAGGGGACTTCACCGAGTACTGGACCGACGGTCTCGGCACCGCCGCGCGGCTCACCGCCATGAACCGGGCCACCAACGAGCGCCTGATCCAGGCCGACACCGCCTGGACGATGCTGCAGCCCGGCAAGTCGCCGCGCAGCGAGATCGATGAAGTCTGGCGTCTCGCCATCCTTGGTTCCGAGCACACCTGGTGCTATTGCAACCCCAGCGATCCCTTCTTCCAAGAGGCTATCTTCAAGGTCAAACGCGGCCGCTTCGAGGATGCCACCCGGCAAAGCGACGAACTGCTCCGCAAGGCGCTGGCTGCGGCTCCCCAGGAAGGAGTGGTGAGCGTCGTCAACACCCTCTCCTGGTCGCGCGGCGGACTGATCACCGTCCCGGCCGCAGAGTCCAAAGCCGGAGACCGGGTCCTCGACGCGGCGGGCGCTCCCGTGCCCTCGCAGCGCCTCTCCACCGGCGAGCTCGCCTTCCTCGCCTCGCCTGTCCCCGCCCTCGGCCACGCCGTCTACCGGGTGGTCGCAGGGACCGCTTCGGCTCCTTCCAGTCCCTGCCGCGTCAGCGCCGATGCCGCCAGCGATGGTGTCATCGAGGCGGGAATCGACCTCGCCAGCGGCGACATCCGAAGCCTGAAGCTGTGCGGTTCGCCACGTGAATTCGCGGCCAGGGACGGACTGAACTCCTTCCGCCAGCTCCCTGGCGGCGCCTCCCAGGCCTCGCCCGACAGCGGGATCAAGGTGAGCGTCTCGGAAAAGGGTCCGCTTCTCGTCGAATGGCGGGTCGACTCCGTGGCTCCCGGCGTCAAGTCGCTCTGCCGCAGAGTCCGCCTGGTCGCCGGCCAGGGCTGGCTCGAATTCGACAACCAGGTCGACAAGCTGAAAGTTGTCGCCAAGGAAGGCTTGCATTTCGGTTTCGCCTTCGACATCCCCTCGCCGACCACGCGTGTCGACATTCCTTGGGGCGTGATGCGTCTTGAGGAGGATCAGCTCGATGCCGCCAACCGCAACTGGATCGCGATGCAGCGCTGGCTCGACATCTCCGGGGAAGGCCTAGGGGTCACCTGGGTCTCTCTCGACGCGCCGATCTTCCAATCGGGCGGCATGCATGCCAACATTCTCGGCGCCGCCTATGGTTCACCTGCTTGGATCCGCAAGCTCGAGCCCAGCGCCACGGTCTATTCCTGGGCGATGAACAACCACTGGCACACCAACTTCCCCTTGTACCAGGAAGGCCTTTGCGGCTTCCGCTACCGCGTCCAGCCGCACGCCTCCGGCTACGATGCCGGACGCGCCAACCGCTTCGGCCTCGAACAGTCGCAACCTCTGCTCGCCGTCGCCGGCAGTCTGCCCAAGTCGCCCGCCATCGTCACTCTCGACGGCAGCTCCGCGGTCTTTGTCGCCATCCTCAAATCGAGCCAGGACGGCAAGGCTCGCATCCTCCGTCTTCGCTCGGTGTCGGATCAGGACGAGACGGTCAAGCTCTCCTGGCCGGCGGGCGCCCCGCGCCAGCTCCACTTGTGCAGCGTCAACGAAGACGCCGGGCCCGCTTGCGGCGGCAACGTCACCATTCCCGCCAATGGCTTCGTCACTCTCCGCGCCGAGTGGTGAAGTCTCCTTTCTTAAACACGAAAATTGAGGTCCCCATGTCCTACCAGATCCCCCAAGTCAGCGCCGCCGAAGCGGCCCTTTTCGCCCACTTCAATGAGCTCTACACCCCGGTCGTCGGCGACATCCTCGACGGACTCGGACTCTACCACCAGTTCCTGCCGCAACCGATCCAGCCGGCGCTCACTGAGATGCGCCTGGTCGGCCGCGCCATGCCGGTGCTGATGATCGACGTCTACGGCCCCCAGGCCAAGCCCTTCGGCCTGCTCACCGAGGCGCTCGACCAGCTCGAGCCCGGCGAGATCTACCTCTGCTCCGGCGGCGACATGCGCTGCGCCTATTGGGGCGAACTGCTCACTGCCACCGCCCGCACTCGCGGCGCCCACGGCGCCGTCATCAACGGCTTCCACCGCGACACCCCCAAGGTGCTCGAGCAGAACTGGCCGGTCTTCTCCCGCGGCCGCTTCGCCCAGGACTCCTCGGTGCGCACCAAGGTCGAAGCCTACCGCTGCCCGATCGAGATCGGCGGCGTCTGGATTCAGCCCGGCGACCTGATCTTCGCCGACCTCGACGGCGTCGTCGTCATCCCCAGGAAACACGAGCAGCAAGTGCTCGAACTCGCCCTCGAAAAGGCCCGCACCGAGAACGTCGTCCGCAAGGCCGTCGAAGCCGGCATGTCGAGCACCGCGGCGCTGGCGAAGTACAAGGTGCTGTGAGTTTTAAATTCAAAATTCAAGATTCAAAATTCAAGATGAACGAGGAGCGAAATTCAAAAATGAAAATCGAAAACGACTCCTCCTCGCACCCCCATCTTGAATTTTGAATCTTGAATCTCGTCCTTCTCGCACCCCCATCTTGAATTTTGAATCTTGAATCTCGTCCTTCGCTCCATCTTGAATTTTGAATTTTGAATCTTGAATTTCCAAAGGCCCCCCCATGAAAATCGACCTCAGCGACAAGACCATCATCATCACCGGCGCTCTCGGCGCCATCTCCGAGGCGGTCGTCCGCGCCCTCATCGAGGCCGGCGCCTACATGATCCTGACCGACGCCCAGTCGCCGGCCGATGCCGCCAGGATCATCGAGGAACGCGGCCATGATCCCCGCCGCTGCGAGTACCACCAAATGGATGTCACCGACGCCCAGGCGGTCCATCGCATCGTCGACGCCTGCTTCGCCAGACACCCCAAGATCAACATCGCCCTCAGTCATGCCGGAGGCACCCGCATCGAACACTTCGCCGACACCAGCGATGCGAGCTTCGACAAGGTCGTCGCCTTCAACCTCCTCGGCCCGGTCTACTTCAGCCGCGCCGTGCTCCGCCACTGGAGCGCCAGCAAGACCAAGGGACACCTGATCTTCACATCCACCTACATCTCCAAGTTCCCCTGGAAAGGCATCAGCGGCTACACCGCCGCCAAGGCCGGCGTCGACATGTTCTCCAAGTCGATCGCCCTCGAATACGCCCCTCTCGGCATCCGCTCCAACGTCGTCGCCCCCGGCAACGTCGCCGCCGGCAGCTCCAAGCTGCTCTACGAGACCGATGCCGACTACCGCCGCGATGTCGACAAGATGTCGCCCCTCGGTCACCGCAACAGCCCCGAATCGATCGCCAACGCCTTCCTCTACCTGTGCTCGCCCTTGGCAGATGAAGTCACGGGGGCCTACCTCAACGTCGACGCCGGCGTCGGCCTGCCGAAAGTGCAGGACTGAGGCCTTTCCAGGAACCCGCCCCGGACCGGCGACATCTCAACGGCCATCCATCCCGAGGCAGCAGCCATGCGAAGCAATCGCCACTTTCTGATCCTGCTGATCCTCCTCCTGCTGGGACTCACGGCATGGGGACACGGCATCCCGACTGTGGAGGGGACCCTCATCCGCGACAAGGACGGGCGTCATCTCCGCCTCGAACTCGGCTTCAACGCCGTGGTCGCCACCAACGTCACCGACGGCCTGGAACTGAAGATCGGCGGCGACGACGGGCTCCTGCTGCTCTCGGAGAAGTTCGACAAACTGCTCCGCGTCTCGGTCGACGGCGCCGTGCTGAAGCCGCAATACAGCCTGATCGAGCACGCCGGAACGGACGAGGATCGCGGCTTGCGCATCGTCTGGAATCTCCCCGCCGGCGGCCGTCAGCTCAGCGTCGTCTGCGCCGACGCGAACGGCTCTCCAGGCATCTGCATATGGAACTTCATCGACGAAGCCGGTCTGCTTCCTCCGCTGCATGGCCAAAGCGAATTCGGCGCGCCCCTGGCCATCGACATCGCCAAGGCTTCCGCGCCGAGCTCCCAGGAAAACTCTGCGCCCGCCGCAAAGGCCGATGCGGCCCCCGCAAGCCCGGCGGCGCCCGCCGTCAAGGCTCCCGAAGCCGGGAAGGAGCTCAGCCATCAGCTCAGCCTCTGGCGACTGATCGCCCTCGGTTTCCGCCACATCCTGCCGGAGGGTCTGGACCACGTCTTCTTCATCGCCTGCCTCTTTCTTCTCGCCCCCAGGCTGCGTCCCCTGTTCTGGCAGGCGACGATCTTCACCCTGGCCCACTCGATCACTCTGGCCCTGGCGATGAGCGGCCTCTTCCTGGCGCCGTCGCGCTGGGTCGAGACCCTGATCGCCCTCAGCATCGTCTGCCTCGCCATCGGCAATCTCGGCGGCGGCGAGCTCAAGCCGGGCCGCAAGGCGCTGATCTTCGCCTTCGGACTGGTGCACGGCCTCGGCTTTGCCGGCTCCTTCGCCCACCTCAGCCTCTCCAAGGGAGATCTCTGCCGCACCCTTTTCGGCCTCAATTTCGGCATCGAATGTGCCCAGATCTTCATCCTCTGCCTGCTGGGCGGCCTGGTCTGGAAGATCCGCGACAAGGACTGGTTCCACCAGGGCGTGCGGATCCCCTTCTCACTGCTCATCGGCGCCATCGCCTCCTGGTGGGCAATCGAACGCGCCTTCGGGCTCTGAATCATCCTCGATCAAGCAAAACACGAAACTCGGAGCATTCCTGATGATCACGCCCCGCCTGCTCTTCGCCTCCCTCTGGCTCGCCGCCGCCGCGCTGCAGCCCGCCGTCCTCGCCGTGGAAGTGACGGAAACCGTGCCCGCCGCGGACATCTCCCCGTCGGCTTCGAGCAGCTGGATCGGCCTCTCGCCGGCGAGCGCCGTCAACGGCTCGGGCCTCGACGCCAAGGGCAAGCACGACCACAACGCCCAGAGCGTCACCAGTTGGCATTCCACGACCAACCCGGTGGCCTCATCACCTGCGCCGGGACTGCCCTCGGCTCAAGCCTGGCTGCGCTGCGATTTCAAGAAGCCGCGCACTCTCGATCGCTGCCTCATCTGGAACCACAACCAGGAGAACCTGTCCGATCGCGGCTTCCGGCACGTGCAGCTCTTCGTCAGTCCCGACGGCAAGACCTGGGAGGCAGTGAAGGTGGACGGCCAGGATGTCTTCGAGCTGCCGCGAGCCCAAGGCGCCGATGCACAAGCCTACTCCCTTTCGGTCACGCTTCCTCGCAAGGCAATCCAATCGGCCATCCTCCTCGCCAAGGATAATTACGGCGGCAACGTCTTCGGCATTTCCGAACTCCGCTTCATCTGCCCTGCTGCCGACATCCCCGAGGCGCAGCTCCCGATCCCTCGCGAGGTCAAGGTGGAGGAATTCCCCTTCTCCGTCAAGGGCCGCGGCGAATGGGACCGCGGGGTCAAGATCCAGCTCGATCAGCCGCTCTTCACCGCGGTCGAAGCTGCCGTCACCTGCGGCGGCAAGACGCGCAAGACGCAGATCCCGGCCAACTCTCAGGGCGCTCGCTTCCTTGTCCTGCCCCTGCCGGAAGGCGCAGGCGCGAAACGCCAGTCGCGCGATCCGGTGAAGGTCGAGCTGCGCGCCGGCCTCTGGAGCAAGAGCCTGGAGACCGCCATCATCCCTCCCGAGCCCTGGCCCGAGCTCGAGGAAGTGATCGTCACCTGGAAATGCCACCTCGACATCGGCTACACCCATTCGGTGCCGGACGTGATCGCCAAGTATCGCGGCCACGACATGGACCAGATGCTCGCCATGTTCGACATGACCAAGGACGCCCCCGAAGCCGAGCGCTTCCGCTGGATGCTGCCCGCCTGGGCGATGGAGACCGTGCTCGACAAGGACCAGGATCCGGCCCGCCGCGCCAAGCTCGAACAGGCGGTGAGGGACAATCGCCTGAGCTGGCATGCCATCCCCTACACCTTCGAATCGGACGCCGCCGACCTCGAGGAGCTCGTCCGCGGGCTCGGCTACGGCAGCCGCCTCGCCCGCCGCTTCGGCCAGCCCCTGCCCGCCGATGCCAAGCAGACCGACATGCCGGAGCAGGCCTGGGTGCTCCCCACCCTCCTCGCCAAGGCAGGAGTCAAATTCCTCCACATCGGCTCCAACGCCGGCAGCAAGCCGGCTGAGGAATTCGCCAAGATCCCGCCTCTCTCCTGGTGGGAAGGTCCGGACGGCTCGCGCGTCCTCCTCGGCTATTCGCCGCAATACGGATGGGACAGCATCACCCCTCCCAAGGACTGGAAGCACAAGACCTGGCTCGCCTTCTTCGTCCGCAATGACAACGCCGGGCCGCCCTCGCCCCGGGAGGTCGAGATGCTCCTCAAGCACGCACGCAAGCAGCTCCCGGGCGTCAAGATCCGCTTCGGCCGCCCCTCCGACTTTGCCGACGCCATCCTCGCCGAGGAGAAGCTCAAGCCCAGCCTGCCGGTGATCCGCGCCGACATGCCCGACACCTGGTGCCACGGCCAGATGAGCTGCCCCCAGCCCACCGCCATCCATCGCCGCGCCGCCCCGCTTCTCGCCTCCCTCGGCGGACTCGACACTTCGATGCGTTCCTGGGGGCTCAGCCCGGACCCGGTCGCGCCCCTCCTCGAAGACGGATACCGCAACGGCGGCTTCTACGCCGAACACACCTGGGGCATCAACGGCTACTTCCGCGGCAGCTTCGGCGAAGAGTGGAGGAAGAAGTACGAAGCCGGCGCCTTCAAGGCCACCGACGCCACCTACGAGTATCACATGGACTACGCCAGGAAGGCCAAGGCCACCGCCGCGGGGGGCCTGTCCCGCCGCCTCGGCGACCTGGCCGCCGCCACCCGGGCCGAAGGCCCCCGCGTCGTGGTCTTCAACCCGCTCCCCTGGCGACGCGACGCTCTGGCCGAGCTCGCCGCGGACCTGAAGCCCGGAGCCTGGCTTGCCAAGGATCTTGCCTCCGCCTGGTCAAGCTCCGCGACCGTCAAGGACGGCACCATCCGCTTCCTCGCCAAGGACCTGCCGCCCGGCGGCTACAAGACTTTCGCCCTCTCTCCCGACACCAGCCGCGACCTTGAAGAGCCCAAGAGCTCCCTCCCGGCCGACGGCGTGCTCAAGACCGAGCACTTCACCGCCAGTTTCGATCTCGAGAAAGGCGGCATCCGCTCGCTCATCGAAAACGCCACCGGACGCGAACTCGTCCGCCCCGGCGGTCACGCCCTCGGCCAATTCCTCCATGAACGCTTCAGCGCCGACGAAGTCAATCGATTCGTCTCCTCCTACTGCCGCCGCGAAGCCGGCGGCTGGGTCTGGAGCGACTTCGGCAAGGGGGGCATGCCCGACGCCAAGGAATCCCCCTACCTGGCGCAGACGCCGAAAAGCTGGTCGTCGACAGTGGAACTCGATCCTGCGTCCATCCGCGTCGTCCTTCGTTCCGCCGAAACCCTGGGCCTGGCCAAGAGCTACGAGCTCAGCTTCAGCTTCCCCCGTGCGCAAGCCTGCCTCGACATCGCCTGGAAGGTGGACCGCAAGACCCCCGACCCGATCCCTGAAGGCGGCTGGCTCTGCCTCCCTCTCCAGGTCGAGCAGCCCAGCTTCCGCGTCGGCCGGGTCGGCGGCAGCATCGATCCCGCCAAGGACATCGGCTTCGGCGCCAACCGCTCGCTGATCACGGTGGACAGCGGCATCACGGTCCGCGCCGGAGCTGCCGGCGCCGGAGTGGGCGTGGTTTCGCCTGACCTGCCCCTGTGGAGCCTCGGCAAGCCCGGGCTGTGGACTTACGAGCCGAACTACGTGCCCGACCGCGCTGAGCTCTTCGTCAACCTCTACAACAACATGTGGAACACCAACTATCCGCTCTGGGTCGAGGGTTCCTGGCAGGCCTCGCTCCGCCTCTGGCCGGTGGCCGCCGGAGCCAGCGAGGAGCAGGCCCTCTTCACTCCGAGCTGGGAGCAGCGCCAGACTGCCCTCGCCGCCTTCGCCGCCGGCAAGGCTGGAGATCTTCCGGTTTCGCAGTCCGGTCTCGCACTCTCCCGCAAGGGAGTGCGGATCACCGCCTTCTGCCCCAATCCCGACGGCGCCGGCACGGTGCTGCGCCTCTGGGAGCAGGCCGGCCAGGACGGCGAGATCGAAGTGCAGCTGCCCCCCGGCTCGAAATTCCGCCGGGCCCAGCCGGTCGACCTGCGCGGCGAAAGACAAGGCGAGCCGCTCGCCGTCCGCGATGGGGCCTTCAAGCTGTCGCTGAAAGCCTGGGAGCCGGCGAGTTTCGTTCTGGAGTGACCTCAGGTGAAAAATCTCACATCGTCAGTCGGCAAGCTTTGCCTCGCCGCCAGCCCGAGCCTCCGAATTCATTCATCCACAGGACACACCGCCACGGCTCCGGCCCTCCTCGGTGACTTGGCCCTCAGCCGGACGTCGCCTCGTCCTGGCCAAAGCCAGCGGCGGTGAAACCCAGGCCCTCGCCGAGAGACGAGTCGATCGCGCGCTGCTGAATGACGATGCCGGCAAAATCAACTTCATTTCGGTCGCGCCAAGCCGCCCTCTCGATACCAGAAAAGCGTCCGGGAATCGCCGGGACGCAGCAGCATGCCGGCGGGCGGTGCGGTCCACAAGAGGCTGCCGTCGTCGAGACGGCGGACTTGGCCGCTCGGGGCGTCGCAGGCACCGGATCCGCAGGCCGGCAGCTGCACTTCCCGGATCAGGCTGTCCCCTTCACCCTCCTGGCGGAGCACGACATCGAAAAGCCCGCCGCCACGATCGAGGAGCTCTAATCGCGGAGACGGAGACGGGACGCGCCCGGCCTTGACCGCGAGGAGGGTCGCGGGGCGCCAGTTGCGGCGGTCTTCGGGGCAAGGGAGGCGGAACCAGATCAGGGATTCGAGGGTGCGAGGGCGCTGCTGCGTCCACTCCGCCACCAGTCCGGCCAAGGCGGCGGCGTCGGGAGCGACCCATTCGCCCTCGCCGCCGGATTCCTCGGCGCTGAGCTTCAGGCAATTGCCGTTGGCGTCGAAGCGGGCGACCCAGGAAAAGGTGGGCAGGGCGACGCGGAAGCGGCAGCCGAGCTCGGCGGCTTTTTCCGCCCAAGACTTCGCCTGCTCGACATCACAAAGCTGCGGCGCGGCCCCCTTGGACTCCGGCCGGCCGAGGGAATGCACCTGCAAGACCCAGCCATCACAAGAGGCGAGCAAGGGACGCAAACCGCTTTCCCCGAGCCAGCTCGGCAGGCCGGTGATCCAGAGCTGGATTCCCGGCGGCAATTCCCGGCGCAGCGCCTGCAGCCAGCGAGCATAGCCGGCGAGTTTCCGGTCGGGACAGTCGAAATCGAGATGCAGCTCCCGCACCTTCACCTTGGCGGCCGCCGCAAGCGCCAGGGCCCGCCGGCTTTCTTCGATCAAGCAGTTTTCGACCGGATCGCCGCCGAATGGGCCGCGCCAAAGACCGCAGCGGATGGCCAGGCCGATCTCGGCGCCGGATTCGGCCAAAGCCGACCAATCGGGAGACACCCGGACCACCTCGGGCTTCTTGCCGTTTTGGCCGGGCGCGATCTCGGCGGCGAGCAGCACCAGGCGGCGGAATTCAGGACCGAGGGAGCGCACCGATTGACTCAATCCGGGCGTCCATTGGCGCTGCCAGATGAAGGCGTCTTGAGGCAGCCGCTCCGAGCTTTGCGGCAAGGGCAAAGGCCGCAGGAAGCAGAGGAGGAGAAGCGGGAGAATGACAAGGCGGAGCTTCATGGCTTGGATTTCCGGCGCCGCCACAGCCAGACCAGCAAGAAGAGGCCGCCGCC
Source organism: Verrucomicrobiota bacterium (assembly GCA_039798785.1). Classification (GTDB taxonomy): domain Bacteria; phylum Verrucomicrobiota; class Lentisphaeria; order Lentisphaerales; family Lentisphaeraceae; genus CAMCSH01. The sequence continues at coordinate 97,685 of JBDKFG010000006.1, read as the reverse complement.
GAGTGCGGCCACCGCAATCGCCACTTGCCAGAACTGGCGACGCCGATGCGCCGGCCAGGGATCGAGGGCGGCCAGATTCTCAAGATGCCGAGGAGCAATCATGCCGTGATGATAGACGACGCGGCGCAGCACCGTGCCTTGGCAGCGCTTCATCAGTTCGCCATGGAAGTCGTAGCCGTCGTCGTTGCCGTCCCAGGAATTGGCGATGACCAAGTGACGCCCCAGCTCATGTCCATCGGGCATCAAAGAGCAAGCTTCAATCGCCAGCTTCACCGCGATGCAGCGGTAGTGGTAGCGGCGATTCGGCGTCGGCGCATGACGCTGGATGCGGGCGAGCTCGTCGGCACTCGGCTTGAGGGCGTCCTTGATGCTGGAGCGGAGGGTGTCGGTCACAATCTCCATCTCTTTTTCATCAAGCAAACAACGTCCGGAAGCCTCCCAGATCCCCACATTTTCTTCGATGAAATTTCCTTCGGCGAAGTCGCCATCAGGGCCGAGCCAGGTCCCCATCAACTCCAGGCCTTTGGTCTTGGCGATTTCTGCGGCCTGCCAAAACGCTTCGGCCCGTTGCGACTTCGGGAGTTTGGCGTCGCGCCCGGTTTTCAGCAACTCGGCATATTTTTGCAGCAGGAGTTTTTCCTCTCCACGGTGAAATTCGAGAGCTTCGTCGTAGCGATCATCCCGCACCAGGCGTTTCGCCAGGAGGAGACGGAGAAAGGCGCCGCGGCTGCAGAGCTCATCGACCCAGAGGCTGCGTTCAATCGGCGCGTCATCCAGCTCCTCCGGCAAGCTTTGGACAAAGGCCTTGAGCTCGTCGGTACTCAGGATGCGCTCGGCGACGAAGGCGGCATCCAGCAGGAAGTCAGCTTCGACGAATTGCCGCAGCGCCTGCTGGTAGTGGCCGTGGTGAAGCTGGATCAAGGCGTCTTCGGCGAGGATTTCGCTCCGGGCCGGTCCTTCTTCATCGCCGACAGTAAGTTTATCGCGCCAATTCGGTTTTATCCGCAAGGATTCCAGCGGCATTTTGAGCAGGCGTTGATACTGCGCCGAAGTTGTCGCGATGTCGCCGCGGCGCATCGCCAGCTTGGCGAGCAGCCATTGACTGAGGACCGAGTCGGGCTCTTTCTCAGCCAGTCTCTCGCAGTCCTGATAGCGACCGAAACGATACAGGGCCAAGGCGAGGAAGCCGGCTCCCGCGACCTTGGGATTGTCCTTGAGAATACGATCGAGCTTGAGGGTGAAACGCAGGAGACTGTCTTCGTCTTCGCTTGAGAGTGAATAGCCCCAAGAGCTCCACTCCACCGAAGATGCCCGGAGCAAGACCAGGGCGAGGCAGCGCGGCTCGGCGCAGGCCTTTTGAAAGGCTGCCTCGTCGTCGATTTTGAGGATCTCATCGGCAGTCATCCGGCAGGAAAGAATGGCGCTGGGATCGCCGCAGGCGCTGTGTTTGAGATAGAGCTCCATCGCCTCGGCGAAGTCGCGATTGCGGTAGCGGATCTGGGCGCTCCAGCCCCAGGTGGCGGCGGCGAGTCCGAGGGGATCGGGAAAGCCGGCCTTGGCCAAGGTGCGGCAACGGGCGCCCCAGGCGTCGCAAGCAGTGGCGTCTTTCTCCCGGCAGGCGAGGCGGCAAAGGCGGTAGGCGGCGAGCACCGAGACCTGGCGGCGCTGAGCTTCCGGCAAGGCGAAGAGGCCTTCGCCGAGTTTTGTCGCTTCGACAAGGTCGCGGAGGCCGCAAATCTGCTGGTAGAGCAGGATCGCCTGGCCCTCGTTTTGGCCGCCTTGGCGAATGAGCTCGGTCTCTGCCGCGAGGAATCGTTCGGCGTAGTCGTCTTGACCTTCATTGCAGAGAATGGATTTCTCCTCCACCGGAATGTCGGCGCAGAGAATCTTGAGGTTCTCGTCGAAGTCGAGGATCGGGCAGCGGATCACTTCCCGTTGCGGATCGGGGATCAAGGCGGCATCCGCGCCACACCAGCAGGCACTGGCGCGGCTGCCGAAGAAGAAGGCGAGGCCGGCCAGGACCAGGGCAGCGAGGAGGGAGTAGAGGCGGAGGGGATTCATGAGGTGATCCAAGATGTCAACGAAGAGATAGTTATTGTCTTGCCTATGAGCTTGACCCCTTGCGGGTCACACATGGTAGCCCAGGGTCGCTTCGACCCTGGGTCTAGGCAGAAAATGAATTCCGACCCGCAAGGGGTCAGAGCCCAAAGCCCATGACTACGCAACTCGTCAGCTTTCTTCATCCGTTGATCCGGTGTTTCCAGATGAAGCGGGCGAAGATGGCGAAAGCGAGCAGCAGGCCGAGGAGGATGCCGACCTTGATCAGGCGGCCCGTCCAGCGCAGATCGCCGGGATCGAGCTGAGCCAGATTCTCAAGCTGCGCGTCGCTGAGAAACCAGCGTTGCTTGTCGGCGACCCTGCCGATAGGCAGATGACGGCAACGCTTGACCAGTGCCTTGTAATGACGATCGGCATAGCTGACCTGTCCACAGGAATCGATCCAACGCCCCGCACGGTTGAGACGGAGGCCGAGCTCGTGGCTGCTCGGCATCAAGGAACAGGCCTCCCAGGCGAGCTCAGCGGCGAGAATGCGGTAGTGGAAACGGGTCGCGGGAAGCGCGGCGACCGAACGTGCCGCACGTTCATGCTCATTTTCGCTGGGCTTAAGATCATAGCGTTGCTGAAATCGCAAACGGATCGATTCCGGCTCGACCTCAAAACTCCCCTCGTAAATCCCCCCATCCGGCCCGAGCCAGGTGCCCATCAGCTCCATGCCCTGTTCGCGGCAGATCAGCGCCGCCTGCCAGAGCGCTTCGGCGCGTTTAGGCGCCGGGCTGTGCAAGTCCTGACCAAGATTGAGATGATCGACATAGTTCTGCAAAGACTGCTGCAGCGCTGGCGGGAAGAAAGGCATCGCTTCGTCGTAGCGTTTTTCCCTCACCAGGCGGCGGGCGAGGATGGTCGCGGTGTCGCGGCGGAGCTGGGCGACTTCGACGCCTTCCCAGAGCTCGCTTTCGTGAACCCGGAACTGCTCGGCACAGCCGCCGCTGTCGAGGCTCGGCTCGGGGGGAGGACTCAAGCTGTCCTCCTTGGCATCTTCCTGGCCGGGCAAGGCTTCATCGCGGCAGAATTTGAGCAGCTCGTCGCAAGTCAAAACGCGCTCGGCGACGTAGGCGCTGGCGTAGCCTTCGCGGGCGAGAAGGAAATGCTTCAGGGCTTCGGGGTATTTTTCCTGACTGAGCAGGAGCAGGGCGTATTCGAGGTTCGGGTCGCTGTTGATGATGTGCGTTCGGCGCCTGGCTTCGGCCGCTCCCGGGCAGACCAGGGCCTTCCAGGCGCCGCGTTCGAACTGGGCGCCATCTTGGCCGAGCAGTTCGCGGTAGGCCGCCTCGGTGCCGTCGAGATCGCCTTTGCGGAAGGCGCATTTCGCCTTCAGCCAGCGGCTCAAGGGGGACGGGGCGGCGCGGGCGAGCAGGGTTTCGCAGCGTTCGTAGCGGGCGAAGCGGTAGCAGGCGAGGGCGAGCAGGTCGGCTCCGACGAATTCCTCGGGGCTGAGGCTCAGGCGGTCGAAGCGCTCGACGAAGCGCAGCAGGTCCTCTTCGCGTTCGAAGCTGTTGCAGACGGCGTAGAGGATGAGGGCGGCGCGCGGCGCGGGCTGGTCGAGCGCTTCCTGGAGCTTGGAGTCATCGGGATCCTTGAGCAAGTCGCGGGCGGCGTAGCAGCAGGACATCGGGGCGTGATTGCGGCCGAGCACGCCCATCCGCAGGTAGTCCTCGAGGCGGCTGCGATCGGAGCGGAGCGCCACCTTTCTCTCCTTCAGCGCGGAGATGAGATCCTTGATGCCGTCGAGGAAGTCGAACTGCAGTCGGCTGCCGACGATTTCCTCGGGCCGGCTCAGGCATTCGCCGGTGTCGAGATTCGGTCCGCAGGCCTGGCCCATGCGGCTGTAGAAGAGGAAGGCCGCAAGCGCAGTGGCGCCTAGAAGTGCGGCTGGTTGCAGCCAAGAACGGAGTGTCATGGGAAGGTGGCCTCGGGGTGGGGGAGTGCCGCCAAAATGGCTTGACCGCAGGCGAAGAACAAGGCGAAACCGAGACACCGGAAGAGAATTTCGCCGGGGAAATCCTCGACTCGCACTGTAACCGCCAGGGCCGGATCGATCAGCGCGAGACGGGCACCGACTTGCTTTTCCATATCCTCTGGGTGTAGCTTGGAATCAGACTCGCCCGGAGACCCGATATGAACCCTCATTACGCTTTGCACACCCTCAGCCTTGCCGTCATCGGCTGTTTGATCTGGAAGTGGCCAGCTCCAGTGGCCGCGCCGGCCGCTGCGAAAAGCGCCGAAAAGCCGGCTTTGCCGGGAGCGCAAAAAGGCGACGGAAAATCCGAAGCGCAAAAGCTTGCGGCGAACGCAAAAACCGCCAAGCCGGGGAAAGCCGTCGCGACGATGAGCGAAGTGGAGCGGATTATTCAGGAGAATCAGGGGGGACATGAGTATCGTGACGGGATGATCGAGTATTGCAACCGGATTGGCCAACGCTCACAAATCCTTCGACACAAGTTCCTGGGACTCTCCTCTGAGGACAGTGAACGATTGAAGCGTCTCGAGGCGGCTCGGGATGCTCTTTGTATGCGTGGAGGATGGATCGAGTCCACTGGATTGATGGGCCCCTCTGATGAGCTCACTGACGCCGTCCTCGAAAAGATGAGTCCCGAAGAACGGGTTCTGGCGGAACAGATTCAGACTCTCGACAAAGAATCCAAATCCATACTGGAACGCTACCCCGAGGTGGAGCAAAATTTGTCAATGATCTCTTATGCATTTATGAGCTTGTCGGATGAGGATTACACTCAGGCGACGGATGTGCTGACCGATTTCCACAAGTCGACAGAAACGCTGAAGACACAGTTAAAAAATGCCGACGCGACCAGCCTGGAGAAGCTGAAAGGCCAATGGAATGCAGATCTCGAGCGGACCCAGAAACGGATTGCAGCCATGCCTTCGTCCAAACGCTCCTTCCGGGAATATCTGAAGGAAGGTCAAGAACAAGACATGATGCAATATTTCTGGTCTAAGCTGACCCCGAATGAGTTCAAAAACGATCCGACTCAAGAAAGCTCCACGGTCGTCGACCTGAGCGAACCTGAGGTCGCTCAGCCGTAAAATTGGGCTCATGGCTGCTCGCTCCCACTGGGCTCGCCGGCATCCTGCCGGCTTTGCTTTGCTGCTCAACCCCAAGGGGGTTTCGTCCTCCAGCCCAGGGTTGGCGCCTCGCCTACCCTGGGGATGAACCTCCTGATTCCAAACCCCAAAGGGGTTTCATCTCGTTCCGTGCGCTCGGGAGCAAGCGCGAGATGAAACCCCTTCGGGGTACGAGGGCATTGACCGGTCCCCAGGGTAGCACCTCGAGGCTCGGCGCAACCCTGCGCTGGAAGCTGTAACCCCTTCGGGGTAAAGCCGGAAGTCAAGCCTCAGAACTCATCTCCAAACAAGCTGGCTTGATCATCGCCGGGATTGCGGTCTTTGCCGGGGCGGAAACGCGGTACCGAGGGCGGTTCGGGGAGAGGCGCGGGCGCCTGCGGCAAAAGCGCCGGAATGGCGGCGGCGGGCTGGCTTTTGAATCGTTCCATGAGATCGCGCAAGGTGGCGGCGGATTCCTCGCGGGCGAGCTTGCGGACGAGGGTGTCGGGGGTGCGGAAGTCGATGCAGTCCTCGGGCAGTTCGCCGATGAATTGCGACTGGCGGCGGGGCTGCGGGGTGTGGCCGCTGCGGCGGGTGCCGCACCAGGAGATGAAAAGCTCGCGCTTGGCCCGGGTCACCGCAACGTAGAAGAGCCGGCGTTCCTCGGCGAGGTTGCGCTCCTTGATCGAGCGTTCGTGAGGGAAGAGATTCTGCTCGGTGCCAGTAAGGAAAACCACCGGGTATTCCAGGCCCTTCGAGGCGTGTACGGTGAGCAGGGTGACGGCGTCCTGCTCCTCCTCGCCGTCCTTGCGACGGCGCCATTCTTCGGCGAGGGTGACCTTCTCGAGAAAGGACTCGAGCGTCACCGTCTCTTCCTCTTCGCGTTCGGCGATGCCATTGATGAACTCGAGGACGTTTTCGTGGCGGATCTCGGCGTCGGCGCGGGGCTTGTACATGCGGGCGAGGCCGTCAAGGTAGCCGACTTCGTCGAGATAGGCGCGGATGCGAGGCGCGAGAGGACCGCCGCCGTGGAGGAGGAGATTGGCGTGCCGCTGGATGTCGCGGGCGAGCTGGTGCAGGGCCTGGCCGGGGCCGAGGAGCTGGTTGCAGAAGGCCGGGTCGCAGGCGAGTTCCCAGGGGCGGCGGCCGCGGTCCTCGGCGCTCTGGCGCAGGATGCGGACGGTGCTGGTACCGATGCCGCGCGGCGGCGAGTCGAGGATGCGCAGCAGCGCCTGGTCGTTGCGCGGGTTGACCGCGACCATCAGGTAGGCGAGGGCGTCCTTGATCTCGGCGCGCTCGTAGAAGGAGGTGTCGCCGACGACCCGGTTGGGGATGTTGGCGCGCCGCAGGGCGTCTTCGAGAGGGCGGCTCTGCGAGTTGGAGCGGTAGAGAACGGCGAAGTCCTTCGGCTTGCCCTTCTTGTCGAGCAGGCGGTCCTTGATCGCCTGGGCGATCATCGAGGCCTCCTTCTCGGGATGTTCGCAGCGGATGATGGCGATCTCTTCGCCTTCGCCCTGTTGCGACCAGAGGTTTTTGCCGTGGCGCTTGTCGTTGATGCCGATGACCTTGTTGGCCGCCTTGAGGATGCGGTTGGTGGAGCGGTAATTCTGCTCCAGCTTGATGGTCTTGCAGCCGGGAAAGTTGTCGGCGAAGTGGAGGATGTTTTCGACCTCGGCGCCGCGCCAGGAGTAGATGCTCTGGTCGTCGTCGCCGACGACGCAGAGGTTGTTGTCGGGCGCTGCGAGCAGCCGCAGCAAGGCCATCTGGATGGCATTGGTGTCCTGGAATTCATCAACCATGAGGTAGCGCCAGTGGCGACGGCAGGCGCTGAGCACTTCGGGGAAATCGCGGAGGAGGCGGACGCTTTGCTGCAGGAGGTCGTCGAAGTCCATCAGGTCGGTGGCGTGCAGGTGCTCGGAGTAGAGGCGGTAGACGCGGCCGACGAGGCGCTCTTCGTCGTCATCGGCCTGTTCGAGGTCTTCGGGACGGAGGTCGCGGTTTTTGGCGCGGGAGATCCGGCTCATGAAGGCGTTGGCGTCGAGGCCACCTTCGGCGCCGTCGCCGAGGCGGAGGCGGGCCATGGCCTGGCGCACGGTGGCGATCTGGTCGCCGGGGTCGGCGAGGGTGAAGCCGTGCGACCAGCCGAGGAGTTTGGCGTGCTGGCGCAGGAGGGTGAGGCAGAAGGAGTGGAAGGTGCCGAGGGTGATGGCTTTGGCGGCCTTGGCGGAGACCAGTTTACCGACCCGTTCGCGCATCTCCTTGGCGGCCTTGTTGGTGAAGGTGACGGCGAGGATCTGGGCCGGATCGACGCCGCGTTCGACCATATAGGCGATGCGGTGGGTGATGACCATGGTCTTGCCGGTGCCGGCGCCGGCCAGCAGCAGCAGCGGACCGTGGAAGGTCCGCACCGCTTCACCCTGCTGCGGGTTGAACTTGTTGAAGTCGATGGCCATGGATTTTAACCTGGGAGCCCCGACGTCCCGCCGGGTGTTGCGGAAAGCTTATTTATCGTGGCGGCCGCGGGCGACGCCGAGGCCGAAGGCGATGAAGCCGACGATGACGAGAAGGATGACGATGATGAGAATCAGGCGCATGTGAGGGGTCTCCGCCGCCACTCTGCCTTGCCTTGGCGCGAGCGCAAGGAGAAGAGCAGAAAAGACTTCACCACGAAGACACGAAGTTCACGAAAAGAAGGCTGAAATCTTGAATCTTTATTCTTGGATTTTGCTGGTGTTTTCTTGAATTTTGAATTTTGAATTTTGAATTCTCAACCCAGGATGATGCCGCAGGATCGCCGCGGCGAGTTCGCGGATGTCGCGGTCGAGATGCGCCGCGGTGAGGCTGAGTCGGAGACGGCAGGAGCCTTCCGGCACGGTGGGCGGGCGGATGGCGGGGCACAGGAAGCCCTCTTCGGCCAGAGCTGCGGCGAGGCGCAGAGTGGCGGCTTCGTCGCCGCAGGGGACCGGCACGATCGGCGTCGGGTCGTGGCGGATGTCGAGACCGCCGTCGCGCAAGAGGCGGCGCAGTTCGTTGCCGAGGGCGAGGAGGCGATGGCGGAGGGCTTGACCTTCTTCCGAGCGGACGATGCTCAGGGCGGCGAGCGAGGCGGCCGGGACGGCGGGCGGCAGGGCGGTGGAGTAGATCAGGCCGCGGCAGGAGTTGACCAAGTATTCCTTCAGCTCGGCCGACAGGCAGGCGTAGGCGCCGAAGGAGCCGAGGGCCTTGGAATAGGTGCCGAGCAGGAGATCGGCGCCGAGGCCGTGCGCCGGGCCGGAACCCTCGGGTCCGCAAATGCCGGCGCCGTGGGCGTCGTCGAGGTAGAGGAAGGCGCCGTAAGAGCGGCACAGCGCGGCGAGGCGAGGCAGATCGGGCATGTCGCCATCCATCGAGAACACCGTTTCACTGACCACAAAAACCTGGCCCGTCGCGGGTTTTTGCAGCAGCTCTTGGAGAGCATCGAGATCGTTGTGCGGGAAGCGCAGAAGCTCGGCGCCGGAGAGCTTGGCACCGTCGATCAGCGAGGCGTGGGCGAGGCGGTCGGCGAGGATGCGGTCGTGGCGTCCGGCGAGGGCCGGCAGCAGGGTGATGTTGGCCTGAAAGCCGGAGTTGAGGACGAGGCAGGCCTCGCTGCCTTTCCAGGCCGCGGTTTCCTCTTCGAGTCGGCTCAGCAAGGGCGAGCCGCCGCAGATCAGGCGCGACGAGGTGGAGGAAGTGCTTTCCGCTGCGGCGGCAGCGGCGGCGGTGACGGCAGGGTGGCGTTCGAGGCCGAGGTAGGAGTTGGAGCCGAAGTTGACCAGTTCGCGGCCGTCGCGTTGCGCCCGGCGCGAATCGAGGGAGCCCTCATCGCGGAGGCGGCGGAGGCGGCCTTGTTCGACCCATTGCGACAAACGCTGACGGAAAATCTCGTGCATAAATCCCTCTTGAATCAGCGGCAATCTACTGCGCCAAGGAGGGAATCCCAAGGCGGCAAAAAGCCGCTCCCGACGGGGGAGCGGCTCGAAAACTGCCGGAGCAGAATTATTCGGCTTTGGCTTCTTCTTTCTTGCCTTTGCCTTCGCCCTTGCCTTTGCCCTTGCCTTTGTGGGCAGCCTTGGCAGCGGCCTTCTCTTCGTCGTTAAGCTTGCCGTCGCCATCCTTGTCGAATTCCTTCAGGATCTCTTCTTTGCTGGGCTTGCCTTTTTTGCAATCTTTGCACTCGCCGGCGCCTTCTTTCTTGCCTTCGCCGGCAGGAGCGGTGTCTTCGGCGCGGAGGTTGAGAGCGAGGAAGAGCGAGAGGGCGGCGGTCAGGGTGAGGAATTTCATGAGCGGGACTCCATGGGTTTTGTTTTGGCACCGGAGAAATCGGTGTCCGAACCTGCAACGGAGCTTCCCGTGGTTTTATTGTTCAAGCCGCGCAAGAATTCCAGCCGCGGCCTCTTTTCCGGCCCGGGCGCAATCGTCCATGGAGACGCCGTGGTAGGCGTTGCCGGCGAGGAGGATGGGGGTGCCGGCGAGCGCTTTTTCGAGACCGTCGACGAGGCGGAAATGGAACGGCGCCGGGCTCGGGATCGCCCGCGGCCAGCGGATGATCTTGACGAAGTCGGGGTCGCGACCGAGTTGCAAGGTGCGGCGCAGTTCGGGCAGAAGGACAGCCTTGAGCTCGTCATCGCCGAGATTGAGAAGCCCGGGCGAACGGGGTCCGCCGAACATCATCCGCAGCACTTCATGGCCGGCCTCGCAGCGGCCGGGAAAGACGCGGGAATCGAGCAGGCAGCCGAGGATCTGGGCCGGCTCGGACGAGGGCACGAGAAAGCCGAAGCTGGGCGGCAGCAGAGGTTCGCCGGAGCTGCGGAAACCGCAAACCGCGACGCCCATCGAGGTGTAGGCGATGGCGTGATTTTGTTGCCGCAAATCCGGCGGCAGAAGCTCGCCAAGAATCGAGCTCACCGCGTCAGCGGGGCAGGCGAGAATGAGTCCGTCGAAAACCCCGCTCTCGGAACCGGCGTCGACATGGACTTTTCTACCGAGCAGACGAAGTCCGCTGACGGCTTGATTAAGGACAATTCGCGACGGTGCCCGGATCTGTCCGGCCAAGGCCTCGATCAGGCTGCCCATGCCGCGTTTCAGGCTGTGCAGGCCGGGGCCTTTTTTCTTCGGCGGCCCGTCTTTCGGGCGCGAGGCGATGGCGCCGCGAGTCACCGATCCGTAACGTCGCTGCCAGGCGAAGACCGGAGGGAAACAGGAGCGCATCGACAGCTTGCGGGAATCGGCGCCGAAGACCCCGGTGCAGAAGGGATCGAAAACCGCGTCGGCGAACTCCTTGCCGAATTGCTTCGAGGCGAAGTCGTGGACGCTTTCATCTTCCTCCAGACGCGGTCTCTGGAAGAAATCGCCGGCGAGGCGGAGTCGCGCCTTCCAGCTCAGGCCCTCCCAGCCGAGGATCTGTTGCGGCTTGGTCGGCAGCTTGAGCAGGCGATTCTCGCGCCAGAGATAGCGGTTCGCCGCGGCTTCATCCGCCTGCATCACTTCGCCGCCGAGCCCGACTCTTTCCACCAGCGAGCCGATCGATTGACGCGAAGCCAGCCAGCCATTGGGTCCGTGTTCGTAGAGGAAGCCCTCTTCAAGCTCCGTGCAGATTTTCCCTCCGACTTTTGCGCCTGCCTCGAAAACCGTGACCCGGCATTCGGGACGGAGCTGCAGGATCTCCCAAGCGGCAGTCAAGCCGGAAAGGCCGGCGCCGATGATGGCGATGTTGATCATAAGAGCCCTTGGCATGAGGAGGAGAGCTTGGTCGATATCTCGACATCACGATATCGCGATGTCGGACAAGCCGCGGATTGCTTACAAGGCCGAAACATACCACCACTTGCCGTCCTCTTTGACGAAGCGCGAGGTCTCGCGGTGGGCGTAGGTGCCGTCGGCGTCGCTGAAGCGGGCGACGAACTCGACCACGCCTTCGCTGTCCTTGGCCTTGCCGGCCTTGGTCTTGAGGACACTGAGACCGGTGAAGCGGCTGCCGTGGGCCCAGGCGAGAATATTCGCTTCATCGTCGGCGCTGCGTTGCGACGGATGCAGGGTCGCGATCAAATATTGGGCGTCGGCGCGGGTGTAGGCGGTGTAGCGCGAGCGCATCAGCTCTTCGGCAGTGGCAGGAAGGCGGCTGCCGTCGAGAAAAGGGTTGCAGCACACGGCTTCTTTGCGGCAGCTGCCGCAGGGGCAGAGATCGACGGGATTCATCAGGGCTCCTGTTTCATTTGCTGGCTGAGCAGAGGAAGGACTCGGCAGAGGCGATCGGTGATGAGGACGACCCCGAGATCGCGAAGGATCCGCGCCTTGACTTCGCAGGCGTGATGGCGGCTTTCCTCGATGGCGATGCCGACAAGAGGGCAACCGAGGGCCTGTCCGGCCCGCATCTCGCCTGGGCCATCCCCGACCACCCCCAGCTGGCAGAGCGGTATCCCGTGCCTGGCCGCGATCGACTCGAAGCGCAGGCGCTTGAAATCCGGGCCGTCGCCCGGGCTGGCGCCGTGGACGGCGGTGAAATAGGGAAGCAGGCGGAGACGGCGGATCTCCTCCTCGACCGAGACCTGCGGGCTGCCGGTGACCAGATGCACCGCGATGCCGTGGCGGCGGCAGTCGCGAAGGAGACCGAGAGCTCCTGGCAGCAGCCAGCGGCGGGGGCGCCATTTCAGCCGCGCCAGGCAGCGCTGCTCATAGCCGCGCGACAAGGCGTCACCGGCCCGCTCGACGCATGAGAAAGGGCGGCCGCCGAGACTTTCCAGCAGCTGCGACATCTTCCTCGCCTGAGTGTGAGCGGTGGAGCCCGCGGCTCCATGGACGAAATGGCGGATCGCCTCGGGATGCGACTCCGGATCCAGCCCGGCCTCACGAAAAGCCTCGGCCAGGAAAGCCCGGAGGACCCGGGGGCCTCCCTGGCGCAGCGTCGAGAGGGTTCCGTCCCAGTCGACTGCGATGACTTTCGGCAGGCGGACTCCCGCCTTTGCAAGCAACTCTCTCGATCTCATGGATACACCTTGTGAAGAATTCACATTCTACGGCTGAAGAGCGAAGGGACGAAACCGCGGATCTCGTCGAGCCGCGAACGTCGCATCTCCTGAATCAGCAGGCCTGGCTCGTCGCCCGACTGGGCGAGCAGCTCCCCCCAGGGATCGATGACGCAGGAATGTCCGTAGGTGGCGATGCCGGTTCCGGGGTGGACGCCGCACTGGGCGGCGGCAGCGACGAAGCACTGGTTTTCGACGGCCCGGGCCCTGAGCAGAAGATCCCAGTGGGCCCTGCCGGTCTTGCGGGTGAAGGCGGCGGTATTGAGGATGCAATCGGCACCGGCGTAGCGGCGCCAGAGCTCGGGAAAGCGCAGGTCGTAGCAGATGGTAAGGCCGAAGGTCCAGCCGTCGAGGTGGAGGACGAGCGGCGCCCCCTCCCCGAAGGCGTAGATGGCGGTTTCATCGACCTGCCTCTCTCCGGCGAAGAGTTGAAAGAGGTGGGTTTTACGGTAGATGCCGAGGCTGGCGCCGCTGGCATCGAAGCAGAAGGAGCTGTTGTGGATTTTGCCGTCGCGCCATTCCGGCAGCCCGCCCCAGACGGCCGGCAGTTTGTGGAATGCGGAAAGAGGGCCGAGAAGAGCCTGCCAGTCCGCGGCGGTGCGGGCCGAGGGGGCGATGCCTTCCGGCTTCGCCTGGCAGAGGATGCACTCCGGCAGGAGCAGCAGCTGCGCCCCTTTCGTTGCCGCCTCGGCCATCTGCTGACGGGCCCAGTCGAGGTTCGGCTCGACCTGATCGCCCGAGCAGGATTGCGCCAGGGCCAGACGGAAACTATCCATGGAAAACTCCGGTGAAAATTGATGTCGGGAAGGAATGGAGCCGCAAAGCAAGTGAAATCAAGAGTGGCAGGCGTCTATGGGCAGGAATGCCTTGCGCTTGGCCGTCAGGGAGAAGAGGATCGCACATCTTTCCGGCCACACCATCCCACCGGCGGCATCGAGTCACCCGGAATTGCTTCTTTGCGTCTCGGCAGGACTTGAGACATGGACGCAGACCGCTATAGTGGCGCACCAATTTTACAACCCGCCCCCCAGGAGAATCCCCATGACCGGTCGTTTCCTCGCCGCCGCCGCCGCCCTCGTCCTTGCCGCCAGCACCGCTGCAGCCGCAATCAAGAACGATGAGAAGACCATCAGCACCGTGATCGTCACCGGCAACACCGTCGAAGCCCGTCTCCTCGCCGAGCTGATCCAGCGCCACACCAAGCAGCCGATCCTCTACATCGACCATCTCAAGCCCCGCGCCGTGTCCTTCGTACCCGCCCAGGTCGAAGCTGAAGAAGACGAGGAGCCGGTCAACAACGTCCTCTTGGTCGAGACCAAGGAATATTCGAATTTCATCAATTTCGCCCACCCCGAACAGGTGGTCTTCCTCGGCAATCCCGACCACACCCCGAAGTACTTCAAGGAAAAGCTCAATCCCGCGATCAAGTCCTACGCCATCGACCATCGCGACTGGATGATCGTCGCCTCCCAGGCGGAAGAGCTTTTCGGCATCAGCGGCCTCCTCGAGGAATACAAGGCCGAGAGAGAGAAGCTTGAGAAAGCCGGCGTCAAGTTCATCCCGAGCGGCATCGAAGTGACCGAGCCCAAGCCCGTCCTCCCTCCCGCCGCCCGCTGAAGCTCCGGCCGATCTCATGATGGGCTTCGTCCAAGTCGCCCGCAACACCTTGCGGGAATCGCAACGCGAGCCCCTCTGCCTGATCGTCACGCTCTGCGCCTTGAGCCTGGTCGGCCTCCTGCCGCCCCTGGCTCTTTTCGTTTTCCGGGAAGAGTTCAAGATCATCACCGACAACGCCTTGATGACCCTCCTCAGCTCGAGCATGGTGCTTGCCGCCCTGCTCGCCTCGCTGGGTCTAGGGCGGGAACTGCGCAGCGGCACCGCGGCCCTGGTCCTGTCGAAACCGGTCTCCCCTGCCGCCTGGCTGCTCGCCAAGATGAGCGGAACCGCCCTCGCCGTGCTCGGGCACAGCCTCGTGGTCGCGCTCGGCGCCCTGGTGGTCCTGCGCGCCACGCCGGACCAGTTCGAACTTGAATGGGGGCTCTACTGGACCTACTGGGGACTTATCGTCGCGGCCTGCGCCTGGGGCGCTTGGCGCAACTGGTCGAGCGGCGTCAGCTTCAGCTCCTCGACCCAGTCGGCCCTGCTCGTCCTGCTCGCCCTTCTGGCCCTGGCGGCTCACTTCTGGCCAGCCGCCGAAGGCAGCAGCGCCGGGCTTCATCACGGCTTTGCCGCCTGCTTGGTAGCGGTGCTCTTCGCCGCGCCGGTGATGAGCGCGGCCGCCACCGCCGCCTCGATCCGCCTCGGCACCGGCGCCGTCCTCGGCTTCTGCGCCAGCCTCCTCCTCCTCGGACTGGCGCAACGAGGGCTCCTCCACTACGCCGGCGACCCCGCCTGGGGAGCCGTCGTCCGAGCCCTCATCCCCGACTGGCAGGCCTTCTGGCTGGCCGACCCGCTCGCCTCGGGCATCCCCATCCCCGCCTCCTACCTCTTCCAGCTCGGGCTCTACTCCGCCGTCCAGACCGCCGCCTGGTGCCTCGTGGGCTGCCTCCTCGCCCTGCGGGCCGAGACCGGCGCGGCACGCCAATAAATTCCAGGATCCTGCATGAAGATCAATCTCCACCATCTTGAGCTCTTCTACTACGTCGCGGAAGCCGGCGGCATCACTCAGGCTCTGAAAGTCATCCCCTACCCGATCCAGCAACCGGCGATCAGCCAGCAGATGATCAGCCTCGAGAAGTCCCTCGGGGTCGCCCTATTCGAGCGCCGCCCCTTCGCTCTCACCGACGCCGGACGCACCCTGCTGGCCACCGTCGCCCCCTTCATGGAGAAGCTCAGCACCCTTGAGGACGAGCTGCAGGGTTTGGGCAGCCGCCGACTCCGCATCGGCTGCGCCGCCCTGATCGCCGACCATTATCTGCCGGAGATCCTCGAAGCCCTGCTCAAGGCCCACCCCGACGTCATCCCCAACGTCTCCGATCTCGAAGGCCGGGATCCCCACCGCGCCTTGATCGCCCAGGAGCTCGACCTGACCGTCTCGATCGAATCGCCGCCGCGCAACCGCCGGCTCCGCCACGCCACCCTGATGAGCCTGCCCTGGTGCGTCGTCGTGCCCCAGGAGCATCCCTGGGCGGCGAAGGGCGAACCGGTGTGGAGCGAAAGCGCCTTGCAGGATGTCCGCTGGGTCGCCCTGCAGGAACACAGCGGCGGCATGAACCTGCTGCACGACGAGCTGCGCAAGCTGACCCTGGCGCCGCGCTGGGGCGCCGCGACCAACTCCATCCCCACCGCCCTGAAGTACATCCGCCTCGGCCTCGGCTTCGGCTTCATGCCGCATCCTCCTGCCTTCCTGCTCAAGGATCTGAAGCTGCGGGCCCTGGTGGTCAAGCGCTTCCCGCCGGTCGAGCTCAGCCTCTGTTGGCGCGAAGGCGCCGTTCCGGCCGACATCGCCGACTTCTTCCTGAAGGAATGCGTCGCGGCGGTGAAGCGCCATCGCAAAGACTTCCCCGGCGCTTGAGACCCCCCTGATGCCCAGTCGCAACCCCGGCCCGCCCCGTGCCTAAAGCTAACTTCGAAGCCGCCGCCGCCGGCTATGACCGGGAATCCGTCCTGCAACAGGACATCGCTGCGGAGCTCTGCCGCTGGCTGAAGCCCCCTGTCCAGGCTGGCTCGGCCCTCGATGTCGGCTGCGGCACGGGCGCCCTTTGCGAAGCCCTGCTAGGGCCCTGCCCGACGCTTTCATTCGACCTCCTCGACGACTCTCCGGCCATGCTGGCTCTGGCTCAGGCACGACTCCGCAGGATGCGGCCTGAGATGCAATCCAGGCTCTTCAGCAAGCTCGAGGAACTGCCTTCCGGCAAACGCTACTCTCTGATCGTTTCGTCAATGGCCCTGCAATGGTTCGACGATCTGCCTGGCAGTCTCACCCTGCTTCAGAAGCGGCTTGAGCCGGGAGGCGCCCTCGCCTTCGCCCTGCCCCTGGAGGGGAGCCTCGAACCTTTCATCTCGGCCTTCGAAGAGGCCGGCCTGCCCTACCCCGGCCTGCGCTACCCGCGGCCCGATGCGCTCCTCGCGCTCCTGCCGGCAGGCAGCCGATGCCAGACACGGGAATGGCGCCAGGAATTTCCCGACACCCTGGCCTTCATCCGCCACCTCCACCGCCTCGGCGCCGTCCGGCGCGACACCACGCCTATGCCAGCCGTCGAACTCCGCCGCGTCTGCACCGCAGGGGACCGCCGCCGCCGCGGGGGGGTCTTGCGCATCCCCTGGTCGATCGGCTGCTTCCAAAGCCCTGGCTGAAACCCCCTTTCGACCTGCATCACTCCAAATCAAGCTCGACTGGGCCGCAGAACACGCAGAAGCGCGAAGGAAGATTGATCGGCAGCGCCGGAGACCGCTCATCTTTCTCCTTATTGCGCTCTGTGTGCCTTATTGTGGCCACCGAGCTTTCTTCGCTACTTTCGTTCCTGCGAGTGATACAGGTCGACCGCTTTCCCCTGCGATTGCTGCCGATCCGCCTTTCCAGCTCGCCAGCCGCGGATACATTGTGGCGCTGAAAATCCACCCAGGAGATCCACGCCATGAAATTCCTCGCCGCCATCACCACCTTCCTCCTTGCCGGCCAATGCTTCGCCGCCGCCCCCTGCGACGTCAAGCTGCGTGAAGGCAAGATCACCTCCGTCGACACTCCCGCCACGGTCCAGGCCTTCAAGCGCACCCCTCGCAGCAACGCCGACGAAGCCGCCCCGAGTGAGCTCACCCCCGCCGAAGGCAAGAGCTTCGTCGTCCTCAACATCGATCTCGCTGCCGCCCGCTCGATCAGCATTCTCGACTACCTCCTCATCCCCGAAGGCCAGACCCAAGGCGTCCGCGCCATCGCCCTCGCCCACTCCGGGAAGCCTTTCTCCAAGACCATTCCCGAGGTCCACAACGTCGGTCCCGCGAAAGTCGCCTGGGACAAGGCGGCGATCACCAACGCCAACACCATCACCCCGGGCAGCCCGGTGCAACTGCTCTTCGAAGTGCCCGCCGGCCAGACCCGCTTCATCCTCAGCAACCGCCTCGGCGCCCTGCAGAAACGCTACGAGGTCAAGGCCGTCATCGACAGTGTCAACGGCAGCAAGGATCCCGTCGCGGCAGCTCCCGCCACGGCCGACGCGGCTGCGGCCACCCCCGCCGCACCCTGAGGCCACCGCCTCAGCCTCCCGGGGCAGGCTGACCCAGCCTGCCCTTTCGCCTTGAAACACGCGGCCGCCGCCGCCCCCGGAATCCCTACAGATCATGATCGCCAACCTCTTCAAAGCCATCTTCGGCTCCGCCAACGACCGCCGCGTCAAGCAGCTCCGCGCCGAAGCCGATCGCATCAACAAGATCTACCCCACCCTGAGCTCGCTCAGCGACGAACAGCTGAAAGCCAAGACCCAGGAGTTCCGCGCCCGTTTCCAGAAAGGCGAAAGCCTGGAATCGATGCTGCCGGAAGCCTTCGCCGTGGTCAAGGACTGCTGCCGCCGCCTCTGCGGCCAGAGCTTCGACATCCTCGGCAAGGTCGAGACGTGGAACATGATCCCCTTCGATGTCCAGCTCATCGGCGGCATGGTCATCCACCGCGGCGGCATCGCCGAGATGCAGACAGGCGAGGGCAAGACCCTCACCGCCGCCATGCCCCTCTACCTCAACGCCATGACCGGCCGCAACTGCCAGCTCGTCACCACCAACGACTACCTCGCCCGCCGCGACTCGGAATGGATCGGCCAGATCTTCCGCTGGATGGGCCTGACCGTCGGCTGCGCCCAGCACGGCCAAAACCCCGATGAACGCCGGGCCCAGTACGCCTGCGACATCACCTACGGCACCAACTCGGAATTCGGCTTCGACTACCTCCGCGACCAGGGCATGGCCACCCGCCCAGAGGAAATCGTCCAGCGCGACCACTACTTCGTCATCGTCGACGAAATCGACTCGATCCTCATCGACGAAGCCCGCACCCCCTTGATCATCTCCGGCGCAGTCGCCTCCTCCAGCCAGGACTACGACCGCCTCAAACCCGGCATCGAACGCCTCGTCCGCAAGCAGGAAGCCCTGATCGAGGAAATGCTCGACAAGGCCGAGAAGGTCCTGAAGTCGGAAAAACCCGGCAGCGACGCCTTCAAGGACGCCGCCTTCGAGCTCTGCAAGGTCCGCCTCGGCTCTCCCAAAAACAAGCGCCTCATGGCCCTCCTCGAAGAAGCCAACATCCGCCGCGAATACGAAAAACAGGACCTCAGCTTCTACTCCGATTCGAACCGCGGCCTCCTCCAGAAGACCAAGCAGGAACTGTTCTTCGCCATCGACGAAAAACACCACGACACCGACCTCTCCGACAAGGGCCGCGCCGTCATCGCTCCCGACGACCCCGACGCCTACCTGCTGCCCGACATCGTCGAGCAGTTCCAGACCATCGACGCCGACAGGTCGCTCGACGAGGACGGCCGCCTCGCCGCCCGCCGAGCCGCCCAGGAGAAATACGCCAACAAGACCTCCGAAATCCACACCATCGCCCAGCTCCTCAAGGCCTACTGCCTCTACGAGAAGGACATCGCCTACATCGTCGACTACAGCTCCGGCGAAGGCAAAGTGGTCATCGTCGACGAAAACACCGGCCGCGCCCTCCCCGGACGCCGCTACTCCGAAGGCCTCCACCAGGCTCTCGAAGCCAAGGAAAACGTCCGCATCGAAGCCGAGACCCAGACCCTCGCCACCATCACCATCCAGAACTACTTCCGCCTCTACACCAAGCTCGGCGGCATGACCGGCACCGCCCTCACCGAAGCCGCCGAGTTCAAGGAAATCTACAAGCTCGAAACCGTCGCCATCCCGCCCAACCGCGTCTGCCTGCGCACCGACCTCAACGACCGCATCTTCAAGACCGCACGCGAGAAGTACAATGCCATCACCGCGGAAGTCCAGGCCGTCCATGAGCTCGGCCGACCCATCCTCCTCGGCACCCCGACCGTCGAAGTCTCGGAAATCATCTCGAAATATCTGCAGAACGCCGGTGTGCCCCACAAGGTCCTGAACGCCCGCCGCCACCAGGCCGAAGCCGAGATCATCTCTCTCGCCGGTCAGCGCAGCGCCGTCACCATCGCCACCAACATGGCGGGCCGAGGCACCGACATCAAGCTCGGTCCAGGCGTCGCCGAACTCGGCGGCCTGCACGTCATCGGCGCCGAACGCCACGACTCCCGACGCATCGACCGCCAGCTCCGCGGCCGCTGCGCCCGCCAAGGCGACCCGGGCTCCTCACTCTTCTTCATCTCCCTTGAAGACAAGCTGATGCGCCTCTTCGGTTCGGATCGCATCGCCGGCGTCCTCGAACGCATGGGCCTGAAAGAAGGCGAACAGCTCGAGTCCGGCATGCTCACCTACACCATCGAGAACGCCCAGAAGAAGGTCGAAAACCAGAACTTCTACTCGCGCAAGAAGACCCTCGAATACGACGACGTGATGAACAAGCAGCGGACCATCATCTACAAGCTCCGCCGCGACATCCTCCACGCCCAGAACCCCCGCAAACGCCTCTTCGACATCCTGGTCAACACCCTCGAGGAGAAATGCGAACGCGCCGCCGCCAAGAATCAGTCCAAGGGGCCCCGCCCGATCGACCGCAAACCCCTGGAGAAATGGCTCGCCGCCACCTTCCCCCTCGACCTCGATCTCGAAACCCTCGCCTTCGACGGCTCCCTCAGCCCCAATCAGCTCGCCGCCAAGCTGGCCGAACGGATCGAGGCCGCCTACGTCAAGAAAGAGTCGGAAGATGAAGTCGAGTATCTCCGCCGCCACGAACGCAACATCATGCTCGCCGCCATCGACAAGCTGTGGATCGAGCACCTCCGCGGCATGGACCACCTGCGCCAGAACGTCCAGTTCTCCTCCATCGCCCAGAAGGACCCCCTGGTCGAATACAAGCAGCAGGCCTTCCAGATGTTCGATGAGTTCGAAATCGCCGTCGCCGACGACATCCTGAAAAACATGTTCGCCGAAGACCAATCGCTCGAACGCCTGCTCCGCAAACTCCACTCCACCCCCCTCGACGAACACTCCGCCGCCGACTCCGAGGAGCAGCAGTTCCTCATGGCCCTGCAGCAGCTCATGTCGATGGGCTTCCGCCCCCAGACCGCCACCCGCGACGACCTCAAGGCCGCCAAGGACCTGGAAGCCGACGGCGAACAACGCGTCTAAGCCCCGTGTCGCCCGCCCCGTTTCGACTTCTGCCTCTGGCCTGGCACGGCCTCGCCCGTTGCCATGCCGTGGCCGATGAGGCCATCTTGGCCCGCCTCGGCCTCGATCGCGCTGGTGACTGGCGCGAGGCCTTGAAGGGGCAGCAGATCGAACGCAGCGCCAGCGGCCTCGTCACCCGGCTTGAAGCCGAGTCCGGCCCGGCGCTCTACGCCAAGGTCTACGAACTCCGGGCGACTCCTTGGGAATTCTTCCTGCGCCGCAGCAAGGCCCAGATCGAGTCCCAGGGCTATGCCATCCTGGCGGAGCTCGGCATCCCGACCCTGAAGTGCCGCGCCCTCGGCGAACGCCGCGATTTCGGCCGCCTCTTCGAAGCCTACATCGTCACCGAAGACGCCGGCGCGATCTCCGACCTGGCGAAATTCGCCGAGCGTCAGCTCGACCCGCTCGCGCCGGAGGCCCGAGCCAAACTGGTGTTGGATTTATCGCGACACCTGGCGACGCAGCTCAAGCTTGCGCACGCCGCAAATTTCTACCACTGCGACCTGAAGTGGCGCAACCTCCTGGTCCGCCGCCTCGGCGAGGGCTACGAGCTCGTGTGGATGGACTGCCCCCGCCAGCGCTCCGGCCTGATTGCCCGCCTGACCGCCCGCCATTCGCGCATCCTCGACCTCAGCTCCCTCGCCCGCCGCGGCCTCCGCCATCTCAGCCTCAGCCAGCGTTGGCGCTTCCTCCGTCTCTATCTCGGCGATCAGGTGTCGATGAACGAAACCAAGGCCCTCTTCCGCGCCGTCCAGGCCCACCTCGCCAAACGTCCGCCGCGCCGGCCCGGCAGCAAGGAATTCTACCGGGTTTGAGCTTCCTGGGGAGCGCCGGCCCACGGAGTAACTTGGCTTCCGCAATTCACGGAGCTTCGGAAGGGCTGCCCTCTGCAGTTCGCAGTAGCTTCCCGAGCTTGCTCAACTCCACTTCCAAGGTCATGTCCGTGAAATTGATTGTCTTCATCTGCTCCCTCCTCGCCATACTGGTCCTCGGTGGCACCATCGCTTGGCACCAAAACACCGCCGAACGCCTCTCCTGGCCTGGCTACGAAGCCGAAAGCTGGAGCGTGAAAAACATCAAACGCAGCTCACATCGCAAGAAATCAAAACCTAAGATCGCACTCACAGCAACCTGGCATGTCGACAAAATCCGCTATTCGGAGACCAGCGAGCATCGCGCCCCTCTGAACCCGAAGCCCGGAGCCCGCATCTGGATCCATCCCGATCCGAAAAATGCTTATTCCTACTGGGTCTCCTTCGATCCGCCGCAAGGTGGACTTCCCTGGGCCGTCGCCGTCTTTTTGTGGCTGTTGACACTCATCGGCGGTGTCTCCGCCTACAGCCGCCACAGCGCGGCGGAAACCCTCGATGCCGCGCGACGTGCCCGCCTCAAACGCGAAGCTCTCGAGGGTGCCACCAAGAAAGGAATTCGCCTCCGCAATAAGTCGTAATAAGATCGGTGAATAGGTTCCCTGGGAGCGCCGGCTGCCAGCCGGTTGAGCTCCTCAAGCTGGAAGCTTGAGTCCCGTCTTGCGCTCGCGACAAGCCGCGGCAGATTGGGCGGGTTCAAAAAACCCACAGGATCCCCCCATGAGCGACGCATTCTTCGGCAAATTCCACCGCGGCTTCCCCGAATGGCTTCCCGGCGCCCGCCGCCGCGAACAAGAAGTGATGGCGAGCATCCGCCGCATCTACGAATCCTACGGCTACACCCCGATCGAAACCTGCGCCGTCGAGAAGGTCGAGGCCTTGGCCACCTCCGGCGACGTCTCGAAGGAGATCTTCGGCATCCACCGCCTCGCCGCCGCCACCGAAGACCGCGAAGGGGAATTCGGCCTCCACTTCGACCTCACCCTGCCCTTCGCCCGCTACACCGCCGACAACTACGCCAATCTGCAGTTCCCCTTCAAGCGCTACCAGCAGCAGAAGGTCTGGCGCGGCGAAAAAGCCCAGTCCGGCCGCTACCGCGAGTTCTATCAGAGCGATATCGACATCGTCGGCGACGGCGAGCTGCCGCTTCACTACGAGGCCGAAGTGGTGCAGGTTTTGCACGACATCTTCGAAGCCCTGCAAGTCGGCGACTTCGTCATCCGCATCAACAACCGCAAGCTCCTCGACGGCCTCTACCGTCAGCAAGGCATCAACGAGTTCGGCAAGACCCTGATCGCGGTCGACAAGATCGACAAGATCGGCAAGGACGGCGTCACCAAGCTGCTTCTGGAAAACGGCCTCAGCGCCGAACAGGCGGCCTTCTGCGTCGACCTCGCCTCGCGCAAATATTCCCTGACCGAGGCCTTCGACTTCCTCGCCAGCCTCGACACCTCGCACGAGATCGTCGCTTTGGCCAAGCTTGAGCTGGAAAGCATCTTCAAAAACCTCGCCCATCTGCCCGCCGGCCGCATCCGCTTCGACCTCAGCATCGCCCGCGGCCTCGACTACTACACCGGCTCGGTCTACGAGTGCAATCTCGTCGGCCTCGAGCAGTACGGCTCGGTCTGCTCCGGCGGCCGCTACGACAACCTCGCCAGCAAGTTCACCGAGCGCAAGCTCCCCGGCGTCGGCCTGTCGATCGGAGTCAGCCGCCTTCTCTACATCCTCTTCGAATCGGGCCGTCTCGCGCCCTTGCCCGCCACTCCCACCGAAGTGATGGTGCTGCTCTTCGACGAGAATCAGCGTCCACTCGGCAACCAAGTCGCGGCGCAGCTCCGCGCCGCCGGCCTGCGGGTCGAGACCACTCCCTCCGCCAAGCGCTTCGGCAAGCAGATCCAGTTCGCCGAAAAACGCGGCGCCCGCTTCATCGTGATGCCTGAAGCCGACGGCAGCTTCCAGATGAAAAACCTGGTCGCCGGAGCTCAGGGCCCGCTTGATCTCGAGGCCCTGGTGAAAGAGCTGCGAGGATGAGGTGGCTTCCCTAGCCGCGTTGCTGCAGCAAGAAGGTAGCGACCTATCCCTTCCTTGTCGTTTCATCATCGCCTCCGACCTAGAGTTCCGTCGACCGAAGTGCGGAAAACGCAAGCGAAAGAACACCGCGGAAATCCTCTGGGACAAGGTGTTGTCTGGTGCATCCTTGACTGACGAAGAACTGCAATCGAGCGGCTTGCTCGTATGCCGTTCATTGGAGGAAGCGGAGACTCTTGCGGAGCAAGCTGCCGAGGCTGTTTACAGCTCTCGCCGCTGCGGGGTTGCTTGGTCTGCACGACAGGTTTCAGATCAAAATATTATGATCTATCTTTGGCGCGACCCATGAAGTGAATCAGCCTCAAGGCTGGAGCTCTCTTTCGTAGATATTTATTGAGCCTCGATTCCGAAGTTGAAGCTCTGAGTCAGCCTTCAGTCTTGGATGCTAAATCTTTGATTTTGTTCGCGTTCTGTTGAATCTTGAATTTTGAATCTTGAATCGGATTCCCGAGCTGAGCCCAAGCTCAGCTTCGGAATCCAAGTTGAGTTCGGGCGGGGTGCGCGATCCTGCAGCTCAGCGTTGGTTCAGCAGCTGCTGGTATTCGGCGGTTCTGCGGTTGAGAAGCTCGGTGAGTTCGAGGGATTCGCGCTGGCGATGATTGAGCTCCTGGGTGAGGCGGTTGCAGTCCTCGGTGCGCTGTTGCAGGAGATGCAGCGCTGTCTCGGCCTGGCGATGCAGCTCGGTGCAGGTGGTGGCGGCCTGATGCAGCTGGGCGGCGATCTTGTCGCGCTGCATTGAGATTTCGGCGAGACGGGTTTCCCGAGCCTGGAGGGCGCCGGTCCATTCGGCCAGACTGCGCTTCAGTTGCGCGTTTTCGCCGGAGGCCAGGTGCAGTTTCGACTCAGTCTCGAGCCGTTTGGTTCTCTCGAGTTCGAGGGCCTCGCCTTGGGTCTTGGCTTGTTGGCGGAAGAGTTCTAGGTCGGCGGCGAGGCGCGATTTCTCCGATTCGAGATCGCGGTGGCGGGCTTCCTGGCGGCAGGCGAGCTGCGACTGAGCGGAGAGCTGGTGGCGAAGTCCGGCTTCGCGTCGCCATTGCCAGAGGCAGACGGAGCCGAGCAGGAGGAGTCCTAGGAGGTTGATATGAGCCAGTCGGGGCATGGGGTCATTCCTTTTGAGCGACGAAGGCGACGCTGGAGACGCCGGCCAGGCGGACCGCGTCGAGGGTGCGCATCAGGTCGCGGTGGCGTGAGTCGGCGTCGCCGGCGATGAGGACGCGGAGATTGCCGGAGGCGGCCAGGGGCTTGAGGCGGGCGGCGAGTTCGGAGGGGCTGAGAGGCGTTTTCTCGAAGCTGATGATGCCGCTGGCGGCGACGGTGACGACGAGGGGTTGGTCCTTGGCCGGATCGGGGCTGGCGGAGGCGCTGGCGGGCAGCTTCACCTGGGTGGTGTTGAGGCGGACCATCTTCAAGCTGAGCAGCATGAAGGCGGCGAGGAGGAAGAACATGATGTCGATGAGGGGGATGATCTCGATCCTGGCTTCGTCGTCATCGTGGCGGCGGGGGCTGAGTCGGACAGGCATGGTTCAATTCCGCGGGGACTGGAACGAATCGGCAGCCTGTCGGCGGGCGAAGGCTTCGAGGTCATGGCCGTGGTGTTTTGCCGCGGCGACCACCAATTCGGTGTGGTTGATGGCGATTTCGAAGTCATCGCGGAGGCTTTGAAGGCGGCGGCGGAAGTAGTTGTAGGGGAGGAGGCAGAGGATGGCGACGGCGAGGCCGGCGGCGGTGGCGATGAGGGCTTCGCCGATGCCGCCGCCGACCTTGCTGACGGCGAGTTCGGCGTCGCCGACGAAGGAGAAGCTGTGCATGATGCCGAGGACCGTGCCCATCAAGCCGAGCAGGGGAGCGAGGGTGATCAGGGTGCTGAGGATCCACAGGCGTTTTTCGGCTTCGGCGGCGAAGCGGGTGGCGGCGATCTGCATGGCGCCGAGGAAGCTGCCGTGGGCGTGGATCAGGCCTTGGTGGAGGATGGCCAGGAGCGGATCGGGGCTGGCGCGGCAGATTTCGATGGCCTGGCGGAAATCCCCGGCGGCTAGGGCTTGCCAGAGCCGGTCGCGAGAGGCCGGATCGGCGCGGCGGCGGAGGGAGAGCCACCAGAGGCTGCGTTCGAGGAGGACGGTGAGGGCGAGGAAGAGGGCGAGGAGGATCGGGGCCATGATCGGGCCTCCCTCGACGATGAAGTCGTAGGCGGCGTTGGCGAGGAAAGGTCTGCACATGTTCATGGGGCGGTTCTCATTTTTCGAGTTTGAAGCGGATGGGGACGCGATAGCGGCGGCACTCGCCGGGAGGGAAGTTCCAGCGTTCGCGGACGACGCGCAGGGCTTCCTGATTGAGCAGCGGCCAGGGGCTTGGCGAGAGGATTTCGGCCGTCTCGACCGCTCCATCGCGGTTGACGGAGAAGAGGATTTCGACCGAGCCTTGCTGGCCGCGTCGGAGGGCTTCACGCGGATAGCGGGGCGCGGGTTGCTTGCCGGCGCCGACGCCGAAGGCGAGGGTTTGCACCGAGGGTGGTGACGGGCTCGGGGCGGCGGCATTTCCGCGGGAATTAGCTGTGGCGGGGAGCTGGATCAGGGCGGGGCGCGGCAGCTGTTCGACGGGGAGGAGGCTGCTGATCTCCGGCAGGGGCGGCAGGGCGAAGGCGTGGGCGGGGATCGTCTCCGTGAGGGGCGGCGGCATCTCAAGGTGCGGGGGGGCAGGCAGGGGCTGGGCAGGCGCCTGGCTGTGAGCCGGGCTGTGAGCCGGAGCGGGTTTCTCTGCTTCCAGCTGCAGTTCCAGCGGCACGGGCGGCGGCGGGATCTGCAAGGGTGCGGGCGGCGGGGCGGCGGGGGGCTTTGGCGGCGCTCCGGAGCCGAGAAGGCTGCCGACGAGGAGGAGTCCGCAGGCGGCGCTGACGGCGCAGTCGCGAGCTGATGCAGCCTTCATAGATCCGCCCACATCCGCAGCAGGTTGTGGTAGTTGTTGGTGAGCTCCAGCACCGACAAGTGCCTGGGATTTTCTCCTGCGAGGCGCTGGATTGCCACGTCCATGTCGAATAGCAGCGAGCGCCGTTCGTCCTGACGGATCAGGCTCTGCAGCCAGAAGAAGGAGCAGAGGCGGGCGCCGCGGGTGACGGGGTTGACCCAGTGCAGGCTGGAAGAGGGGTAGAGGATCATCTGTCCGGCCGGCAGCTTGACCTGCTGGACGCCGTAGGTGTCGCGGATGCACAGCTCGCCGCCCTCGTACTCCTCCGGCCCGGCGAAGAAGTAGGTGCAGGATAAATCCGTCCGGATGGCGCCGCGTCCGCCGGGGAGGTGGCGGACGGCGTTGTCGACATGGCTGCCGAAGCTTTGCCCGGCGGCGTAGCGGCTGAAGAGGGGCGGATAAATCTCCTTGGGCAGGGCGGCGCTGAGGAAGAGGGGCGAGCGGGCGAGGCCGCGGAGGATCATCTCGCCGACCTTGCGGGCGGCTTCGCCGTCCTGGGGCAGCTGCAGGTTGTTCTTCACCTGTGACGACTGGTGGCCGGCGGTGGCCGAGCCGTCGATCCAGGTCGCCTTTTCGAGGATTTCCCGGCCGAGGGCGAGTTCTTCCGGGCTGAGGATGTCGGGAATGCTGAGGATCATGGCGGGGCTCAGAATTTGTAGGTGAGAGTGAGGAAGCCCGAGCGTCCGGCGCCGGGGATGACGCGGCTGGGGCCGCCGGCGGCGATGTAGTCTTCATCGAGCAGATTGTTCAGGTTGAGTTGCAGGGACAGGCTCTGATTGAACTGATAATTAGCCATGGCGTTGTAGAGGATGTAGCGTGCCTCATCGGGGGCCTGGGTGCCGCGGGTGTCATAGGTCATCATGCCGGAGTATTGGGCGCCGAGACCGAAGCTGAACTTGTCGGTGATCTGGTGTTGGGTCCACAGGCTGGCCGATTGCTCGGGAGTGAAGGGCACTTCATTGCCGTCCTCATACGCTTGCAGGCTGTCGATCTCGCTGCGCATGATGGCGTAGCCGCCGAGGAGGGTCCACGTTTCGTTGATCTTGCCGGAGGCGCCGAGCTCTAGGCCCTGGGTGGTCTGACTGCCGATCTGCAGGTACTCGGCCGGGCTGCTGCCGGGGACCAAGGTGAGGTTGTTCTTGACATCGTTCTCGAAGACGGCGGCGAAGAGGTTGAGCTTCTGGTCGAAGAATTCCCACTTGGTGCCGATCTCGCAGCTGCGGGTCTCGATCGGCTCGAGATCGGAGCGTGCGGTGCTGCTGGCGCTGCTGGAAAAGAGGTAGCCGTTGGTGGCGTTGGAACTGGCGGGGCTGAGGGAGTTGCCGATGCCGAAGTAGATCGAGCCGTTCTCCGCCGGCTTGTAGGCGAGGCCGCTGCGCCAGCTCGGCAGAAGCTCGTCGCTGCCGAGGCCGTCGGTGTTGGCGGCCGTGAGCTTGCGGTCGTCCTCCTGGCGGATGCTGTAGTAGTCGAGGCGCCCCATGCCGTTGACCGACCATTGTTCATTCAGATCGACGGTGTCGCCGAGGTAGAGCCCGATGCCGTCGGCCTGGCTGCGCTGACTGCCGCCAGTCCGCTGGCCGCCGCCTTTGGTGATGATCGACGCGGTGTCCGGCGAGTGGAGATCGGTGTAGGTCGAGTTCTGGAAGCTGGCGCCGCCGTCGCGGGAATAGGTCGCGCTGGTGTTCTCGAACTGCTCGAAGCGTTCCCAGCTGAGGTCGAGCCCGGTCACCGCGCTATGCTTGAGGCCTCCTGTCTCGAACTTGCCAGTGAGGAGGCTGTTGTTCTGCAGGGTGAGGACTTCGGTGTCGCGGATCTTGTCGTCGATCGACAGGTCGCTGCCGCTGTCGTTTGCGGTCACCGCACCGCTGGCGGGATTGCCCTTGCCGAGGCCTTGGGTGACGGTGCCCCAGACGAAGTTGCGGCTGTTGAGCAGGGAGCTGTTGTTGCTCAAGGTCCAGTCGTCGTCCAAGTCCTGTTCGATGCCGAAATCGACCTTGTCGCTGACCAGCTTCTGTTCATCGCGGTGGGGGAAGCCGTAGAAGTTGCGGCGATCGACGCCGTGGCGTCCCTGGCGGCTGTTCGACTGGGCCGTGGTCGAGGTGTTGGGGGATCTGTAGCTGTCGTAGGCGAGGGTCGGGATGCCGTTGTCGGGCAGGCTCTCTTGCTGGAGGTGTTCGTAGGCGAGGCTGAGGCGGGTGGCGGTGCCGAGGCCGTAGGCGAGGCTGGGGTTGACGGCAAGGGATTCATTCTCGGTCTGATCGCGATCGGGCACGGCGGCTTGCGCTGTCATGGCGTTGAGGCGGATCGCGCCGCCGTTCTTCTCGGAGAGGATGCAGTTCGAATCGAGGGTGTTTCGCCAGTATTCGTGCGAGCCGCCCCCGATGCTCAGGGTGCTGAAGTCCTCAAGCTTCGCCTTTTTCGTCACCAGGTTGATGGCGCCGCCGGAGGAGCCGCGGCCGAAGTTGGCTGAGTTGGGACCTTTGAAGACTTCCACCTGCTCGAGGTTGTAGGCGTCGCGGCTCTGCTCGCCGCTGTTTCGGAAGCCATCGACAAAGACGTCGTTGGTCGCCGAGGCGCCGCGGATGAAGAGATTGTCGCCGAGAGGCGCGCCGCCTTCGCCGGAGCGGAAGGTGATGCCAGGTGAGTTGCGCAAGACGTCTTTGACGCTGCTGACTCCTTGCTGCTGGATCACCTCGCTGTCAATGACGTTGGCCGTCTGGGTGCTTTTCAGCGGCTCCTCGAACTTCCGCGACGCCAGAGTTTGGGGCGCTATCAGGTGGCCGCTGACTTCGACCTCCTCCAGCGCTCCGGCCTCGATCCTCTCCAGCCTGTAGGCGCCGTCGGCCTTCACCATCTGCAGGCCGCTGGCGGCAAGGACGAGCCGGAAGGCCTCTTCCACCGTGTGACTGCCCGTGAGGGCCGGCGCTGTTCTGCCGGACAGCAGCTCGGCCGATGTTTTCACTTGCACTTCGCCCTGTGCGGCGATCTCCGCCAATGACGACGACAGAGGCTGCGCCGGCACCTTGAAATTCCGCCTCGCCCCCTCAGTCGCGGGCTGATTCTGCGGCGCCGCCTCCGTCACCTGCCCCTCCTGAGCGTAGAGCCCCTGGCTGAGGGCCAAGGTGCTCATCGTCGCTTGCACCAAAGGGCAGATCTTTCTCAGCCGCGGCATCCTCAGGATTTCCTCCTGCCGAAGTTGCTTGGCGATCTTTTGCACCAGATTCATGTCGCTCTCCTTACTTTGAGATATTATCTCAATTATAGCGGAGTCACGACCTCAGTCAAGATATTTTTGAGATTTAATCTCAAAAATTTTAAGGATTTAAAAAAGCCGCAGCAGAGCTGCGGCTTGGGATCCTTTGCTGGAGCGGATTAGCTATGTTCTGCTTCGAGGGCTGGGCTTGGTGCTGGGGATTCGGCATTTTTGGCGTGACGATGGAGATGGATGCGGAGATCACGGACGAGGCCGACGAGAGCTAGGCTGCGGAGTCCGATCAGGGTGAGATCGAGCTGCCACCAGCGGTGTCCCTGATTGGCGTAGGCGGGGAAGCGGTGGTGGTTGTTATGCCAACCTTCGCCGAGGGTGATCAAGGCGAGGAGGAAGTTATTGCGGCTGTCATCGCCTGTGGAGTAGGGGCGGCTACCCCAGAGGTGGGAGAGGGAATTGATGCTGAAGGTGCCGTGGTAGAGCAGGGTGGTGGAGAAGGCGAAGCCGACGACCAGCATTTGGGCCGGGCTGGTTTCGAGGGCGGGGGCCCAGCGCTGGAGGATCCAGCCGAGGGCGAGGCAGGATAGCCCGAGCAGGACCGGCGCCAGCATGTCGAAGCGGTTGAGCCAGTGCAGCTCGCGATGTTCTTTGAAATCGCGCAGAATCTCATGGCGTGTGGGGAAGTGGCGGGGTGCCAGGAACCAGCCGCAATGGCTCCACCAGAAGCCGTGGCGTGCCGGGGAATGAGCATCCTCGGGCTGGTCGGAATCCTTGTGGTGATGGCGATGATGGGCCGCCCACCACAGCGGCCCCCTCTGGGCGCTGGAGCAAGCGATGAAGGCGAAGAGGAAGGCCAGAGGGCGGCTGGTGCGGAAGCTCCGGTGCGAGAAGTAGCGGTGGTAGAAGCCGGTGATCGCGAACATCCGCAGGACGTAGAGGAAGATGCAGACCGCCACCGCAACCGGGCTGACCCCGGTCCAGATCACTCCCAGGCAGCCGGCATGTACGGCCAGGAAAGGGATGGCGCGGAGCCAGTCGATGCGGTCGGGATTGCCGCGGACAGGCGCCTGGGTCTGGGTGTCGAACCAGCATTTGATCGAGTCGAACATCAGAGGGATCCTTGCAGCCAGGCTTTGACTTGAGAGAGTCGGGTTTCATCCAGAGCACCTTGGACGCTGCCAGCCAGTCGTCCACCCGGGCCGACGACAAAAACGCTGACATGGTCTTCGCACGAGATTCCGAGGGCCTGCTTGAAGGCGGACTTATCGAGGTGAAGGGTGACCACCCGCTGTCGCATCCAGGGATCGGGGATGCCGCTTTGCATCCCTTTGTAGAGGAGCCATTCCCGCAGGCTTCCCATGGGAGGGAGGGTGGGGAGCTCGAAGTATTCGACTCCGCCCTTGCGGATCTCGATTTCGAGCGCTCTGAACCAGGCATCCACATCGGCTTGCTGACGATGCAGGAAGGCGACGATGACGAGGGTTTTGGGGGCCGTGAAGGCCGCGGGGAACTGGCGAGGAACGCCGGTGAGATCGTCACCGGCGACAGCAGGGAATACGCCCGGAGGCGGGGACGGCGGGAGTGAGGAGAGAGGAGACTCCGAGCTGCAAGAGAGAAGGCTGCAGAGCGAGAGAGCGGTGAAAAGGGATTTCATGGGGGGCCTCCAGAGATTATGGCGCTGATGACGACGAGGAGAAGTCCGATTTCAACCAGCAGCCAGCGGCGATGCCGTCTCGGCTCCCCCTTGAGCAGGAAGAGTCCGATAGCGCGCCCGCCGGCATAACCGCCGAGAAGCACGGCTTGCAGCCAGAGCGCTGCCTCGAGACGGCCGAACGCGGCCAGGGCAAGTGCGCCGAGCCCGGCGGCCAGGCAGACGCCGCCGATGCTCGCGCGGACGTCCACCAGAGCCTGTGGCCCCAAGCCCTCGTAGCCCAGATGGCGGGCGCTTTCCGCCGGCGAACGGAGAAAGCAAAGGCCGCTGAAAATCCAGAGGGCGGCGAGCAGGCAGTTGATCAAGGCTGGGTACACGACGGACTCCTCTTGCGTTCCTGGGTCTATTACGAGGAATCGCGGCCGACCTTACATGAGTGGCTCTGGATGCTGCTGGATGATTCCGATCAAGCGAGCCTGAAACGGACGGAGTTCGAAAAGCATCGACCCGTCTCCCCTCCTCCTTTCTCACTCGAATTTCGAGATCGCGGCTTAGGGAGTTGGGGAGCTGGGGAGTACGGGGATGTTTCGACTCCCTGACTCCCTGAAAAGCAGCTTGAGTGAACCTAAAAACCGCAGTTGCAAGGTTGGATGGTTGAAAGGTTGGGAGGATTAGCTGCAACAGCAATAGCTTAGCTCATTCGATGATCCGTCGGAATGACTTCTAATGGGAAAGCTCTCCTGTCCGCGTCAAATAGTTGCTGACTTTTGTTGTTCAATGCCTTGCATTGCAACCTTTCAACCTTTCAACCCGGTTCTGTTGCTCAACAGCGGTTTTTAGGGTGAGTGCATCTCAGTCCAGGCTCAATTCGGTGTGACATGTGATCCTAGATTCCACACCTGAAGATTTTGGGGTTTAGTTTGTGCTTGACTCCAACGGAGTCGGGGATTTTAGCCCAGGGTTGAGCCGCATCGGCGACACCCTGGGAATGAGACAGTTATGAAATTTGACCCCAAGGGGATCGCGGGGCTTCGTGCTCAGGTGTGGAATCTAGGGTGATACACGTCCAAATTATCGTAAGCTGGCTCTGGATTCAGCGTATTCTCTCTGTGAACCGGAGAAGAAGGCATGAATACTGTTGTCCTGCTGAGAGAAGAGTTGCGCCTGAACGACAACCCTCTTTATGATTTGGCTGCGCGTCGTGGCGATGCGGTGCTCCCGCTCTTCGTCTGGGACCGCGCCGCCTGGGGCGACTGGCTCCCGGGGGGCGCCGGGCGCTGGTGGCTGCATCATTCCTTGCTTGAGCACCGACGCAGCCTCGAGAAGATGGGCTCGAGCCTGCTGATCCGCCGCGGCGACACCCTGGCAGAGATCCTCAGCCTGAGGCCTAGGAGGGTGATCTTCGGACGCCGCTTCGAACCTGCGGCGCGGGTTTTCGACCGGGCCCTCGCGGAACGCCTCCGCGCAGCGGGAATCGAGGTTCAAGAGCTCTCCACCCGAAGCCTCTTCGAACCGAAGGATATGCTTAACGGCCAGGGCCAGCCTTACAAGGTCTTCACTCCTTTCTCCCGCCTTGCGGCCAGCCTCTTGCCGAGCCTGCCGCCGCCCTTGCCGCAACCTTCTTCGCTGCCCCCTCCGGCAAGCTGGCCGGAATCGCTGCCACTGGAAGATCTGCAGCTTCTGCCGAGCCGCGACTGGGCCGATGGGTTCTCCAAGTTGCATCGTCCCGGCGAGGCTGGGGCGATGGCGCGACTGGAGGAGTTCTGCCGCGATGGCATCGAAGACTACTCTGCGGATCGCGACCTGCCCGCCGTCGACGGTGTCTCCCGACTCAGTGCGCCTCTTCACTTCGGCGAAATCTCACCCCGTCAGGTGATCTCCCGGGCTGAGGCCAGCTCGAAAAGCGCCGCCCCCTTCGTCCGTCAGATCCTGTGGCGGGAATTCGCCTTCCATCTCCTCTGGGCCTTTCCCGAGACGCCGCACCGGGAATGGCGTTCCGACTGGCTCGACTTCCCCTGGCTGCCTGATGACTCTTCACTGCTCAAGGCCTGGCGCCAGGGCCGCACCGGCTTCCCGATCGTCGATGCCGGCATGCGCGAGTTGCGCCAGACCGGCCTGATGCACAACCGGGTGCGGATGATTGCCGCCTCCCTCTTGGTCAAAAACGGACTCCAGGACTGGCGCCGCGGCGCCGCCTGGTTCTGGGACAATCTGGTGGACGCGGATCTCGCCAACAACACTCTGGGCTGGCAATGGGTGGCGGGTTGCGGCGCCGATGCCGCGCCCTATTTCCGCATCTTCAATCCGGTGCTTCAGTCGCAGCGTTTCGATCCCGAAGGACTCTACATCCGCCGCTGGGTGCCGGAGATCCGATCTCTCCCCAGCAAGATCCTGCATGCTCCCTGGCAGCAGCCGCTGCTCTGTTCCGCCGCTGGGGTCAGTCTAGGCCAGTCCTATCCCTGGCCAGTCCTGGATCTCGCGGCCACCCGCGAACGCGCTCTGGCGGCACGAGGAGCGAGCAAGGAGGAGGATTGATGCGGTTTCGCCGTCTCCGTCGGCGACAGAGATTGATCCGAGGGGAGATAGTGCAGCGCTCCACAATTCTTTCAGTTGCTCGACCTCTTGCGGGTCGTACATGGTAGCCCAGGGTCAAGCCGCATCGGCGCAGACCCAGATTGAGGCAGGGTCGCGTCAAGCTTGGAATCGTTCGCGGTACTGGCGCGGCGAGTGGCCGACCACTTGGCGGAAAAGGCGCGAGAAATAATACGGGTTGTCATAGCCGAGGGAAGCGGCGACGTCCTGGATCCGCCCCCGTCCGAGCACCAGCTGCCGGCAGGCTTCCTGCATCTTCAGCTGGATATGGAAATCAAGCGGCGAAGTGCCAGTCCGCTGCCGGAAAAGCGCCGAGAAGCGGCTGGGAGAAAGACCGGCATGCGACGCCATCGCCTCAAGACTGAGGCGCTGGCCGACGTGGGTGCGGAGAAAATGCAGACAACTCTCAATCGCAGCCGCACCGCCCTCAAGTCGGTTCGCCGCCACCTCGCGGTGTATAAAGAGGCTGAGCAGGTGCCAGAGACGGAAATTGATCCGCGACAGATTCACCTGCAGGGGCCCCGCCTCGAGGATCGAGATCATCTCCTCGAACAGGGCGACGCAGGGTGCCGGCTCGGGAGCCAGCTGCGGCGACTCCGTCGCGTCGTCCAGCTGCGCCGCCATCTCCGTCGCCATCTCGCCTTCGAAGTGGACCCAGTACTTGCTCCAATAGCTGTCCGCACAAGTGCCGTAGCCATGCCGCCGTCGAGCGGGAATGAAGAAGAACTCTCCGGCCTTCACCTCCTTCTCGCCTCCTCCCGTATCAACCCAGCCGCGGCCACGGGTGCAGAGGATCAAGACGCAGCCGGCAGCCCCGTCAGGCCGGTCGACGCGATGCCGTTCCGCCTGCGGGTAGAAGCCAATGTCGGTGACGAAGAGCTGCGACGACGCCGCATCCTGCCGGCACCATGATTGTTGCGCCTTGCCGAGCCGAAGTAATTTCTGCCCAGCAAAACCCTCGGGCTTGAATTGGCTTTTCATTTCGGACTCCAAAAGACAGGAAGATCGTATAGGATGCATTTGAAATTAGAAGCAGATTTTTATGATTGGCAAGATGATGCTGCATCAAATGATGTCCCTATTCCTTGCGTTTGCAACCGCCGGCGTCGGTGAGCGGCGCATTCTCAAGGCGACCTCTGGCCGCGGATGTCCACGACTTGGTTTCTTCCTTTCCAATCAAGGCAGGTGCCGTAATTGCGGTTCCGGACCGAATCGGGCGCGAGGGCCCGGTCAAAGAGCTTTAATTCCAGGGCTTTGTCGACATCCTCTATCGATCCTGATCCGACAATGACGACCCGCTTGGCGCAAAGTTCGCCCAGATCGCCGGCAGCCATGCAGTCCAGGTCTTGCGGAAGTCCGATGAAACTGACAAGGACGTCCCATTCTTTGCCGCTCAAGCGCTTTTCGAGCTCTGCCGATTTGAAGGCGGAGAATCCGCTGGGGATTTTAATCACCTCGATTTTCCATCCGGCAAGGCCTTTCATGACTTCCTCAAGACTGATTTGGAATTCCTTGTTGGGCTGGGCGTCTTCGGGGGGCTGTCCAGTTATCAGGATCAGACGCTGTCCCGACAAGGATTTCAAGGCGGCTTCCGATTGGGCTGTGCGGACGATGAATTCGGCACGTGCGCGGGCTGAATCCAGATCGCATCCATCCTGCAGTCTTGCGCCGCTGCTGACGAGCAGTCCCGATGCACCGAAGAGGATGGCCAGGATGGCTGAAGGCGCCCGCATAAACCTGGCCTTGCTCGCCGGGTTGCGCCTGGCCGCCACACTCATGATGAGGGCTGCGACCGTGAGGATGAAGGCTGCGGCATTCATGACATGGCTCATGGCTGCTGGTTCTGCAGGTCGAACTGATTGTTGGCGGTCGCTCCCCATCCCAGATATTGGCGGGTTTTCAGACTGCCATCGACAGTGACCAGATTAAACGAGCCTTCGTTGTTTTCGGCCCAGTGTCCGCCGAAGCTCATCCAGCCGCGCCCTTTTGCCCTCCAGTACAAGCCCAACTCCCCCACCAGCATCATCTGGGACGGATTGCCGACTTTCATGATCGAATCAGTCGGATTCGGGTTGTCCATGACGTCGTAATTCCGCGAGGCGAAAACACCGGTGAGATAGCCGATGTTGGTGTAGTAGGAAGTCCCGTATTTCTTAGTGATCAGGGCGCCGCCTTCCTTGGCATCCGTGGGGCAGTTGACGATGTCCAAGCGCGAGGAGCTGTTCAGATTCGGGTCGATGTAGTAGTTCAACCGGCGATCCATGATGCCGAGAGAAATCCAACCCGTCCGGCCGAAGTTATCGAACTCGCAGTAGCCGACATGGGTCGGGACGGTCACGATGTTGCCTTTATGATCCTTCGCGTGGAGCCAGTGGTAGGTGTAGAGCTGCTTGAGATTGCTGCCACAGAGAGCGATATCGGCTTGATTGCGGATGCGCGCCAAGGCCGGCAGGAGCAAGGACAGCAGGACCAGCACGAGAGCGACGACGACCATCATTTCGACCAGGGTGAAAATTCGTTTGGTGCTCATGGCTTGTTCCTTCAGGATGGGGTTTCGTGGCAGGGAATTCGTCTTGCCATCTAGTCCAATGCCTGCGGGAAGCGGAATTTGACAGCAAGATCAGGAAAACCGCGAATTTACCGGCCGCAAAAAAGCCGCCGGTGTCCGGCGGCTGATGGATCTGGCGAAGGGAGCTGTCAACGGGAATAGTTCGAGACCTTGTAGAGCCGGCTTTGGATCTCGACATGTCCGTCGACATGGAGCCAGGGGAGATTTTGCGGATTGGGGTGATTGCTGACCGGTGTGCTCAAGTCGTCATTGGAGGTCTGAATGCCGAAGATCCAATTCGGGTTCATCGGGCCATCGCCGTTATGAAAATAACTTCCGGCCCAATTTCCGAGGGCATTGCGAGTCCCGTCGCCTTCGTAATAGCGCTCTACGAAAGACACGGTTGTGGAGGGAGAGGCGATCGCGTCGATGCGACAGGGTCCCGGCCCCCAATTGCCGCCGCTCCAGATGCCGCTGACTTCGAGATTGATGGCCATGCTGCGCAGGTTCAAGCTGCCCGGTGCCGTGCTGTCCAGAGGGCAGTTGTAGATCTTGTTCACCTTGTTGGTGTCGCTTGTGGGAATGCCATACAGCTGCATTTGAGACAATGGCAGCATTCTGCCGTCATAGCGGCTGAAAAGGTCGTCCCAGGAGATGGCCGCCCAGGGTCCGCCGTCAAGCGGATCTGAGGTGGATGCCGGCACGCACCAACCGAGGTTGTCGTCGGAGTACATCCGGAAGCTGAGGCTGACTTGATGGTAGTTATTGAAGCAAGTCGCTTGCCCGCCCGACTTGCGTGCTCTGCCGATGGCCGGCAACAGCAGAGCCATCAGGATGGCGATCACGCAGACAACCGTCAGAAGTTCGATCAGCGTGAACTTTTTTGCCATGGTTTTCATGGTGTCTCCCGGGTGTTTGTCTTGGCCGTTTCGACGGTGTAGCGACTGAGGAAAAGATCTCGCAGGGAGGCCATGGCAGGACTGGCCGTTGGCGGGTTTTTGATGTCGGTGATGACGGCGCTCACGCCCTTGCCGAGCAAGGGCTTGAACGAAGGATATAGACGCTGCTGGGAAACGACGATGACTCGTCCTGATTCCAGCAGATGTCCGATGGCCTCCGAATCTGCCGAGGCCGCGCAATCCAGAACCACTGCGGCGCCAGGATGTGCCTCCAGCGGCTTGCAGTCGCTCAGGCTGAATTCGCCCCCTTTGAGTTCCATGTCGAAGAGTTTGATGTCGGGCGGGAAGGGAACCTGCAATTTGCTCAAGGAGGTTCCGGCCTGGCCGTTCGAGGCGCTTTTGGAGCGCGGATCAAAAACCGGATTTCTGATGACAAAGACGACTTTGTTCCGGCTGAGTTCAGCTGCCAATGACACTGCATAGGGCAGCTTGGATTGAAGCGCCTGGATCTTCATCAGCCGTTCGTCGCGCCCGCTGCGCGACTCTTGCCATTTTTCGTATACCTGCGAAGCGAGGACCCCGATCAGCAGGAAAACCGCCGCAGCCAGTCGCCGGGCCGGAGTCTGAAGCCTTTTTTTCACCAGCAGCACTAGCAGGGCGATCAGGAGAATCGAAATCGCGGTCGACATGATGGATTCCTTGTTTTGGCGTTCCGTTCACGACCAGGAAAGGCGTCCCAAGATTTGGCTTAACCTTCCTACCATACTGGAAATGCGTCTGAATGCCGGAATTTGACATGGATTTTTAAATTTTACCAAAGCTTCGCTCTTGCTGTCAAATTCAGTCATCGGGAGGCATTGCAGTGAATGTCGGTCAAGGAGCCGCGGCTGGACCTCCTTGACGACCAAGCCGAATCCCAGTGATTGCCCAAGCCCCAGGAAGGTCGACTCGATGAATCCTCAGCCCAAGAAACGCGAGCGCAAGCTCCTCCTTTTCGTTGCCGGTCTCGGAGGTCTTCTCTACGGCATCGACGTCGGCATCATCGCCGGCGTACTGCCCTACATGGAGGCGACCTTCAAGGATTCAGCCTCCGGCCTGCCCTTGAGCGCCGGTCAGCTGTCGGTGATCGTCGCCGCCGTGCTGCTCGGCTCGGTGATATCGACGCTCTGTGCCGGCGCCTGCACCGAGATCATCGGGCGGCGCCCGATGATGATCGTCAGCGGCGTCCTATTCGTCCTCAGCATCCCGATGATCGCCATGGCGGATGGCTTCGGTCCCCTGGTCGTCGGGCGGCTGCTGCAGGGAGTCAGCGCCGGATTCATCGGCGTGGTGATCCCGCTGTATCTTGCCGAGACCCTGGTCGCCGGTCAACGCGGCACGGGGACTGGCATCTTCCAGTGGATGCTGGTCGCCGGCCTTTTGGCTTCGGCCTTGATGGCACTCGCTTTCAGCCGGCATCTCGACGGCATCGAGGTTGCGGCGCAGCTGGCCGAAGCCAAGGACTTCGCTTGGCGCAGCGTCTTCTGGATCTCCCTCGTACCTGGTCTGGTCTTCATCGCCGGCGCCTTTTTCCTGCCCGAATCGGCCCGGTGGCTGTTCCGCAAAGGACGCCATGAACAGGCTCGAGCCTCGCTCGTCCGCTTCCGCGAGGCCAATGAAGCCGAGCTCGAGATGCGGGAGCTGCAGGCGGTCGCGGCGCGTGACTCCGCCCCGGGAACCGAAGCCGGATCGATCTTCAGACGCCGATATGTCCTTCCCTTCCTCCTCGCCTGCCTCATCCTCGCCTGCAACCAGGCCACCGGCATCAACTCGATCATCGGCTTCAACACCACGATCCTCCTCCAGGCTGGCCTCGACGACAAGGGAGCCCACCTTGCCAGCGTCTTCTTCACCGTCGTCAACTTCCTCTTCACCATGCTCGCCGTTGTCCTCGTCGACCGCAAGGGACGGAAATTCCTCCTCTGCCTCGGGAGCGGTGGTATCGTCGTCTCACTCGCCGCCGTCGGAATCCTCTTTCAGCACTCGGAAAAACGGCAGGTCGACTGCCGGGAATCCCTGGAGGAGCTGGTCGCCCCGGTCAGCGACGTCAAGGGCCTGCGGAGCGACGAGCGGCTCCGCTTCCACTTCGACCGGGATTCGCTTGCCCGCCTTGTCTCCGGCAGGGGCGAGGCCGCCGAGACTCTGGCCGGGAGCCCCTGCACTCTCACAGTCATCTACTCCGTCGGCGGTTTCTCCGGAGCCACTACCGCCGTCCGCTCCGACGCCCGGGAAGACAAGCTGGTCGATATCTCGCGCAACGCCGCCCTGCCGGTGAACTCGGTCGAGGCATTTTTCCGTAATCCATCACTCGACCTTGAGCAGGCCAGGCAGGCGCCCTTGCGCATTGAGCACGCCTTGGTCACGCCCGTACCGCCGCAGAGCCACGGCTGGGCCGTCGCCCTCTGCCTCTATGCCTTCATGGCCTTCTTCGCCGTCGGCCCCGGCATCTGCGTCTGGCTCGCCCTCTCCGAGCTGATGCCCGGACGCATCCGCTCAAATGGCATGTCCGTGGCGCTCCTTTTTAACACCGTCGTGTCGACCTTCATCGCCGCCGTCTTCCTCCCCAGTGTCGGAGCTCACGGCTACAGCTCGATGTTCTTCGTCTTCGCCGGCTTCACCGTGGTCTACTTCCTCGCAGCCCTCATCCTTCTTCCCGAAACCAAGGGACGTACCCTTGAGGAGATCGAAGAACACTTCGCCGGCGGCAGCAAATGATCCTTGGTTTTTCCAACAAAGGGATGGCACCCATGCATTTCTCATTGATCATTAAAACCCTTTTCTCGATCTGCCTCGCGAGCGCCCTCCCGGCCGGCGAGCTTCCCTGCCTCATTCCGGCTCCGTCGGAGATCAAGGCCGTGCCGGGGGAGTGCTTCGTCTCTCCTGCCTCCGTCATCCGCGCGGAGGAAGGGCTGCGTAGCTTCTTTGCCGTGGAGCTGGCGCGGCGCTGCCCCGCCGCCGCTCGGCTGAATCCCGCCGCGGCCGCCATCCGGCTCGAACTGGCTCCCGTCAGGAGCGGCGCCAGGCCCGAGACATACACCCTCGACATCCAGCCGCGGGAGATCGTCGCCAGAGCCCCGGCCAAGGCCGGCCTGATCAATGCCGTCCACACCCTGCGTCAACTGCTCGACCAGGCGCCTGCCAAAGACTCCGGCAGGCTCCTGCCCTGCCTCAGGATCGACGACTCGCCGCGCTTCCTCTACCGCGGCGTCATGCTCGACCCCGCCCGTTACTTCATCACCGCCGAGCGCCTCAAGTCGGCTGTCGACCGATTGTCCTACTACAAGATCAACAAGATCCATCTCCACCTCACCGACAATTCGGGCTGGCGGATATCGATCGCCAAGCACCCCGATCTCACCGATGCTAAGAAGTGGCCCTCCTTCGACCCAACCCGCGGCGCCGGCTTCTACACCCGCGACGAGATCCGCGAGCTAGTCAGCTACGCATCGGCGCGAAACGTCCAGCTCATCCCCGAGATCGACATGCCGCAGCATTGCTCCATCCTCACCGGCGTGATCCCGCAGCTGCGCTGCCCGGTGGAAAACCAGGACGACGAGATCTGCGCCAGCCGTCCTGAATCCTTAGACATCCTCAAGGGCATCCTCGCCGATGTCGCCGGGCAGTTTCCCGGCTCGCCCGTCCACATCGGCGGCGACGAATATCTCGGCGTCAACTGGAAATCCTGCCCCTCGTGCCAGCGCCGCGCCGCCGCCCTCGCCGGAGAGCGCCGCCCCGAACTCGACCGGCTCTACGCCGGTTCGATCGGCACGCCGGAGAAATACCTGCTCTATCGCGACCTTATGCGGCGCGTCGCGGCGCATGTCACCCGCCTGGGGCGCGTCCCATGCCTGTGGGACGAGCTCTCCTGGCAGGGCGACTATCCCGCCGGCGCCTTAGTCTTCCAGTGGCACTTCCAGCGTGGCCGCGACTTCTTCGTCAACGCCGACGTCGCCGAATGCCCCGCGGCGGCAGCCGCCAGGCAAGGCCACCCGGTCGTCGTCTGCCCCTTCAACAACTTCTATCTCGATCTTCCTTCCAGCGTCGAAGGCATCTACGGATTCGACCCCGTGCCCAAGGGCCTCGAGGCCGCCGCGGCCGCCAGGATCGCCGGCGTGCAGGTCAACAACTGGGACTGCCCGCCCGACAAGTTCGACTTCCGGCTTTACCCTAAGGCGCTGGCCCTGGCCGAGCTGGGCTGGAGCCGCAAGGAGGCCCTGGAAATCTCGGATTTCAAGCGACGCCTGGCGGTGCACCACTCCATCCTCGACGAGGCCGGCATCGATTTCGATCGCGACCCGCGCATCGGTGGCAAGTCCGTCGGCGCCTGGGATCCCGATTCCATCGCCCGCCCGGTCCACATCGACCTCGCCGAGGCCTGCGCTCGGGGAGGCCGCTTCATCCTCAGCCCTTTTTTCCTGCGTGGACAAAATGCGGCCCAGATCCGCCGGGTCGCGGTGCTGGTCGACGGCCGGGAGGTTTTCTCCGATGCCCGTGAAGCCCAGACCGGCGCCGTCAATATCCGCAACCACTATGCATTCGAGTTGCCGCCGCGTCCCGGCAGCCGTTGCCACGCCGTCGTCGAGTTGGCCGGCGTCGACGGAAGCGACTCGCATGGCGAGATCTTCCTCTACCGGCGCGACCTCAAGCCCTGAGACGCCCTCAGCGTTCGCCGCCTGCAGGTGTATAGTTGTGAAAACCGCAGTTGATAAGGTTCGAAGGTTGAAAGGTTTAGCTACAGGAATCACGAAGGCCAGTCATCTTCGCCAGACCCCGGAGATGTCTTTGGATTCGCTGCTTATCGATGTTGTTTGTCGGCTTGCGTTTCAACCTTTCAACCCGGCTCCATTCGTCTGTTGCGGTTTCCAGTACAACCGGCTGACGGCGAGGGCTCCCCGATGACACATCACGATGACGACACGGAGTTCATGAACCGTCTCCGGGCCAGGCTGACGGAGGGACGGATTCTCGCCTCGGAGGACGAATGGCCTCGCCGTTCCGATCTCGAGGATCGCTACTTCAGGCGGCGCCTCGCCGGTGAGGGCTCGCTGAAGCAATGCTGGGAGGCTGAGGACCTGCTGTGCCGGCGGCCGGCGGCCCTGCTCATCTGCCGCGAAGTCCGCCAGGAGGACGAGCTCCGCTTCCTTCATGAAGTCCAGCTCTACGCCAGGCTCCGTCATGATGGCGTCGCCAGCCTCTACGACGCCGGAAGGACGGCGGACGGGCGGCTCTTCTACGTCGCGGAATTCCTTCAGGGCCGAAGCTTGCGCGACAGCTTGCGCTCAGGCCTCGCCCAGGATCAGGCACTCGCCCTGGCGGGTGAACTTCTCGAAGTCATGGCCTTCGCCCATTCGCTCGGCATCCACCACATCGACCTGAAGCCCGAGAACCTGCTCATCGACGACAGCGGCCGGCTGAAGGTGACCGACTGGGAGCTGGCCTCCAC
Organism: Verrucomicrobiota bacterium; assembly: GCA_039798785.1. Classification (GTDB taxonomy): domain Bacteria; phylum Verrucomicrobiota; class Lentisphaeria; order Lentisphaerales; family Lentisphaeraceae; genus CAMCSH01. The sequence continues at coordinate 54,910 of JBDKFG010000006.1, read as the reverse complement.
CGACAGCACGCCGGCCCTGCGCGGCCTCATCCGGGGCACACCCGGCTACATGCCTCCGCCCGAATACCAGATGTCACCCGGCTACCGGCCGGAACGAGCCGACATGTTCGCCATCGGCCACATCCTCCTCGAGATGCTCGGGGATCCCCACCTGCCGCCGGACAGGCGCCTGGCGGCGCTGGAGCAGGGTTTACGCGCCATGATCTCCGGCTGCCTCGATCTCGAGGGGCGGGGAGACGCCAGTTCGCTGCTCGCCGACTGGCGCGCCTGGGCTGCCGGCTTCGCGCCCGAGGTGGAACATGCCGGGCTCCTGCGGCAGGGGCTCCTTCTTCTGCGGCGGCATCGGGGGCTGGTGTTGCGCAGCGCCGCGGCCGTCCTCGGCACCGCCATCCTGAGCCTGGCCTACCTGAACAGCCTGAGGAGCAAGCAGGAGGCGCTCGCCGCTGCGCTCACTGCGGAGAAGCAGGAGAAGGAGCGCCGCTTCGCCTTGTTGCAGCAGAACCACGGCATCATCCTGAAGGCTCTGGAAGCATCCTACGCGGAAGGCGACATGCTGCAGGCCGGCGACTACCTCCGCCTGCTCGAGCCGGTCTCGGCAGCGATTCCCGCTTGGCCCCTGTGGAAGGCCAGGGTCGCCCTGCGCCTCGGCACGGGCACCCCCGCCGATGCCGCCACGTTGCGCCGGCTCGGCTCCAGCCGCGATCTGCAGCTGGCCAAGCTGCTGGCCGCCCCCGGCGAACCGGAGGTCCTGCACGACACCCTGATGAAGCTCGCCTGGCGGGCCGATGCCTTCAGTCTCCAGGCCTGCTTCGCGGCCCTCGCCTCCCGTCCGCCTGAACCCGCCGCCCAGGCGATCCTCGCCAAGATGGCCGAGATGAACCCCGAAGCCGTCTCCCCCCGGCTTCTCTTCCTGCGCGACAATCCGCTTGACGGCAAGATCGAGAAGGAGATCTGGCGCCAGTGCTTCGCCGCCGTTGGCTCAGGCCAAGTCACGGCCGGGCTCCGCAAGCAGTGCCGCCTCGGACGGCAGATCGCCCTGGCCAAGGGCAGGGAGGAGCTGGCGCGGCGCTGGCAGGAATGCCTGCCGCCCAACCTCGCCCTGGGCTGCCTCGCCTGGTCCGACGGCTATAACGAAAGGGCTCCCGAACTCGCCGTCAACGGTCTGAAGGGTCCTGATGATTACTGGGCCGCCGCGGACTGGCCGCGCACCCTCAGTATCGACCTCGAGACGCGCCAGGCCCTCGGCCGGATTGATCTCTGGCTGCCGCCGGGGCCGCGCCATTACACCTTCAGGATCTGGGGGGGCGACGAGCCCTCCGGGCCGAGAATTCTCCTTGCGCAGAAACTCGGGACCGAACCGGGCTCGCCCGGCCAGGCCTTCTCCTTCAAGATGCCGGCCGGCACCCTGTCCAGGTATGTCCATGTCGAAATGCTCAGCAACTCCGACAACGACTCGGTCCACATCTACGAGGTCGAGGTCTACAGATAGGCCTCAAGCTGCTTGATGTAGCCGCCGAGAGCCTCCTCGACACGCTTGCGATAGACATACACGGTGTTGATAGCGACTCCCTCCGAACGGGCGATCTCCGCCAGATCCTCGCCGTCGAGGGTGCGCTTGTAGATGCGCATCACCCCGTCGGAGAAATGCATCTGCGCTTCTTGCCAGGCGAGTCGCATCACATGCGTCTTCCATTCCTCGTTCACCCAGTCCGGCACCGGCTCGTCCAGCTCAAGCTCGGCCAGAGCCCGCAGCGCATCGTCGTTCCTGATGTCTCGTTGATTGCGGCGGAATTGCAGGTTCGCGGCATTCATGGTGACCCTGGCCAGCCAGCCCCGGAAGCGACCGATCGACGGATCGAACTTGCCCTCGCGGAAGACCTGCCAGCAGATCAGGCAGACCTCCTGGCGGATGTCGGGAATGTCGTCGTCGGGAACGCCGCGCCGCCTCAGAAGTACGGTGATGAATTTCTGGTAGTATTCCAGGAAGACTTCCCAGGCAAGGTCGTCACGGCTTGCTCCAAGCCTGGTCAGCAAACTCTTGCGCGTGCGGTGGGGATCTTCGTTGCCGTTCATGAGGAGCCATCCATCGGTTGCCCTGCGCTCTAAATTATCCCTGTCCGGCTTTTTGGCGTCCGCCTCGGGAAAATGCCGCCGCAGCTGTCAAATCCCCGGCACCTGGCGCATTGGAGTAAATATACTGTGGAAGAACCCTCAACACAAGACAAGTCAAAATGCATCCCAAACCCGCCACCAGGAAGTCCCGCAAGCCAGCGCGCCGCTCATCCGGAGCAGGAAGCCTGATCGCCATCGTCTGGACGTTGCTGCTCCTCGGAGGCGTCCTGGCCGGATGCATCCTCGGCGGAAGAGACGCCGAGCCGGCGCCTGCGGGCGGACGAGACGAGGTCCGCCGTCCGCCCGCCGCCGCGCCGCTCGGCGAGGTCGAGATTCTAGTCAGGCCCGGCGGCGAGATCCCGTCTCTTGGCGTCGCCGGTCTCAAGCCCTGGCAGACCGGGGGCCCGGTCTTCGACCTGCACGGAGTCAATGGCGTCGAGGCGGTGCTGACCCAGACGAAGCAGCCAGGAGGGATCCTGCTCAAGCTGGTGCTGATCAACCGGACGAATCAAGCCGTCTCGCTGTCTCCGAGCTTCCCGTCCCTGCGTCTCAAGGGCAACGGGCCTGACGACGTCTCGGCCATGCGCTACTGCTTCCCGTCGCGTTCGGCTCGCATCGGCACCGAGCCGCTCAGCGACCGGGCCTGGTACGGCGGCATGTTCCCGACCCAGTTTCTCGCCGCCGATCACCCCGATCGCGGCAGCGTCTATCTCGTTCTTTGCGATCAGAGCAACCGCCGCAAAACCTTCGGGATCGACAAAGATGCCGCCGGACTCCATCTCCAGGTCGAGCATGAAGTCCGCAGCCTCGCTCCCGGCGAGCGCTGGGAGCTGCCGTCGCTTCTCCTCGGTGCCGAGAGAGGTTCCTGGCACTCCGGTCTCCGCGCCTATCGCCGCTGGTGCGACACCTGGCGCCGTCCGGAGGCGCCGCGCTCCCACGCCTTCCGCAGCGCCTTCAACTTCCGCGTCTACTACCTTTACAACTCGCCCGAGCTGAACAGCGGCATCTTCGACGTCGTCAGCCGCCAATGGAAGCTCGCCGAGGTGCTCCGGCGGGATTGCGACGATTTCGGCAGCGTCGACTTCGCCCATTTCTTTGACTGGTCGCAAACTCCTGCCGCCGGCCGCGTCGGCGACTACTCTCCTTGGGAACATCTCGGCGGAGCTCCGGCCTTTAAGCATGAGATCACCCAGCTGGCCGCCAAGGGAATCCCTACCGGCCTGTATTTCGAGGGCTATCTGGCTTCCCCCGAATCTCAAGTCAACCGACTCCACGCTGCAGATTGGCGGATGCTTGATGCTGCAGGCAAGGCGGTCGACGCGTGGGGCGGCGGCTATGCCACCATGTGCCCGCATCTCCCGCAGTGGCGACGCCACCTCGCCGGCTGCATCCGCAGGGCCCGGGATGAAACCGGCGCCGCCGGGGTCTATGTCGACCAGTACGGCTTCCTGACTCAGTACAAGTGCCACAACCCCGCCCATGCCGCCCTGCACAAGCCCGGAGAGAACATGCTCGCAGGCGAGCTGGCCATGCTGCGGGAAGTGCGCGCCGCCATCGGCGCCTCGGCGGTCATCTACACCGAGGAAATCCCCAGCGACGTCATCAACCGCTACAGCGACGGCGCCTACACCGCCTCGGTGAAGCAGTCGCTCGACAAAGGCATCCGCCACCCCGTCAACATGACTCGTTTCGCCTTGCCGGATTTCAAGACCTTCGAGCTCGTCTCCGAAGCCGGGGTCGGCGACAACCTCGCCGCCGTCCGCGCCGCCTTCTTCAACGGCGAAGGCCTCTACCTCTCCGGCAGGGCGCAGACGCAGTTCTCTCCCGCCTGCCTGGAGCTGATCCGCAAGACCTCGGGATTGCTCCGCCAGCACGCCGAAGCCTTCATGTGCGATGCTCCGGAACCCTTGGTGCCGACGCAGAATCGCCAGATCGCAGCCAATCGATTCTCGACGCCAGGCGAAGAAGTCTGGACCCTGCTCAATGCCGGTCCGGAGGTCGATGGCCTGGTCTTGCGACTTCCGCATGTCGAGGGCGCGGTCTATCACGACGCCTGGAGGAACCTGCCTCTGCGCCCCGGCCGCAATGCCGCGGGCGAGGACGAGATCTTCATGCAGATTCCGGCCGATGGAGCCAGCCTGCTGATTCGTCGGAGGCCCGGGAACTGAGGTCCGGGATTTACGGACAGGCGATCTGGAGACCTTTGAGGTACTCGCCTTCCGGGAAGGAAAGCGGCACCGGGTGGCAGGCCGATTGCGACAGGCGGCGGACCACCAGGGCTTCGCGGCCGGCGTCGAGAGCGGCATCGCTGACGATCTTCTTGAAGAGAGGCGTCTCGACCAGGCCGGAGCAAGAGTAGGTGAAGAGCGTGCCTCCGGGGCGCAACAGCTTGAAGGCGAGTAGGTTGATGTCCTTGTAGCCGCGCGCAGCCTTGTCTACCTGGACCTTGCTATCGGCGAATTTCGGCGGGTCGAGGATGATGACATCATAGGTTTTGCGGGCGTCGCGGCAGCGGCGGAGGAACTGGAAGACGTCGGCGCAGGTGAAGATCGTCTTCGCCGGATCGCCGCCGTTGAGTTCGCAGTTGCGGCGGGCGAGGGCGAGAGCGTCCTCCGAAGCGTCGACGCTTTCGACTCGGCTGGCGCCGCCGGCGAGGGCGGCGACGCTGAAGCCGCCGGTGTAGCAGAAGCAGTTAAGGACTTCCTTGCCTTGCGAGGCGAGCCGGACGGCCTCGCGGTTGTCGCGCTGGTCGAGGTAGAGTCCGGTCTTGTGGCCGCGTTTGACGTCAACTAGGAGCTTCCAGGGCCCCTCGCTGACTTCGACGGCGTCGGGCGGCTCGCTGCCGGCGAGGAGGCCGCTTCGCGGCTCCAGGCCTTCGCGGCGGCGCCCGTCGGAGTCGCTGCGTTCATAGATCGACACTCCCGGAAGCAGCTCGGCGAGCAGGCTCAGCAGAGTGTCGCGCCAAAATTCGGCGCCGGCGCTGAGGAATTGCACCACCAGCCAATCGGCATAGAGGTCAGCGATCAGGCCCGGCAGACCGTCACCCTCGGAATTGACCAGTCGCAAGGCATTGAGAGAGCGGCGTTCCGGCAGATGCTCGCGGTGGCCGAGGGCGCGCACCAGGCGGCGGCGGAAGAAGTCGGCGTCGACCGTCTCTTCCGGCTGCACGGTCCAGACCCTGCCTCGGATCTGGGAGCTCGGCGACCAGGCGGCGATGGCTAGAGCCTGGCCTTCGGAGCTGCGCACCAGGACATTGGCGCCGGAGGCTGGGCTGCCTTTGACGCGTTCGATCGCGCCTTCGAAGATCCAAGGGTGGCGTGCCTTGACGCTTTTGTCGCGTCCGGGCTTGAGGAGGATTTCATCCATGGAGAGACCTTGTTGAGCTGATTGACTGAAGGGCGAGAGGATAGCACTTTCTGCCGCGGACGCCGTGCCTCCGGCGCTCTACAACCTGGAAGAGTCGAGATCGTCGCCGAAGTCCTCGATGCGGAAGTAGCGCGGCAGTTCACCTGCGACAGCGGGGGAATCGACCACCTTGAAGACGCGGGTGTTGGGGATCGGCTCGGGGATTTCCTCGAGGCTGGCGCCATCGAGAATGAGGACGCGCGGCCAGAAGAATGGAGGCGGGGCCTCTTCCGGCGGTGGTGGCGGGGCTTTGCCGAAGCGGATCAGGATCGAATCAAGGAAGGAGGAGGGTTTGGAGAGCGGCGGAGCCTCGGCGTCATCCCGCTCGGCGGCTTCGCGGGCGGCGATGGCCCGAACCAGGTCGCGAGGGGTCCGCAACTGGGGGTCGGCGCCTTGGAGGCGCAGCAGGGTGAGGGCCAGGGACTCTTCAAGAGGTGAGACCACGGTGAGGCTGCTAGGCAGCCGCGGGCGGGGAGCCGCGCTGCTGCTGCTGCAGATCATGCGGGCGATGTCGCGGGCGCGGCGGGCGGTGATCGGCAGGTGCGAGGCGGCGAGAAGGAATTTGCCCTCGTTCAGGCCGCATTCGTGGAGCAGCTGCGCCACCAGCTGCGGCTGCAGCCGGCTGCTTCTGCCGGAGAGCGAGGACAGGGCGGAGAATTCCTTGGCGAGAAAAAGGATCTTGCCGGGGAGCGAAGCCCGGGCCGGATCATGAGCGGTGGCGATGGCGTCGATCAGATGGGGCGGGATGTTCCACATCTTCAGCAGCTTCAGCCCGATCTCCGGGGACTGCACCTGGAACTGGGTGAATTCCCATTCCGCGATCTCGTGCTGGGAATGGCGGCGACCGAGCCAGTCGGGCGGCGACTTCTTGTGGGCGTGCAGGATGATCCTGCCGAGGTCGTGGAGGATCCCCGCAACCCAGGCCTCGTCGCCGTTCATCTTGGCGGTGACGGCAAATTCGCGGGCGAACTCCGCGGTCTCGAAGCTGTGCTGCCAGAAGACCGACGCTTCAAGATGGTGCAGGGTGACCCGGGCAGTGTGCGCCGCCAGTGCCGCCGAAATCACCAGGTTGCGCACCATCTTGGTGCCGAGCACGGAAATCGCCCGGTCGATCGTCGTCACCTTGCCGCGGAGACCGAAGAAAGAAGAGTTGGCGAGGCGGAGGATCTGCGCCGAGACGCCCGGCTCGAGGGCGACGATCTCGGCGATCTGAGCCGCCGTCATCTCGGAGGAGAGGCTGTCCAGGATCTTCACCAGCAGGGCTGGCGGGGAATGCAGGATCGAGCTGCGCAGCAGGGAGTCTGAGGGATCGTTCTCGCGGACCATAAATGCCACCTCGTGTCGCTGCACTAGTCTACACCTGCCGGAGCGGCTGGTGCTAGGGCGGAACAGAGGAAATGCCAAATTCGGGGCAGGGATTCCGCCGATGACCGTGTAACATTCCTGCATCGCCGGGAACTTGGCTTGCGAAAGAAGGCGGGAGACGTCGATGGAAGGAGACCGTCACAGCGAGTTTCTCAGGCTCTACACCGAGGTGCAGGGCCCCCTCTTCCGTTACATCTGCGCCCTGCATCCGAATTTCAGCGAAGTCGACGACATCGTCCAGGAAGTCGCGGTCACCGCCTGGGCGAAGTTCGGGGAATTCCCGCCGGGAGGTGAAGGCTTCCGAGGATGGATCTTCGGCGTCGCCCGCCACAAGATCCTTCACTCGAAGCGCAAGTTCCTGCGCGGCAGCCAGCTGCTCGACCGGGCCCAGGAAGAGCTCGCGGCCCAGCACTGCTCCAGCAGCACCCCGGTCTCCGAGACCCGCATCAGCGCCCTCTCGACCTGCCTGGCGCAGCTGCCCGAAAAGCACCGGGACCTGCTTCGTCTGCGCTATCACGACAAGCTCAGCTGCATTGATCTCGCCGTCCGTTTCCAGCATTCTCACGAACAGGTCCGGGTGCAGCTCCACCGCCTGCGGGCCGCCCTGAAAAGCTGCATCTCCCGCCAGGAATCCTCGCTCGGCAAGCCCTTCCCCGGAGCCCTTCCATGAAAAATGATCTAGAGACCCTGATCGAGAAATGCCTGGCCGGAGAAGCTGAGGAAAGCGAAAGAGCCGAACTGCAGAGGCTGATCTCCGGTTCTGAGGAGGCGATGCGCGAATACCTCGCCCGCCTCGACTTTCTCATCGACCTGAGGGAAGGGGTTCTGCGCCTTGCCGAGAAGCCGGAGGAAGCTCCCCGCCTCCGCCCGGCAGCCCGCAGTCTTCCTGCCGCGAGAAGCGCCGCCCGCCCCCTCCGCCTGATCTTCGGCGCCGCCGCGGCGGCGGCAGCCATCGCCCTCGGCCTCCTCTTCCTCCGACCTGCTCCTGCGACGGCCGACTTCCTCGTCGACGCACTCCCCGCCGACGCTGAAATCCTCCGCGAGGGACGTCCGATCCGCACCGCCTCCCTTCTCCCGGGCGACCAGATCCGCAGCGGCAGGAGTCCCGTCGAAATCCGCCCCGCATCCGGCGACGCCAGCCGACTGCTCCTGTCGCCGCAATCCCTGCTGCGGATCCGTCCTTCGGCGGAATCGCCCCTCGCCCTGGAGGGGGAGCTGCTGGCCGAAATGGCGCCGCAAGATCGCCCCTTCCTCATCGACACCGCCGAAGCAAGGATCGAAGTCATCGGCACGCGCTTCCAGCTCCGGAGCCGGGATGGCGACAGCCTGCTTTCGGTCAGCCGCGGCCGCGTCGCGATCAGCACCCAGGGACGCCGCAGCGAAGTGACGGCAGGGGAGTCGCTGTCGAGCCGTCAAGTCCTCGCCGGTGCCAGCCCGCGCTCGGTCGCCGGATTGTGGGACAGTTCAAGCGGCCAGATCGAATTCCGTCATCTCGGCGGCGACCGGTTCACCGGCAGCTACCGTGACGGGAATTCCCGCGGCCATCTTTCCGGCCGCTTCCTGGACGGCGAGCTCGCCGGCACCTGGGAAGGGGAATCCGGCAGCCGTGGCGACATGCGCTTCGTCTTCCTGCCGGGAGAAGACTTCTTCATCGGCACCTGGAACGGGCATGGGCAGGCCTCCCGGCATCCCTGGATCGGCAGCAAAAGCCCTGCCAGCGGCCGTGACTTCCGGGGGCGCTGGATTTCCGATTATGGCGCGATGTGGATCGGCGGAACCGCCGACGGCCGACTCATCGGCACCTACAGCTATCCCAATCCGGGCAGGCTGGAGGGCCGCATGACCCAGGACCTCTGGTCGGGAACATGGCTCAACGACAACGGCGCTTCCGGCTCCTTCGAGCTCCGCCTGTCCTCCGACGCCCGGAGTTTCACAGGCCGCTGGATCCGAAATCCCGGCGGCGAAAAGACGTCGTGGACGGGGACGCGCGACACCGGATCCGGGACTCGCTGAAAGTCTTGCGGGGAAGCCGCCGGAGTCATCGATGATGCGCTGTGACGCCATCGCCGTGATCTTCAGTGTCCGGGTCTGCCAGCGAGCCGAGATACAGAGGATGAGTCGAGGGGGGCGGCAGGCTGCGGCGACGCTCGCTCCAGGCGGCGCTGAGGCGGCTGTCGCTGGGCCTCAGTGGCTGTCGCGGCTGTCGGCGACTCAGAACTTCTTTGCAGGGCCCTTGGTGCCGGCGGCGTAATTATGGATCTCGCCGAGGCCGGCGTCGAGCTTCTTCAGGACCGGAGTGAAGATCTCCCAGGAGGGGATGAGCTCGTCGTAGGAGATGAAGAGGGTCTTGTCATTGTTGATCGCATCAAGGAGCAGACGCTCGTAGGCGCCGGGCATCGCCATCGAGGTGAAGGACTGGTTGTAGGAGAAGTCCATCTTGACGTCCTTGAGGATCATGCCCTTCCCGGGGACCTTGTTGGTGATGTGGAAGACCAGTCCGGTGTCGGGCTGGACCTTGATCACCATCTTGTTGGGGTGGTGCGGCGACTTGGTGAAGATGTCGTTGGGGATTTCCTTGAACTGCACGATGATCTCGGTCGAGGACTTGGTCATCGCCTTGCCGGCGCGGATGTAGAAGGGGACGCCCTTCCACCGCGGGGTGTTGAGGGCGGCCTTGATCAGGGCGAAGGTCTCGCGCTTGGAGCTGGCGGGAACGCCAGGCTCCTTGAGGTAGCCCTGCACCGGCTTGCCGGCGCAGACGCCGTCGGTGTACTGGCCGCAGATGACGTCGGCGAGCTCGAAGGGAGGGATCGACTTGAGGACCTTGGACTTCTCGGCGGCGATGGCGTCGGAGGACAGCGAGGCGGGCTGCTCCATGGCGACCAGGGCGAGGATCTGCAGCAGGTGGTTCTGCATGACGTCGCGGATGATGCCGGCCTTGTCGAAATAGCCGCCGCGCGAGCCGATCGCCTTGTCCTCCTCCCAGGAGATGGTCACCGACTCGATGTACTTGCTGTTCCAGACGGGTTCGAAGATGATGTTGGCGAAGCGCATCACCATCAGGTTCTGCACCGCCTCCTTGCCGAGGTAGTGGTCGATGCGGTAGACCTGCGATTCGTCGAAGGTCTGGGAGATGGTGGCGTTGAGTTCGCGGGCGGTGTCGGTGTCGTAGCCGAAGGGCTTCTCGACGATGACGCTCTGCAGCGAGCCCTTGCCCTTGACCACCGAACCGGACTCGCGCAGGGAGTGGATGACAGCGCCGAAGACCTCGGGCGGGATGGAAAGGTAGTACAGGGTCTGGGTCTGGCCGGGGAAGTTCGCGGTGATCCGGCTCAGCTCCTGGTTGAGACGGCGGAAATCGTCGACGGAATCATAGCGGCCGGCGACATAGCTGATGCGGCGGAGGAATTCACGCACCGCGTTGGCTTCGAGCTGGGTCTCCTCAACGTTCTCGCGCAGGTTCTTCTCAACCAGGGTGAGGAAGGCCTCGTTGCTCATTTCTGTGCGGGCGTAGCCGGTGAGGGCGAAGTTTTGCGGCAGCACGCCGCTGGTGAAGAGGGTGTAGATGGAGGGAATGAGCTTGGTGAGGGCAAGATTGCCCGAAGCGCCAAGGATGACGACCGACTTGCTGGTGACCATGATGTTTCTCCGGAAGCTGAGTGTTTGAGCCTGATGGCCCAAGATAAGCGGCTCTTCCTAGCCGCCAAGCAAAAGAAAGAAGAGATTCAGTCATCAAATTTCGGAAATTCTTCTTGCATTGCGTCTGCGAGTTGACTATCCTATCGAGGTAAGGTGCTCGATCACTCTCTCCCCATCATTTCCACCGGAGGCATTTCCATGGCAGCCAAGAATTCCAAACCCGCTCCCAAGGCCGCTCCCAAGGCCGCTCCCAAGGCCGCTCCCAAGGCCGCTGCCAAGCCCGCGCCCAAGGCCGCTGCCAAGCCCGCGCCCAAGGCCGCTGCCAAGCCCGCGCCCAAGGCCGCTGCCAAGCCCGCGCCCAAGGCCGCTGCCAAGCCCGCTCCTAAGGCCGTTGCCAAGCCCGCGCCCAAGGCCGCTGCCAAGCCCGCGCCCAAGGCCGCTGCCAAGCCCGCTCCCAAGGCCGCTGCCAAGCCCGCTCCTAAGGCCGTTGCCAAGCCCGCGCCCAAGGCCGTTGCCAAGCCCGCTCCTAAGGCCGTTGCCAAGCCCGCGCCCAAGGCCGTTGCCAAGCCCGCGCCTGTTCCCGCCGCCAAACCCGTCGCCGTCAAAGTCAGTCCTGCGCCCGCCGCCAAGGCCGCCGCCAAGGAAAGCAAGCCCGCGCCCAAGGTTCAGACCAAAAGCGAGCTCCCCAAGGTTCGCGAGCCGGCCCCGAAGATCACCTTCTCCAAATCCGAGCGTCAGATGTTCGAGAAATCCCTCCTCGAGCTCCGCGATGAAATGCTTGAACAATACCGTATGCTGACCGACGTCAGCCTGGAATCAAGCCAGTCCGCCGGCGAAGACTCCGCCGACATCGGTACCGACAACTTCATCCGCGAGATGAATCTCGATATCGCCTCCGAAGACGGCCGCAAGTACATCCTCATCCAGGAAGCCCTCCGCCGTCTCGAAAACAATGAGTTCGGCTCCTGCGTCGACTGCCGCTGCGCCATCGAGTTCGGTCGCCTTGAGGCCATGCCCTACGCCAAGCTCTGCGTCAAATGCAAGACCAAGCGCGAAGAAAGCCAGGTCAGCGGCCGCAGCCTAGTATGGGGCTCGATGTTCGCCGAGGACGAGAAGGACGGCGACGAACAGCCGCAAGAGGAGCTCACCGAGTGAGCGAAAACCCTGCCAAGAGTTTCAAAGAACGCCTGGCGGCCTCCCGCCAGGCGCTTCTCTGGGGGCCGGCCTTGGTGATGCTGATCAGCATATTCGCCGACCAGGCTTCAAAGTTCTGGACCGTCGCAGCCACCAACGACACACCGGGGACTACGATCCGCGAAGTCATCCCCGGCTGGTTCAATCTGCGCGACGTTCGCAATCCCGGCGCCGCCTGGGGCCTCGGCGGCGACTTCACTCCGGCGCTTGCCTGCATCTCGCTTGCCTGCGCCCTCTATGTGATCTACGATTTCGCCGAGCTCACTGGAGGCTCCCGCATCCGCCGCTATCTCGGCGGACTCTTCCTCGGCGGCGTCATCGGCAACTTCTTCGACCGCGCCTTCCGCGAGGGAGGCGTCGTCGACATGTTCGAAGTCTTCATCCCCTGGCCCTGGGCCGAAGGTGGCAAATACCATTATCCGGTCTTCAACATCGCCGACGCCTGCATCTGCGTCGCCGTCATCTCGGTCATCGCCCTGGAGGTCTTCTGCCGCAAGAAGAAGCCCGATGAGCCGCCCGCCGCCGGCCATGGCTCCTGAGCTGCTGGTCATTCTCGGGCCCACTGCCTCCGGCAAGAGCGAACTGTCTCTCCGCCTCGCCCGCCGTCTCGGGGCCGAAATCCTTTCCTGCGACTCGATGCAGATCTACCGCGGCATGGACATCGGCACCGCCAAACCCGGACGAGACGAGCTCTCCGAGATCGCGCACCATCTCGTCGACGAGCTCGACCTGAGTGAGGAGTTCAGCGCCCAGGATTTTCTCGACCGGGTCAAGCCCCGGATCGAGGAAATCCGCAAGCGGGGGCGCCTGCCGATCCTCGTTGGCGGCACCGGCCTCTACGCCAAGATGCTCCTTTACGGAGGTCAATCGCTGCCACACGACTCAGGTCTAGCCACCCAACTCCGCGCCCGTCTTGAAACCGAAGGTGCCGCCCCCCTGTGGCTGGAGCTTGGCCAAATCGACGCGGCCGCCGTCGATGCCTGCGCCGGCAATCCCCGCCGCCTGCTCCGCGCCCTGGAAGCGGCGATGCTTCTCGGCGGCCCGCTGCCGCAACGCCAGCTCTCGCCGCAAGCCCTTCCCGGCGTCCTGCAAGTCATCCTCCTGCCGGATGCCGCCATCTCGCGCCAAAGGATCGAGGGCCGGGCTCGCGAAATGCTCCGGCAAGGATGGATCGAAGAGGTCGAAACGCTGCGCTCCCAAGGCCTCGAACAAGCTCCTACCGCGGCCCAGGCGATCGGCTACCGGGACATACTCCGTCACCTCCGTGGCGAACTCAGCCGCGCCGATCTGGAAGAGGCGATCCTGATCGCTACCCGCCAATACGCCAAACGCCAGCGCACCTGGTTCCGCCACCAGCATCCCGGCGCCGAATTCGCCAGCCCGGCATCGTCTTCGGACCTGGCCGCCTTGGAAGAAAGCCTGCTGCGCCGGATTTGATCGCAGCCGCTAGATCCATTCGGACTTCCTTGTATTGCGTCCGCTTGGAGCCTAGCTTGATTAGCAATCAAACTCAAGGCTCAAGGAATTCCATAAAAATGAAAATCCACGCCTGCCTCCTCCTCGTCGCAAGCCTGACACTCGGCTCCTGCTCTCAGATTTCCGATAAAAGACATGTCTGGGATGAGGGGGTCTACACCAGCTCGCTCGCTCTCGACACCGAGTCCTGGCCGGTTTTACGGCGTGGGCAGCTTTCCTTGGTGGCCTGTGATCAACGGGCGCTGTGCGAAAAGATGCTGGAGAAAGAATCCTGGAAGGCGCTCACTCCGGTCGAGGTCGAGATTTTCTGTCCTGGTTTCCGCTTCACTGGAGTTGAAGGTCGCAAGCCTTATCTCATTCGGGGCGTCGCTTATGCGCAAGAGTATTCGACCTGTTTGGTTCGACAGGATCCGGAGACGAAGCTGGTGACGGTGTATCAAGGCACCTGGAATGGCGAGATGCTGGGCTTTGCTCATGACATCTGTGTTTCGCCCCTGGTGGTGTGGCTAAAAGAGGCGCCGCTTCAGGTCAAGGCGGGCGCAGCGGTCGGTGGCGACGGTTTTGACGGTCATCTCGTCAGGGCTGGGGGAGTGATCTTATCGACAAGTGATTTCCAAAAAGCGAAGCTGCCATGAGCTCGAATGCTGGCGCCGCCGATGCGACTCTTGTCGCCGCGGGAGGGATCTATCTCGTGGTCAATTTCATGCTCTTGGCCATCGCCAAGTGGAGTGAATCATTTGTTTGCTTGCTGGTGGGAGGCCTTGTGCTACCTGCAATCGCGGTGTTGATCCTGTTTGTCATGCAGATCTCCGGCAAGCCGCGGCGCTTCAGTCACGGGTTGTTCTTCATCGCCATGGTTTTGATCGGCGCAGCAGCGTGTGTCCATTTGTGCATTCTTGGGCAGGCACTGGCGAGCTGCTGAGGTGGCTCGACCGCCCCCGGGCGAAAAAGGAGCGCGGGCGTCCCGCCCGAGTTTGGACAGGCGGGACGCCTGCCTTCCTGTGAGGACTTCGCGACGAGCGCAAACAGCCAGTTCGTCGGTCACATGGTCACAGGGTCACGAAGTCAGGTTTGACCTTGTGACTAGGTGACTCTGTGACCGGCAGGAACGACACCTTCCTCACCCGAATAGCTTCAGGCAGCTCTTGGCACGGGGGTCATCGGCGCGCAGGAGGCGGCGGTAGATCTTCTCCTCGTCGTGGCGGGAGATGATGACGCTGAGCTTGGCGCCTTGGCCCTCTTCGACGCGGCGCGAGGCGAGGGCGGGATCCCGTTCGGCGATGAAGCTGGCGAAGTCGGGGTCGCCGAGGTGTTCCCAGCTGGAGCCGGGCGGGCAAGAGTTTTGCAGCTCCCGCAACAGGGCGGCGCGTTTCGCTTCGAGGCGTTCGAGGTTGTATTTGTGCCAGGTGTCGCGGGCCTGGTGGTAGAGGCGGGTGAGTTCGGCGGCCTTGAGCCAGGGGGTTTCGACCACGGCTTCATCGGAGCCGAGGAAGCGGCTCCAGTCCTTGGTGATGAGCCAGCCGTTCTCTTCGCATTGGCGGTAGAACTTGGTGCCGGGGAAGGGCGTGCAGAGGGAGAACTGGGCCGAATCGGGAGCGACGCTCATGGCGTAGTCGAGGGTTTCCTGCACCGTCTCGGCGGTCTCGTGGGGAATGCCGAACATGAAGGTCAGATGCAGCTTGATGCCGAGCTTCTTGGTGTGCTCGATGGTGCGGTGGAACTTCTTGATGTCGGTGCCTTTTTCACAGGTGTCGACGAGGGTTTCGTTGAGCGATTCGACGCCGTATTTGACCGAGTACATGCCGGCATCGTGAAGAGCGTCGAGGACCGCCTCGGTCATGCAGTCGGCGCGGGCCATCATCGACCAGGGGTATTTGTCGAGGCCGCGGGACTTGATCGCGGCGGCGAGCTCGATCATGCGGGCCGGGCCGATGTTGGCGGTGTCGTCGTCGAAGTAGAAGGATTCGCAGCCGTGGTCGCGGATCAGGCGTTCGATGTCGTCGAGGGCCTGGTGCGGATCGCGGGTGCGGTAGCGGCTGTTGCCGAAGACCACCTGGGGCCAGACGCAGAAGGTGCATTTGTAGGGGCAGCCGCGCGACAGCCAGGCTTGCGCGACGGGAGAGGGTAGGCCGCAGACAGGGTCGGAATAGTTGCGGACCGGCAGGGCTTCGTAGAGCGGCGAGGGCAGGGATTTGACGTCCTCGACCACGGCGGGGCGCTTGTTGACGCCGGCGCCGACGAGGCCGTCGACATGTTCGAAGGGGCGCCGGCCCTCGAGGGCATCGACCAGCTGATGCACTGCGAAGTCATATTCGCCGCCGATCCAGAAGTCGGGCAGGCCGTGTTGATCCATGATGTCGGGCACCATGCTGACCCCTTGCGATCCGCCGGCAGCGAGTACGGCGTGGGGGAGGAGCTGGCGCAGTTTCTTCATCACTTCGAGATCCCAGGGAAGCGACGGCGTCGAGGCTTCGCAGAAGACCAGGCGCGGGCCGAAATCCCGGATCTGGTCGAGGCAGCTTTCGAGATTGAGGTCGGAGGCGACGCCATCGACGAGCAGGACTTCGTGGCCGGCGTTCTGGAGGATGCGGGCGGCGGTGGCGAGGAAGAAGGGAAAGGGGATGTAGCGGGGCAGCTGGCCGGGAGCTGGGCGTTCCTGCATGTGCGGCCAGCGCGAACCGGCGCGGACACCCCAGGCGAGGGGCTGCGACTCGTCGTACCAAGGAGAATTGAAAAGGGCGATCTTCATGGCGTGGACCTCGGGTTGAGAGCGGCGTCGAAGCGGCGCAGCCAGGAGCTGCGTTCGAGGGAGCGGCGGATGCAGCCGCGGTACAGTTCGGCCCAGGGCGGATTGCCCGGGGGGCAGCGGCTGGCGGGCATGAGCTCCTCGATCACTGCGGCGCCCTCGCCGGTGATTTCGCGGAGGAGTTCGCGCAGGTCGGGGCCTGCAGGCAGCCCCTGAGTGAGGTGGGCGAGCTCGAGGTCGCGCTGGCAGAAAACCCAGGGCAGGGCGAGATCGAGGAGGAGGAATTCGTCGCGGCTGGCGGCGAGATCGAGATTGTAGCGGTAGTCGAAGATGCCGAAGTTGACGCGCCAGACCCGGTCGAGCAGGCCGAGCGGCGAATCGAAGTCGCCGGCGACCAGCCCCTTGGCGTGATGCCAGCCCCAATAGGTGGCAAGCACCGAGTCAAGGCGGTCGCGGCGGAGATGGCGACACCGAGCCGCAGGCTGGTAGAGCAGTTCCAAGCCCATGCTGTAGAGGATGTCGCTGAGGCTGCGGTCTTCGTTGTTGGTGCGCAGGCGGGGGTCGAAGCCGCCGGCGGCCCGGAGAACCTCGGTCCGCATCAAGGTGTTGCACCCGTAGAGGAAGCGGGGCGAGCGGACCGGCTTCTCGCCCCAGTGCTGGCACATGTGGATGCCGCGCCAACGGTCGGCAAGATCGTCCTGATAATGTTCATCCATGCGGCCGCCGCAACCGGCGAGGCCAGGCTCGGCGTTGAGTGTCGCCAACAGATGCTCAAGCCAATCGGGAGCGGCGATCACATCCGAATCGATGCTGCCGAGAAGCGCCGTGGTGCAGCTTTCCAGCGCGGTGTTGCGCCCCGCGGCGAGGCCGCGGTTGTGGCCGTGCCGGAGAACGCCGATGCCCTCCGGCACTTCCGGCGGCGTCTCGTTGCCGTCGTCGACGATGAACATCCGCGCCGGCTTCAGCGTCTGCCTCTGCAAGGAGGCGAGACAGTCGCCGAGAGTGCGCTCCGCACGGTAGCAGGGGACGTAAAGGGTGATGTCTGCGGCTGACCACATGTTGAGTTCCTCCGAGTGCATCGGCAGCAGGAATCATGCCAGCAGGTCTAGTCGCTTCGGCGATGCCTTGGGCCAGGAGATGTTATGAGGCCGCCATTGACGGGGGCGCAAGAAAATCCTTGAAACCTTTCAACTTCTTGAATTCAGGCTAACGACCCGAGTGATCTCGCAGGAGTCCGGGCGCAGGCTCAGCAGCAGTCAAGGCCTCGTCCTGCCGGTCTTTGAGCTCCACTCCGGAGAGCTTGAGGGTCTTCATTTCGCCGAGGAGATAAAGCAGTTTCGACGCAGCCAGAGGCAGGGCGAGTCCCGCGGAGCGGATGTTGGAGACGCAGTTGCGTCTTTCGTCGGTGAGTCCGGGTGCCGGTCTCCAGGTCAGATAGGCTCCCATGCTGTCGGGCGAGCTCAAGCCTGGGCGTTCGCCGATCAGCATCAAGACCATTTCCGCCTGCAGGGAGGAGCCGATGTCGTCGGAAAGGGCGACCCGGCATTGTTCGGCCAGGATGATCGGAGCCAGGCTCCAGCGGAGGCGCTGAAACTCGGGGGCGAGCAGCCGGATCAAGGGCAGGGCGTGCTGGTTGACGGCGCAGGCGGAGAGGCCGTCGCCGATGACGATGCAGAGGTCGCAGGGACTCGACTGCGCCTGGAGTCTGCGTGCGTCATCGTCGGACAGGCGGCGGCCGCTGCCGGGGTTTTTCAAGTATTCGTCTCGCCCGCGAGCTTGGCTGCGGACCCGGATCGACGGTGAGTCGAAAGCCGCCAGCTCGCGGACCAGCCGTTCGGCCTCCAGCTCGGAATGGACGGCGTCGCGCGCCTGGGCATGAGCGAGGCGAAAGGCGAGGCTGGCGCGGGTGGGCAGGCTGACGCCGGCATGGCCGAGGGCGATCCGGGCGGCGGTGTGCTGCCGCAGGTGGTGCCAGGGGTCGGGAGTCATGTTCGTTCGCAATTAAGAGTTAAGAGTTAAGAGTTAAGAGTTAAGAGTTAAGAGTTAAGAGTTAAGAGTTAAGAGTTGAGCGGCTGGGTCAAGCGTCGCACATGTTCCGAGTTGCCAAGTAGGCGCATCTGGGGATCGAGGATGCCCATTTTGAGCAGCCAATCGTCGAATTCGGGGGCGGGCTTGAGGCCGAGGAGGCGGCGGACGTAGAGGGCGTCGTGGAAGGAGGTGCTCTGGTAGTTGAGCATGATGTCGTCGGCCCCGGGAATGCCCATGATGAAGGTGCCGCCGGCGGTGGCGAAGAGGGTGAGCAGGGTGTCCATGTCGTCCTGATCGGCCTCGGCATGGTTGGTGTAGCAGATGTCGCAGCCCATCGGCAGGCCGAGGAGCTTGCCGCAGAAGAGGTCTTCGAGGCCGGCGCGGATGATCTGCTTGCCGTTGTAGAGGTATTCGGGGCCGATGAAGCCGACGACGCTGTTGACCAGCAGCGGCTGGAAGGCGCGGGCGACGGCGTAGGCGCGGGCTTCCAGGGTCTGCTGGTCGACGCCGAAGTGGGCGTTGGCGGAGAGGGCGCTGCCCTGGCCGGTCTCGAAGTACATCAGGTTCTGGCCGACGCTGCCGCGCTTGAGCTGCAGCGCCGCCTCGCAGCCTTCGCGGAGGATACCGAGATTGACGCCGAAGCTGCTGTTGAGGGCCTCGCTGCCGCCAATCGACTGAAAGACCAGGTCGACGGGGGCCCCGAGGCGGATCGCCTCGATGCTGTTGGTGACGTGGGTGAGGACGCAGGTCTGGGTCGGGATCTCGTACTTGAGGCGCAGCTCTTCGAGGAGATGCAGGATGCGCACCGTGGCGGCGACGCTGTCGGTGGCGGGGTTGATGCCGATCACCGCGTCGCCGCTGCCGTACATCAGGCCATCGAGGGTAGAGGCGATGATGCCGCGGGGATCGTCGGTGGGGTGGTTGGGCTGCAGGCGGGTCGACATCCGCCCGGGCAGGCCGATGGTGTTGCGGAAGGCGGTGGTGAGACGGCACTTGCTGGCGACCAGGATGAGATCCTGGAGGGACATGATCTTGCTCACCGCGGCGGCCATTTCCGGGGTGATGCCGGGGCGGAGGCGGGCGAGAGCGGCGGTGTCCGCTTCGTCCGAGAGCAGCCAGTCGCGGAACTCGCCGACGGTTTGGGAGCGGACCGGAGCGAAGGCTTGCGGTTCATGGCTGTCGAAGATGAGACGGGTGACTTCGTCGCTTTCGTAGGGGATGAGCGGCTCTTCGAGGAAGCGTTTCAGCGGGATGTCGGCGAGGGTCATCTGGGCGGCGGCGCGTTCCTCGGCGCTGCGGGCGGCGAGGCCGGCGAGCCGGTCGCCGGAGCGCAAGGGGGTGGCCTTGGCCATGACTTCCTTGAGATCGTCGAAGACGTGGTTGCGGAGCCCGATGCTGTGCTGGTATTTCATGGGGAGTTCCTGTCTTTGGCGCTCATCGCAAATGGCAGGGGGCTGCATCGCCGGAGCCGCCGAGCTCGGCGGCTTCCTCGGGCGTGAAGAGTCGCGAGCGGCTCAGAAAGGTGCGGCCTTCCGGCCCGTCGAGCGAGAAGGCTCCACCCTGGCCGGGGACCACATCGATGACCAGGTGGGTGTGCTTCCAGGTCTCGTACTGGCGTGCGCCGATGTAGAAAGGGGCTCCGCCGATTTCTCCAAGCAGGACATCGGCGGGTCCGGTCTGGAACTCGCCGCGCAGGAAGCAGTTGGGGGCGCTGCCGTCGCAACAGCCTCCCGACTGGTGGAACATCAGCGGTCCGTGCTTGGCGGCGAGGAAGGCGATGAATTCCAGGGCCGCCGGCGTGGCTGAAACGCGCTCAGCCATGGAGCGGCTCGAGCTGAACGACTCTCGTCGCTAGATCGGCGGGGTCGCGGGAGACAAGGCTTGGCGAGGCTTCGTGAACGGCGACGATTTCAGCACGGATCTGGGTGTTGCGTAGCGCGACGAGGCGGTTGCCGGCGGCTCTGTATTTGAGGATCTCGGCGGCTAGATTGGCGATCGCCCGTGCCGCTTGATCGGCCGGCATGGCTGAGGAGTAGATGTTGGAGATCAGCATGTATTCAAAGCGGATGTCGCTGTTGCCACTGTATTCCGCCGCGTTTTTCCGGGTTTCCGGATCACTGATCCGATAAGCGAAATACGACGACATGCTGCGGGACGAATCGGCATCCCCCCCGGGACGCTCGCCGATGAGCAGGATGACCAGATCGCAGCCGACGGCATCGGCAATCGCTTCCGCCGCCTTGACTCGGCCGTATCGCAGGATCAGGGGCTCGGCCTGGCTGATTCCGAGCTCGTCCAAGTGCTGATTCAGCTTGGGATAGATGTCTTTGACATTATGATGAATCGCTTCGGCACTGAGGCCGTCGGAAACCACGATCTGAACCTGCCGCTGCTGCAGGCGCAAGGCGGCGAGGCTTTCAGGCGACAAAGCGGTTCCGAGCTTGGGGGAGTTGAGGTATTCCTCTTTGTTGGCGGCGGCGCTGGTGAGGATCCGGAAGGGGGCGATGGAGAGCAGTTCCTCGAGGCGCAATTCGCTGTAGGTGGCTGCCCGGGCAAGGGCCTGGTGGCTGCGCACCGTGCGGGCGGTTTTGTTCACCGGCCGGGGGCCGGCGTTGTCGAATCCGTAAGTGGCAGGGGTCGCCTGGACCAGGGCGGCGATTTCAGCCTCGGTGCTGCCAAACAGCTCCAGCCTGCCCCAGTACGGCCCGCGGATCAGATTGCCTTCGGCGTCGATGGCGAAGATGCCTTTGGCCAAGGCCCATTCGCGGTATTCGGGAGTCGGATTCTTGCGGTAGATTTCGCGCAGGGTCTGGTTGTCGTGGCCGCTGGTGTCGAAATAGGCCAGCATGCGATCGGTGTTGAGGTAGACATCCATGTAGAAATTGGCGCCAGCGGCGGTGAGCATCTGGGTCGCCATCTGCTGACCCTCGAGAGTGATTTTCGAGTGCAGCGTGTAGCATGGCGCCATGCCCATCGGCAAGCCCAGGAGCTTGCCCATGAAGTGGTCTTGCAGGTTGGCGATGATCATCTCGAAGTTATCGAGATGAGTTTCGGGGCCGATGAAGCCGGTGACGTTGTTGACCATGTAGGGGTGCCAGCGGCGGGCCAGCCCGTAGCACAGGGCTTCGGTGGTACTCATGTCGATGCCGTTGTGCTTGCCGTAGGTGAACTCGCTGCCTTGGCCGGTCTCGAAATACATGAAGTTTTCGGCGATGTCTTTGAGCGGGCCGATACGGGCCATCGTGCGGTAGGCGTGGTCGATCAACTCGACGCTGATGTCGAATTCAGTGAGATTGGTCGCCTCGGTGCCGGCCAGGCTTTGGAACATGATCTCCACCGGCACTCCCTGCTCCAGGCAGGTGAGCTGGGTCTTGATGTGCGACAGAACGCAGATCTGGGTCGGGGCACCGGTGGCGCGCCGGATCTTGTCCACATGGCAGAGCATGGCAGAGATGTTGTCGACAGTGTCGATCGAGGGATTGACGCCGATCAGTGCATCGCCGGCGCCGAGGCTGAGGCTTTCATAGATCAGCAAGGTCAGGCCTCTGAGGTCGTCGACCGGGTGATTGGGCTGGAGACGCGAGGACAAGCTGCCGGGCAGGCCGAGAGTGGTGCGAGCTTTGCTTGAGCGGCTGATTTTCTGGGAGATGAAGATCAGTTCGTGTGTATCGCAGAGCTTGGCGACGGCGGCGGCCATGACTCCGGTGAGGGCAGAACCGATGGAGCTGACGGCCTGATTGTCGGAACGCAGCAACAGGTCTTTGAAGTCACCGACGGAGAGGTGGGCGATGGTGCGGAACAAGGCCAGGTCGATGTCGTAGTTGACCCGCATCACTGAGTCGATCTTGCCGGCGTCATCGGTGAGAGGGCGGTCGTAGAGATGCTGCAAAGTGAGCGACGACAGGATGGCGCGTGCGGCTTCGCGTTCGATTTCGTCTTTGGCGGCGAGATCGGCATGGCGGTCGCCAGCCTTGCTGAAGTCGGCAGCTCCGAGGAGTTTTTTCAGGCCGAGAAAGCGGAATCCTTGGCCCAACATGTCGATTTCGTAGAGTTCATCGGGCTTCGGCTCCGGAACAATGACGAGACTCAAATCCGATAAATTGCGCATGCCCCCCTCCTTCCTGTTGACATTAGTGAGATGAAAAATTCAGATCCAGGCACCGCTCACCGGGTCTCGATTCTGGATCCAGTAGCGCTCGCCGCCGAGTTCCTGGATCCTGCCCTTGCCTCGGCGGATGATCAGGCCGAGGCGGGTGTCGGGGAAGTCGCGCAGCATGTCGTAATCGCCGTCGCTGTCGCCGGCGACGAAGATCGGGCCGCAGCCCCGCGCGGGAGCGATGTGGCGGCGGATCATCTCCGTCTTGCCGGGCCCCCAGTTGAGGGGCCAGTCGCGGGGGTAGGCCGGCGCGAAGCAGCCGTCGAGCTCCTGCAGACGCAGCCCGAAAACCCGGTCGCGGGGAATCGCGAAGCCGAAACGGGGATCGCAGGCGAAGGCGGCGACCACCTCTTCGAGCGAGGCGGTGTTGACGAAGACGTCGACCTGATGCTGCCGCAGGATCTCCATCAGGCGCAGGATCTCCTCGCTGATGCGCAGGCCTTGCTTGTGGGTGACGCTGACGACGCCGGCCTGGCCTGGCAGCTCCTCCGGGCTGATGAAGCGACGCGTGGAGAGCGGCTGCCGAAGAAACAGGGCATGCGAGCGGCACGCCAGAGCGTTCACTTCAGCCGCAGTGAAGCCGCTGAAGAAGTAGATGTTCCATTTGTAGGCGATGGCATTGCCGTAGCTCAGGGTGATGGCTTCGTAGAGGTAGAGCAGCTTGGCCCGGAAATCGAGGAAATGCGGCGTCTTCTGGAACTCGGCCGGGCACTCGGGTGAGCGCAGGAAGGCGTAGTCGGACTCCAGGTCATGGCACAGGGCCTCGAGAGAGACAGTCTGACCGGCCTGGTTGCGGCAGCAGCTTGTCAAGGGCAAGGCTGGCAGTTCGCGCCGGAGGATGGCTCCGAAAGCCTGGGACGGAATCTTGAAGGCCAGAGTGTCGAGCATCAGGAAGAAGAGATTCTCCTGGCAGTCGTTGACGATGCAGGTGTTGTCCCAATCGAAGACGGCGTAGTCGCGGCGGCCCGCCGGGCGTCCGCTCAGGATGCCCTCCATTTTCAGCTCGAGACCATTTGCGTTCAGGCTTGCGGCTGCCATTTCTGATTCCTGTATTTTTTGACGAAGTAGAGCAGGGAGATGAGCATGAAGAGACTGAAGCCGAGGGAGACGAGGTAGCAGCCCTTGGTGAAGAAGTCGGCGTAGCTGATCTTCTGGTCGCCGAAGTTCTTGTAGAGGGTGATGCCGAGGCTGCCGAAATAGCCGTAGAAGTCGGCGGTGGTGATCAGGAAGCCGGCGGTGCTGACATAGCGGAAGGCGACGATCATGTGCTCGAAGAAGAGGCTGTTGCAGGGAACGTAGGCGACATAGAGCCCCATGCCGACGAGGCTGATCCACCAGAAGGGGGTGATCAGTCCTCCCTGGTAGAGCAGGGTGCTGAGGCCGACCAGGAGGGCGCCGGCGACGGCGACGAGGTGGACGGCGACGAAGGCCTTGAAGCTGTCTTTGATCCATTTGAAGGCCCCCATCAGCAGGATGATGGCAAGGGCGATGGGGAGTTCCGTCTCGGTGAAGATCGAGGCGTTGCCGCCCTGCCCCAGGTCGCGCCAGATTTCAGCGGTGAAGTTGTCGCGGAAGTCGCGCAGGATGGTGAGCAGCAGGTAGGCGAGGACGAAACAGATCAGCCCGGGAGCGAAGGTGCGGAGGAACTTGCGGCGCTCCTCGGAGTTCATCGATTGCCGCTGGGTCTTTTCGGCGACGTCCTCGGCGCTGGGAGGCGGGAGGGTGCACAGCATCCACACCGAAACCGCGAGCACCGGAATGAAGATCGCTCCCGTGGCCGCCGGCATCCAGAATTCGGGAACGTGGAGGTAGTTCATCAGGAATTTCCCGACGGTCTTGACGAAGCCCGAGGAGAAGATGAAGGTGAGCATCAGGCCGAGGACCAGCAGGTCGGTGAGTTTGCGTCCCTCGAGGAAGCCGAAGACGATGCCGAAGATCATGCCCAGCGGCAGGCCGTTGAGGAAGAGGAAGACGATGCCCCAGGGCGGGGGCACCAGGGCGAAGCCGATCAGGGCCAGGCCGGCGAAACCGATCAGCAGCAGGATGCTGCGGCCGCGGCGTTCTGGAGGCATCTCGGCGACGACCTTGATGCCGATGCCTTTCGAGATGATGTAGCCGATGACCTGGGCGGTGATCAGCCAGATCTTGTAGTCGATGGCGAGGAACTGGTATCCCTCGTAGGTGGCCACCGTGAAAGCCTTGCGGAAGGCATACATGCTGGTGTAGGTGGCGAAGGCGGCGAGGCCGGCGAAAAGCACGAAGAAGACCGGGCTCCTGCCGAGGAGCTGCCGGATGCTGTCGCTGAAACCCTGCTTCATGTTCGCCTGCATGTTTTTTGGTGTGGACGCGAATCGAGTCGCGGGCGGAGTCCTGGCTCCGCCCGCCGGGTTGATTTCAGAAGAATCCGAGTTTGTTGGGGCTGTAGCTGACCAGCAGGTTCTTGGTCTGCTGATAGTGGTTGAGCATCATCTTGTGGGTTTCCCGGCCGATGCCCGACTGCTTGTAGCCACCAAAGGCGGCATGCGCAGGATAGAGGTGGTAGCAGTTGGTCCAGACGCGGCCGGCCTGGATGCCGCGGCCCATGCGGAAGGCGCGGTTGCCGTCGCGGGTCCAGACGCCGGCGCCGAGACCGTAGATGGTGTCGTTGGCGATCGCCAGAGCTTCGGCTTCGTCCTTGAAGGTGGTCACCGAGACGACCGGCCCGAAGATCTCCTCCTGGAAGACTCGCATCTTGTTATGGCCCTTGAGGACGGTGGGCTCGACGTAGTAGCCGCCCGCCAGTTCACCGCTCATCTTGGCCTGGTGCCCGCCGGCGAGGACTCGAGCGCCTTCGTCGCGACCGATGTCAAGATAGGAAAGGATCTTGGCCAACTGCTCGCTCGAGGCCTGGGCGCCGATCATGGTCTCGGTGTCGAGCGGATTGCCTTGCTTGATCGCCCTGACCCGGGCCAGGGCGCGCTCCATGAACTTGTCGTAGAGGCTTTCCTGGATCAGCGCGCGGGAGGGGCAGGTGCAGACCTCGCCCTGGTTGAGGGCGAAGAGGACGAAGCCCTCCACCGCCTTGTCGAAGAAGGCGTCGTCCTGATCGGCGACATCGGCAAAGAAGATGTTCGGCGACTTGCCGCCGAGCTCGAGTGTCACCGGAATGATGTTCTGCGCCGCCGACTGCATGATCAGGCGTCCGGTGCTGGTCGAGCCGGTGAAGCCGATCTTGGCGATGCGGTTGCTGGTGGCCAGCGGCAGGCCGGCTTCGCGTCCGAGGCCGTTGACGATGTTGACGACGCCCGGCGGCAGGAGATCGGCGATCAGCTCCATCAGGACGAGGATGCTGACCGGGGTCGACTCGGCGGGTTTGAGGACGACGCAATTGCCGGCGGCGAGGGCGGGGGCGAGTTTCCACGCTGCCATCAGGATCGGGAAGTTCCACGGGATGATCTGGGCGACGATGCCCAGGGGTTCGTGGAGGTGGTAGGCGATGGTGTCGCCATCGATCTCGCCGAGCGAGCCTTCCTGGGCCCGGATGCAGCCGGCGAAGTAGCGGAAGTGGTCGATCGCCAGGGGCAGGTCGGCGGCGAGGGTCTCGCGGATCGGCTTGCCGTTGTCGACGGTTTCGGCGTAGGCGAGGACCTCGAGGTTCTGCTCCATCCGATCGGCGATCTTGTTGAGGATGGCGGCTCTTTCGCCGACCGAGGTCTTACCCCATTTGCCGAAGGCGGCGTGGGCGGCGTCGAGCGCCAGCTCGATGTCCGCTGCGCCGGAGCGAGGAACTTCGCAGAAGGGGAGGCCGGTGATCGGTGTGATGTTCTTGAGATGTTGGCCGCTGCGGGGCGGCAGCCACTCGCCGCCGATGAAGTTGCCGTATTGAGCTTTGAACTGGACTTTGGCACCAGGCTGGCCGGGCATCGGGTAGATCATGATCTCTCCTCTGGGGTTGGGATGTGCGAGCGTTCCAAGACAAGCCTAGCCTCGGGGAGAAATTGCAGAACCAACAATATGTGATGTGAGATAACAAAAGATGATCCAGGAAACTGCGGTCGCGGCAAGGAATCGAATGAATCGAATCAACGGCAGTCGCACGAACAGGATGGATAAACTTGGATTCCGAAGCTGAGCTTGGGCTCAGCTCGGGAATCCGATTCAAGATTCAAAATTCAAGATTCAACAGAACGCGAACAAAATCAAAGATTTAACATCCAAGACTGAAGGCTGACTCACAGCTTCAACTTCGGAATCGAGGATAAATGAGTTGAAAGGTTGGAAGGATTAGCTGCAACAGCAATAGCTTAGCTTATTCGGTGATCCGTCGGAATGACCTCTGATAGGAAAGCTCTCCTGTCCGCGTCAAATAGTCGCTAACTCATGTTGTTCAATGCCTTGCGTTTCAACCTTTCAACCTTTCAACCCGGCTCTGTTGCTCAACAGCGGTTTTCAGGAGACAATTCAAGCTGGAAAACTCAGGTCGATAGTTGAAGGTTGCAACGCAAGGCAGTAAGCATCAAGACGCCTAAGGCAGGATGACCATCCGAACCAGTTGATAGCCACGAAGAGCGGCAATCCGGATAGATCCCGATTTGCCAGGTTGCCGCCCAAGGAGTCGTGGAGCTTTGCCGCTCATCTCATCAACTCAGGATCGCCTTGATCACCCGCGCCTTCTCCACGCCGGTGAGCTTCCAGTCGAGGCCGTCGAGCTTGACGGTCAGACGGGATTCATCGAGTCCGAGCTGATGCAGGATGGTGGCGTGCCAGTCGCGGATGTGATGGGGATTCTCCGCCGGCGCAAAGCCGAATTCATCGCTGGAGCCGTGGGTGGTGCCGCCCTTGACGCCGCCGCCGGCCATGAAGCCGCTGAAGCATTTCATGTGGTGGTCGCGGCCATCGCCGCCCTGCGACATCGGGGTGCGGCCGAACTCGCCGCTCCAGACGATCAGGGTGTCCTCCAAAAGGCCGCGCTGCTTCAGGTCGGTGATCAGGGCGTAGATGCCGCGGTCGACGGCGCCGGCAAGCACCGGGAACTGGCCGGAGATGTTGCCATGGTGGTCCCAGTCGCGGTGATAGAGCTGGATGAAGCGGCATCCCTTCTCGACCAGGCGGCGGGCCATCAGGCAGTTGGAGGCGAAACTGCCGTCGCCGGGTTTGCATCCGTAGAGGTCGAGGGTGGACTGCGGTTCCTTGCTGAAATCGACCAGCTTGGGAATCGACTCCTGCATGCGCAGGGCCATCTCGAGCTGCTGCGATCGGGTCACCGCTTCGAGGTCGGCCCACTCGGCCGCGGCGTGGCGGTTGAGGACGCCGGATGCCGCGGCTACGGCGAGCTGCTGCTCCTTGGCGACGCCGGCGGGATTGCCGGAGAAATGCACCAGCGGACCATTGCTATTAAGTTTGACGCCCTGGTGGACGCCGGGCAGGGCGCCGCTGGCCCAGTAGCGGCCGGCGAGCGGCTGGCCCTGGCCGCCTTTCACCGATTCCATCACGACGAAGCCGGGAAGATCGTCGCACTCGGCGCCGAGGGCGTAGTCGATCCACGAGCCCATCGAGGGACGGTCGGGCAGGATTGAGCCGGTGTTCAGGAGGGTGTTGGCGGGGTCGTGGTTGATCTGGTCGGTGAAGAGCGAACGCACCACGGCAAGCTCGTCGGCGACCTTGGCGAGCTCGGGAAATTTGTCGGAGATCTCGATGCCGGACTGGCCGTGCTTGGCGAACTTGAAACGGGGTCCGAAGCAGTTGAGCTTCTGCCCCTGGATCTGGGCCAATTGCTGCCCGGCGGTCACCGAGGCGGGCATCGGCTTGCCATCCATCTTCTCCAGCATCGGCTTGTAGTCGAAACTCTCGAACTGCGAGGGGCCGCCGGACATGTACAGGTAGATCACCCGCTTGGCCTTGGCGGCGTGGTGCGGCTGCTTCAGAAAGCCGGGCCGCCGGCCACGCCCGACGTCAGCGGCAAAGGCGCTGCCGGTGAAGAGGGTGCCGCAAGCGGCGAGGGCGGAGGCGGAAAGGAAGTGACGGCGGTTCATGGGGGCTCCTTCGGAGATTCAAGATTCAAGATTCAAGATTCAAGATTCAAGATTCAAGAATGAGGGCGGAGGGCGGAGGGCGAATTCAAGATTCAAACGGAAGAAGATCTGTTTTCATCTTCAATTTTGAGTCTTTAATTTTGCTCCTGTGCTCATCTGGAATTTTGATTTTTGAATTTTGAATTCAATAGACGGTGATGAACTCGCTGGAGTTGATCAGGGCGCGGGCGACGCCGGTCCAGGAGGCGACGCTGGCGGCATCGGCGTCCCAGGGGCGACGGGCGATGCCGGCGCCGAGGAGTTTTGCGGCGGCCGCGGGATCCTTGGCGTAGGACGCCAGATCGAGCTGGCGGACCTTGAGGAGCGCGGCGACTTCGTCGGGCGCGGCCTCGCGACCGAGGGCGAGCTTCACCGCCCAGCGGATGCGCGTTTCATCGTCGCCATGGGCTTCGCGTTCGATGCGCTGGGCGAAGAAGCTGGCGGCCTCGACGAACTGCGGGTCGTTGAGGAGGGAGAGGGCCTGCAGCGGGGTGTTCGAGCGGGCGCGCAGGGGCGTGCAGTCCTGGCGGTTGGGGGCGTCGAAGTTCTGCAGGAAGGGGTGGAGGAAGGTGCGTTGCCAATGCATGTAGACGCCGCGGCGCCATTGCTGGTCGTCCTGGCTGACCGGATATTCGCGGGTGGGGAAGTTGAGCGAGGCGTAGAAGCCGGCGGGCTGGTAGGGGTAGCTGGCGCGGCCGCCGCTGACATCGACGAGGAGGCCGGAGAGGGCCAGCGCGTGATCGCGGATGAACTCCGACTCGAGGCGGCGCGGGCTTTGGCGTCCATAGAGGCGGTTCTTGGGGTCGGCGGCGAGCTGCTCCGGGGTGGCGGCGCAGGAGCGGCGGTAGGCCTCGGTGCGGACGATGGCGCGGACGAGATTCTTCACCGACCAGTCCTTCATGAAGTCGGCGGCGAGCAGATCGAGCAGCTCGGGGTTGGAGGGGAATTCGCCTTGCGAGCCGAAGTCGCCGGCCTTGGCACTCAAAGGTGCGCCCATGTAGAGGGCCCAGATGCGGTTGACGAAGACGCGGGCGGTGAGCGGATTTTCGGAGCTGAGCATCCACTCGGCGAGGTCGAGGCGGTTGAGTTTTTTCGCGGCGGGGAGAGCGGGGGGGACGCAGGCGGGCGGGGCGGCCTGCATCACTTCGCCGCTGAGGTCCATCCAGTTGCCGCGGTTGAGCAGGCGCACCTGGCGGGGCTCGACGCTGCGGGAATTCATCACCGGGACGCCGCCCTTTTTGCGGAAGCCGCTGAGTTCGGATTCGGTCTTGTCGAGCTCGGCCCGGGCGTTTTTGTAGGTTTCGTCGGCTGGTGAGCACTCGAGGCTGAAATGAACCGGGATCTGCTGCGACAGGGAGGAGTTGCATTCCAGCAGGAATTCCACCTTGCCGCCGAGCTCCTTCTTCAGCTCGACGAGGAGGACGTGATCTTCGCCGGGCATTTCGGGGCCTGGGCTCCATCCGTAGGAGTGGTGAGCCTGGCCGGCGGATTGCAAGTGATTGGGGTGGAAGCTGGGGTTCCAGGCATCGGCGGCGTAAGCGGCGACCGCCTGGGGCTTCCCTTCGGCGTTTTTGACGGCGAAGCGGTGGATGTAGAAGTTGCCGTCCGGGGCGAAGGAATGGCCTTTGCCGCCGGGCAGGGGCTTGAAGCGCAGGCGGAGGTAGCGGGTGCCGGCGGGCAGGCTGGCCGAGAAGTGCAGGTTCTCGGTGCCGGCGGCGGTTTTCCCGGCGAGGACCGAGCCATCGGGCTGGACGGCGAAGACCGAGCCTTCGTCGGCCTTGATGGTCTCGATCGGGCAGGGCGTACCGGCCTTTTTCACCGCGGCGCGGGTGGCGGCCAATTGGTTCTTGCGTACGGCCCAGAGCTTCTCCTGAACCTGAGCCTCGGCCTTGGGCAGACCGGCGATCAATTCAGGCTGGAAGGAGTCGTTGTTGCCGGAGTTCTTGCCGAAGATGTCGACATTGTAGACGCCGACGTCCTCGAGGTCGGCGAAGAAGGCGCCGAAGGCGTAGAAGTCCTTCTGGGTGAAGGGGTCGTACTTGTGGTTGTGACATTCGGCGCAGCCGAGGGTGGAGCCGAGCCAGGCCTGGGCGGTGTTGCGGACGCGGTCGGCCTGGTATTTGGCGAGGTATTCGCCGGGTTGGGCGCCGCCTTCCTTGGTCTGGGCGTTGAGGCGGTTGTAGCAGGAGGCGATGCGGGCGTCTTCGTCGCCGTCCTTGAGCAGGTCGCCGGCCAGCTGTTCGCGGGTGAACTGGTCGAAGGGCTTGTCCTGGTTGAAGGCGCGGATGATGTAGTCGCGGTAGGGCGAGAGGGGCTGATCCTGGTCGCCGTGGAAGCCGGCGGTGCCGGCGGCGCGGACCACGTCCATCCAATGCACCGCGAGGCGTTCGCCGAAGGCCGGCGCGGCGATGAGCTCGTCGGCGCAGCGATCGAGGGCGTCGGGGGCTTGGTCGGCGAGGTATTTCTTCAGCAGGGCCGCTTTCGGCGGCAGGCCGGTGAGGTCGAAGGCGAGGCGGCGGATGAGCTGCTCGCGGCTGGCGGCGGGGCTGGCGGCGATGCCGGCCTCCTTGAGGCCTTTGGCGATCAAGAGGTCAGCGGCCTTGGCGGTCTGCGCAGGGAGCGCGGCGGGACGGACGACTTTCTGGTAGGACCAATGGTCTTGGTAAGTGGCGCCTTGCGAAATCCACTTTTTGACCAGCTCCTTTTGACGCTCGCTCAGGACCTTGTGAGAGTCAGGAGGCGGCATCAGCTCGTCGGGATCGTCCGAGAAGATCCTTTTCAGTGCCTCCGAGTCCTCCGGCTTGCCGGGAACGATGGCGCGCAGGCTGGCGTCGCTATCGAGCGGTTTGGTGGCGTGGAGGAAATCGTGGAGCTGCAGCTTTCCCTTGGCCTCATGGGCATCGGGGCCGTGGCAGTGGAAGCAGGTGTCCGAAAAGATCGGCCTGATGTGCTTGTTGAATTCGATCTTTTCGGGCAGCGGCGCTTCGGCGGGATGAGGAGGCGGCGGATTCGCCGCGAAAATGAGCCAGAGCGGAAGTGTGATCATGGGCAGTCTCCATTGTTCATGGCCGTTAATGACCGGAGTGGATGCATCGGGTTCCCTGCGGGTTCAGCGGCGATAAGAAATTGCGAAAAATTCCGGGCGGCTCGAAAGCGGGATCAGGCCGCTTGACAGGCAGCCAGGGCAAAGCCCCTCAAGTTCTCGGGGGGAAGAGCAGCTCCATATCGTCGGGCGGAGCCTTGCAGCGGCTGAGGCGGTTGATGTCGAGCCCTTTCTTCTCTCTCTTGAAACGCCAGTAAGCGCCTTCCCGGAAGACCAGGAATTCGGCGAACGGAGCCTTCGGCTGGAGTTCGACGTAGAGAGTGTCGGTGCAGCGGAAATCGGCGATCTTCTGCCACTCCTTGTTGTCCCAGACCAGGATGCGGATGTGATCCTGATTGCGGAAGGCGAGATAATGCTGGTAGGCGTTCTTCTTGATCGTCACACCTTGAAGATCCTTTTCAGCCAGCCCCAGGGAGGCCGCCATCATCGACAGGTCCTTGCGGTTCAGCGCGGTGACGTAGACTTCCTTGCTCCGTTTGGGAGGCTTGGGCTCGCTGGTCTTGGGGCTTCGTCCCGGCGCAGCGGCGGGAGGAGCCGCGGCCGGCGCGGCGTCCTCTCGCAGTCCTTGGGAGATGATGATTCCGAGAAGAACCAGCGCCTGTACCGACAAGAGTGCGTACACGGAGAGTCGCAAGAGACGGCTGCGGCGCCACAGGCCCGGAGGCGCCAGAAGTTTCGGCGACAGGCGGGCGAGAGTGGCGGCGGGCGGACGCCGGCGAGGATCCTTCTCCAGGCAGGACATGATGAATTCCGCCAGGCCTTGAGGCATTTGAGGGGCGACCTTGGCGAGCTCGGGGATGGGGCTGGCGAGCATCCTCGAGACGATTTCCCAGTTGGTGCCTTCGCCGCAGGGGTGACGGCCGCTGGCCGCCTCGTAGAGGATGAGCCCGAGGCAGAAGACGTCGGAGGCGGAGCTGGCAGAGCCGCCGCGCGCCTGTTCCGGAGACATGTAGGCGGCGGTGATCGCCTCGGGTCGGGTTCCGGTGCGGAGGGCTTCCGCCTCTTCCTCCTGACGGCGGACCTGCCGGGCGGTGCCGAGGTCGGCGATCCACGCTTCGCCGCGGGCGTCGAGCAGGATGTTCTCCGGCTTCAGGTCGCCGTGGACGATGCCGACACGCTGAAGGCCGGCGAGGGCGGCGCCGAGGCGCTTGGCCAGCTGCCAGACCTGGCGCGGCGCGAAACGCCGCTCCTTGGCCAGCTTCTCAGCCAGTGTGCCACCGGCGCAGATCGGCAGGACCAGGTAGGCGGGAAGGCCGGAAAGATCGCTGCCGAGAAGAGGAAGAATGCCCGGAATCTGCTCCTCAAGACAGCGGGAGAGCAGCCTGGCCTCGGCTTCGAAATAGGCTTGCAGACGCGGCTCGCGGCAGACCTTGACCGCGACCGGCTGGCCGCTGGAATCGCAACAGGAGTAGACCCGCGACATCCCACCCTCCCCCAGGACCTTGAGTATCCGGTATTCCCCGAAATCCCCTTGCGTCGCGGCGGGGCGACGCATCGACGCCAGCTGGGCCTCGTCGTCGCGCAGCTCCTGCAATTGCGCCGCGCATTCCGGACAGCGCTGGAGATGTTGGAGCTCAGGGAGCTGCAGCGCGGCGCCGCAGGAGAGCGCCAGCAGACGCTCGAGATCGAGACAGGGCCCGGCTTCGCTCACAGGCACTCGCCAACGATCTGCTTCAGGCGGGCCAGCAGGCGGTGGCGGATGATCTTGACGTTGGAAAGGCCGAGCTTGGTGCGTTCGGTGATCTGGATCAGGCTAAGGCCCTCGAGGGAGAGGAGGAGCACCTGGAGGTGGCGTGGGTCGACGTCTTCATCCGCCATCAGGATCTCCAAGCCTCGATCGAGACTCTCCTGGTGTTCGTCGGTGTCTGCCGGCGGCGCCTCGATCTGCTCCATCGGCTTGCCGGCCGGGATCGCCTCCGCCGCATCCCTGCCGGTCAACTGCCGCGACTGCAGCGGCTGCAGCTCGCGCAGAACCTCGTGGATCTTGAAGGAGGTGATGCGGAGAAGAAGAGAGCGGAACTGCCCTTTCTCCGGATCGTGCGACCATTCGGCACTGGCGAAAT
Organism: Verrucomicrobiota bacterium; assembly: GCA_039798785.1. Classification (GTDB taxonomy): domain Bacteria; phylum Verrucomicrobiota; class Lentisphaeria; order Lentisphaerales; family Lentisphaeraceae; genus CAMCSH01. The sequence goes on along the minus strand of JBDKFG010000006.1, from coordinate 21,573 downwards.
GACGCATCACCGCCTGCACCAGCATCTGGCAGCTCTCCTGGTCACGCAGGCCTCGACGGCGGGCCAGCCAGAGAATCAAGGGACGATAGAGCTCGTAGAACTCCAGCCAGCCGCCTTCATCGCCGCTGCGGATGCGCTGCAGCAGGGTGAGACGGGTGTGGGGGGATGTGGCCATCTGCGGTCTCCTCGGTGCTCCCTCACAATCTGCACTGTCATCGGAGACTTGCCAAACTCGAGCTCGGCGAAGTCGAGGCCGCTGGAGGATTCCCGGCGATGCGGAAGACGGCGACTTCCTCGACGTTGCCCTTCGGCCCCTTCAAGGGCGAGGGGCTGCGCTCCACCAGCTCCCAGCCAAGCTGTTCATGGCAGAAGCCGAGGACCCCGAGAATCGCCTCCTCCCGTATCGCCGGATCGCGGATGACGCCGTCACCGACCTTGTCGCGACTGACTTCGAACTGGGGCTTGACCAGGACGAAGGCGAGAGCCCCAGGAGCCAGGAAGGGTGCCGCCGCGGGCAGCACCGCGGTGGCCGAGATAAAGGCGACATCGCAAGTCAAAACCTGGCAGGGCTCGTCAACCTGCGCCGCGTCGAGGCGGCGGGCATTGACCCCCTCAAGCACCGTCACCCGCGCATCCCCGCGCAGCTTCCAATGCAGCAGGCCGCTGCCAACGTCGACCGCAAACACCCGCCGGGCGCCTTTCTGCAGCAGCAAGTCGGTGAAGCCGCCGGTCGAGGCTCCAAGATCGATGGCGACGCGCCCGCTGAGATCGGGCGCGAGGCGTTCAAGGGCTGCGAGAATCTTGAAGGCCCCACGGCTGACGTAAGGGCAGGGAAGCTCGACCTGGAGCGGGCTGTCCTCCGGAAGAAGATCGGAGGCGCGGGCGACGAGAGTGTCCGGACCGGTGCGGACCTTGCCGGCCATCACCAGGCGGCGGGCTTCCTCGACATCCTCGGCGAGGGCCCGTTCCACCAGCAATTCGTCGACACGTCTCTTCTTGGCCATGGCAGCTCCCTGTTTCCCGCCACCTTGCGAGCTCCGCCGCCACTTGCAAGTGACAATCAGGAAGAATCCCTGCTGTCTTCTCTCGACCGACACCATGGCGATGCTCAAAACTGGCAACCGCGACATGCTGCGGCAAAACCGGAAGCCTTAAATCCTGGGAGCACGGATGCCCACATCCGCTGTGGCTCGGCCTGCAGAACTCAACCGGCCGGCAGCCGGCGCTCCCAGGGAGAGCATTCTGTGCAGGAGGCGGAGTCGCGGCAGGGCCACCCTCGATAGACATCGATAGATATCGATAGGTATCGAGTACGGTGTCAAGCGAATCGCGGAGGCGGCGGGGCTTTGCAGGCGCAGATGAACGGCTAGCTTGAAACCAACAACTACTTTGATTGGCCAACAAATGACAAAGAGTGGGTATGTCAAAGTCGGGCTCGGTAACGATGTTTACCGGCAATCTCTTGTCCACCCCATCCACTAGGCAAACAATGCGATCTGAATCTACAGTCCCAATTCATGAAAGAGCGCTCCTACTTGAAGGTGCACTTACGGAAGAAGTGTTTTCGAAGGTGAAGAGCGGCCTTCCGCAAGAAGCAAAAGCGGAAGAGTGTTTCTTTTCCAGCTATGCCTTTGCGGATCTTCCCGTGCCCCAGGGGTTTGATGTGGTGTTTGAGTGTCGTGAACCCTCGAAAGGCGAAATTTTTGCTGTCTGCATTTTTGCCGTCACACAGCAATTCGCGAAGCCGCTTGAAGAAATTCCTCACGGATGGAAGACGATCTGTTGGCTGGGAGCGCCAGCTCGACAATCCAGTTTACTGCAGTCGCTACCACGAGTCTCAACATGGTTTGAGGCAAAGCCCTCGGTCGGGTTGTGTTCGCGTGAAACATGGCACAGTCTTTGTAAAACTACAGGATCGCCGCCTGCAGGTAATCCAGATCTAGGCTAATGTCTCTAAACCTATTAGGATCTTTCGAATGTGGGCACAATTACAACATCCAGGATTTATCGATTTTTATCAAGAATTTCAGAGGTATCAGTTAAATGAAAATTGGCAACCAATGATTCGTGCAGTTCAGCATCTGCAGATCCAGCCGTACGCGAGTCAGCTATTCGCGTTCACATCACTTGCCCATTTTCATGTTACAACTGCACCAAGTTATGAAAAATTTAATGGACATCGGACTGTCAGTATCACATGGTCATCCTGCGATCTCATGTTCCGGCTTTCGATAGGCAGATCTTGGACGAGCCGTCGATCCCACGAGCGTATTTGTGAAGAGCGTGATTTTCAGCGAAATATAGACTCGCATATTCAGGGACTATTTTTACTAGATGGGCGCCCTAAATAATAATCGGCCATCGTACATTATGATTCTATTCTAATTTATTTATTGAGATACAATTCCTTACCTTCACCGTTTCATCTTTTTACGGATGGTCATAAAACTTGAAGCCCCGGCACCACAGGATCGCGGCTTGCAGGTAGATGCCGAAGGCGGCACGCAGCGACATCAGGGGATGGCGGATCGCCGCCCAGGCCTGGATCCAGCGGGTGGCGGGAGTCAAGGCGAGATCCATCGTCGCGGTGAAGACGCAGGCGCCGTCCTGGGTGTTGCGCATGTGGATCTGGATGTGGTCCTGACGCAGACGCAGCGACCACTCGTACTGCTGGCCCATCGGCTGGAAGGGCGAGATGTGGAAGGCCTTGGTGAAAAACTCGTGCACCCGGCAACCGCTGTCATCGAAAGGCAGGCAATAGCTGTGGCGCTCGTCCCAGGGGGTGTTGGTGATCTCGGCGAGCAGCAGCCGCGCCTTGCCGGTCTCGTCGAGGACGAGGTAGAAGCTCACCGGATTGAAGCCGTAGCCGAGTGAAGCCGGCATGGTGAGGAGGAAGACCTGGGCCTTGGCGGGCGGCGCAAAACCGAGCTCGCGGACGCGGTGCAGCACCGCCTCCTTCAAATCGCCGACGCGCCGGCCGTCGGCATCGGCGAGATAGTCGCGGCGGCGCAAGGAACAAACGCTCCACGAAGTGCCGGCGATCGGCGGCACCGAGAACATCTCGCCGATCCGCTCGACATCGACCAGGCTCATGGTCATGGCGTAGCTGAAGCGCCGGGGACGCGCTCCCAGGCGGACATGTCGGACGCGACCGTGGGCGATGGAGTTGAGCATGGAATGAGTTTAAAGTTTAAGGTTTAAAGTTGGAGCCACTGCGGAAGATCGGGCAAATCCGACCGATCCGACTGATTTTTGTAGAGTTCAGGGCAATACTTGCTCCGCCGCCCGTTCCCCGCTCAAACAGCCGTCTTCGTGGAAGCCGAAGCGCCAGTAGGCGCCGGCGTAGTGCACGCCGGCGGGACCGGAGATCTCGTTCCAGCGCTCCTGGGCGCGGATGCCGGCGAGGGTGAAGACGGGGTGGTGGTATTCGATCTTGCGGACGATCTTGGCCGGGTCGATGGCGGCGCTGTTGTTGAGGGTGACGAGCCAGGTTTCGTCGCTCGGCAGGCTCTGCAGGATGTTCATGTTGTAGGTGAGGGCGACCGGGCCTTCGACCGGGCGCTCGGCGGCGAGGACGTGGTAGTTCCAGGCGGCCCAGGCGAGGCGGCGCTTGGGCATCAGCGAGGCGTCGCGGTGCAGCACCGCCTCGTTGCGCTGGTAGGGCAGGGCGCCGAGGATCTCCCGCTCGAGCGGCGTCGCGTGCTCGCCCCAGAGCTTGAGCGCCTCGTCGCTGTGACAGGCGATGACCACGCCGTCGTAGCGGGCGACGCCGCTCTTCGAGGTGACCTCGACGCCGCCTTCGGGCAGGCGGCGCAGCGACAGCACCGGGTCGGCGAGACGGAAGACGCCCTCGCCCAGGGCGGCGCGGATCTTCTCGACATAGCTCTTCGAGCCGCCCTTGACCACCCGCCACACCGGCCGTTCGTCGACCGACAGCATGCCGTGGTTGGCGCAGAAGCGCAGGTAGAAACGCAGCGGCATCTTCAGCACGTCGCTGGGCGAAGCCGACCAGATGGCGGCGGTGATCGGCAGGATGTATTTGTCGACGCAGAGCGGCGAGAAGCGGTGGCGGGCGATGAAGTCGCCGAGGGTGTCGGCCGCGTCGGCGGGAGCGGATTTGAGCCACTCGGTGCCTTCGCGGTTGAAGCGGAGGATGTCGCGCACCATGCCCCAGAAGGAGGGTTTGAGCAGGTTGGAGCGCTGCGCGAAGAGGGTGTTGAGCGAAGTTCCGTTGTACTCCAGCCCGGTCCGCTCGCACTTCACCGCGAAGCTCATGTCGGAGGGCTGCGATTCGACGCCGAGCTCCTTGAGCAGGGCGATGAAGCGCGGGTAGGTCCAGTCGTTGAAGACGATGAAGCCCGAATCCACCGCCAGGGTCTTGCCCGCGGCGTCGCTGACGGCGTGGGTGTGGGTGTGGCCGCCGAGACGCTCCTGCGCTTCGTAGACGCTGACGCGGCACTGGTCCTTGAGGCGCCAGGCGGCGCTGAGACCGGAGATGCCGGAACCGATGATGGCGATGTGTTTCATGGGCAGTTAAGAGTTAAGAGTTAAGAGTTAAGAGTTAAGAGTTAAGAGTTAAGATCACGAGGCCGAACAAGTTTTGCGGAGATCGCATCCTGCACCCTCTGCGGCAGGCAGGAGAGGATTCGCAGCGACCAGGTGAAGCGGCGGGGGAATTCGATTTCGCGACGGCCTTGGCGGAGGCCGCGTTCGATGCGGGCGGCGGCGTCTTCGGCGGAGATGGCGAAGGGCATCGGGAAGTCGTTCTTGGCGGTGAGCGGCGTGTGGACGAAGCCGGGGTGGATGAGCGCCACTTCGAGCCCTTCGGCGGCGAGGTCGGCGCGCAGGCAGCGGCCGAAGGCGGTGAGCGCGGCCTTCGAGGCGTTGTAGGCGGAGGCGCGGGGAAAGGCGAACCAGGGGGCGCAGGAGCTGACCAGGATCAGGCGGGGCGAGTCTCCGCGGCGGAGCAGAGGCAGCACCTCGGGCAAGCCCTCGGCGAGGCTGAGGAAATTGGTCTCCATCAGCTCGCGGTAGGGGGCGGCGCGATAGTCGCGACCATCGACGTATTGGCAGTCGCCGGCACAGTGGAGGAAGTCGTCGATGCCGCCGCTCTTTTCGATCGCGGCGGCGGCCTCATTCCATCCTTGCGGGCTGCGGATGTCGAAAGGCAGGACTTCGCCGCAGCCGAGAGCCTCGAGGGCGGCGCGCTTGCGGCCGGAGAGGAAGAGCTGGGCGCCTTCCTTTGCCAGACGCTCGGCCAGCGCCGCGCCGATGCCCGAGCTGGCGCCTGTCAGCCAAATCCTGCGTCCCTGCCAATCCCTGTTCAAGTGCCCCTCCTTTGTGCTTGCTGAAGATACGGCCTTCTCGCGCGGAACTTACAAGCCTTGAGCCGGTGGAGTCAAAATCATCTCCTGGGCGTAACCTAGATGCGGACCGGCTTCATCACATGATGACCCCACATCATGGAGATTCACATGTTCCGAAGCCTCGCCACCCTCTTTCTGGTGTGTCACCAGCTTGTCGCCGAAGAAGCCAATCCTGCTCCCGCCAAGCGCCCCCCGAACGTCGTCATCCTCTTCAGCGACGATGCCGGCTGGGCAGATTTCGGCTTCCAGCCGCATCCTGCCGCCGACATCGCGAAAATGACGCCGCACCTCGACAAACTGGCGGCGCAAGGTGCGGTGATGACCCAGGCCTACGTCTCCGGCTGCGTCTGCTCGCCTAGCCGTGCGGGGCTTCAGACCGGCCGCTACCAGCAGCGTTTCGGCCATGACAACAACCTGCCTCCCGGCTTCCAGGGCGGTCTTGACATCAAGCAGAAGACCATGGCCGACCGCCTCGCCGACCTCGGCTACGACACCGCCCTGATCGGCAAATGGCACCTCGGCTACCCCGAAGCCTACCACCCGGGGAAACGCGGCTACGGCGATTTCTACGGCCTGCTGCAAGGCGCCCGGAGCTATCATCCCCTGGCCAAGCCGAGCAAGGACCAGGTGATCACCCACAACGGCAGCCCCTTGGCGGAGACCGGCTACGTCACCGACCGCTTCGGCGAACTCGCCTGCGACTACATCAAGAGCAACAAGGACACACCCTTCTTCCTCTTCGTCAGCTTCACCGCCGTACACGGCCCCCTGCAGCCGCGCAAGGAAGATGAGGACTTCGTCAAGGGCCTGCCGGTGAAAGGCGGCCGCGCCAACTACATCGGCCTGATGAAGGCCCTTGACGAGAACGTCGGGCGGATCACAGCCTGCCTGAAGGAGCAAGGTTTGGAAGAGGACACCCTGGTCATCTTCACCAACGACAACGGCGGCCAGATCCACGTCGGCGCCGACAACGGCCCGATCCGCGAAGGCAAGGGAACTCTTTATGAAGGCGGCACCCGCGTCCCGATGATCTTCCGCTGGCCCGGCAGGATCAAGGCGGGGCAACGCCTCGACGACCAGGTCATCAGCCTCGACTTCATCCCCACCCTGCTCGCCGCCGCCGGCCAGAACGTCGAACCCGCCCGGGAAAACCTCGACGGCATCAACCTCCTCCCCCGCCTCACCGGCAGCAGCCCGAGCCTGCCCGGGCGACCCCTGTTCTGGCGCAGCGGCGGCAGCAAAGGCCTTGCCGCCGTCCGCCTCGGCGACTGGAAGATGGTGTGGAACCGCAACAAAAACCCTGAGCTCTACAACCTGAAGGCCGACCTGGGGGAGAAGAACGACCTCGCCGCCAGCGAAGCAGCCAAGCTGGACGAACTGAAAAAGCTCTTCCTCGACTGGGAAAAAGGCATGGAGGAGCCCCGCTGGGGCAAGTCAGGCCAGGATGACGACAGCGGCGCCGGCGACGAGGATAAGCCGAAAAAAGGCAGGAAGAAGGGCGGCTGAAGCCGGGCATCAGGGGCCTGGCTGGCTTTTTCTGGTCAAAAATTTGCATTCCTCCTTCCTTGCCACCATCTTGGTTGGAGCCTCTCATGTCAATCAAGGAAAATCGATGCGACTCATCCCCCCGCTCGTCATTGCCTGCAGTCTCAGCCTCCTGGCCTCCTGCGCCCCAGTTCCGCAGCAGTTGATCCGCTTGGACTCCACGCAACCCATCCTCGCGAAAGATCTCGGCATGCAAAAACATCTGCTCAGCGCAGATCTCACGGCGGAAGAAGTCGCCCTTTATCACTTCAAACTCCGGGACGAAGAGGGCAAGATTCATGAGAGGTGGTGGCTGAGAACCCTGCCGTCCGGAAGAACCGAAATGACGATCTTGATCTGGGAGCCTCATTCACCGCTGAGTGAGGAAGGCGCCTATTCCTACTCGATCGACGGCGACCCCTTCTCCCCGGGAAGACATCAGATCGGCGAAAAACGCGACAACATCCATCTCAGCACTTCGCAATCCCAAGGCTCGACCGTGGAGACGCCAACTGGAAGACAGAGCATCCCGGCGGTTTTCAACATGATCTACTACAAAGGCGATTACAGCCGTTCCTCGGAGAAGGCCACCACCGTTTGCGGTGTCGGCATCTCCCTGGAAGTCATCAGTTTTGACGCGGCCTGCAAATGCTTCCCCAAGCTGAACCTGAAAAAGCAGCCGGGTTGCGGATCAAGCTGGAGCAGCGATGACGCCCCCTTGCCGCCTGACCCGTCAAATCCCGACTGCCAACCCGGTCGTTTCGACGGCTTCTTCGACTCGGCGCTGATGGCCCCCGTCAGTCCTGCCAAGCCATAAGTCGATTCCTTGGTGGATGTCGCAATGAGGCGTTTCCATTCCAACAGCTGCCGCCTCGATGCAAGCTTCAGTCTGGGAGTCGGACTGCGCCTGGGCGTCAATGTTGTTGAAGCCGTCGACTGCGTACTCGGCTTCACGCCGCTGGACTTCATGGATCACGACCTGACGAAGGAGCGGCAAGAGCCCGACGAGCCAGACGGCGCTCGGCGAGCCGGAGCCCTTCTACGATCGTGGAGGAAGCCTGGAAGAAACGACACCCGTCACGACTCTGCCGGCTGGGCGAGGAGATCACTCTTTCGACTTCCGCCTCTCCGCTTCGAGACGCCGCTTCAGGCGTTCGGCCTGTTCGGGATCAAGAGCGTGAGGGCAGCAGCTCTCCGGTTCGTCGCGCAGCTTGACTTCGATGTCCTGGCTCTTCATCAGGTCGCGGTGGTACTTGCCGCAGACGAAGCAGAAGACGACATGGCAGCGCAGCCAGAAGCGCTTCCAGGGACTGAGGTCCCGATATTTCCCGGCCTTCAAGGCGGTCGCGACGTCGATGCAGCGCCACATGCTCAGAACTCCGGTCGTCTCGAATAATTCTTGTTGAGGCAGGCCTTGAGGGCCTTGCGGACCCGGTGAATGATCACCCAGAGATGATTCGCGGAAATCTTCATCTCCTTACAGATTTCTTCGGTATCCTGCTCCTCGATTTCGCGCATGATGAAGAGGGAGCGTCCCGGCTCGGGGACTTTTTCGATGCAGCGGTTGAACTGCTCCCAGAAGTCGCTGCGCTCGCAGGCGACTTGGGGGTCGAAGGTCCATCTTTCGACCCGTCCGGGCAGGACGCCGGTGAAGCGTTCGAGAAAGCCCGGGGACTCGGGCTCCTTCTGGAAGTCTTCGTAGGAGCAGTCTTTGACCCGCTTGCGGAGAACGTCGATGATCTTGTTGCGCATGATGGCGCGCAACCAGAACTTCATCTCGACCCGACCGTCGTAGCGGTCGCGCGCCTTGAAGGCGGAGAGCAGGGTCTCCTGCACCGCGTCCTCGGCCTGGCCGCGGTCGCGCAGGCGCGACAAGGCATAGCGGTAGAGATAGTCGCCGTAGAGCGGCAGCCATTCTTCAGGGTCAGGGGCTTGAGCGGGGAGGTCGGACATGTCGGCTCGTGTTTGGGGCGGAGGCCTGAATATAGCCTGCGGCTTCTGTAAGTTCACAATCGAGAAGCCGAATTATCCGCGGAGACCCCCCCCCAGATGCCCAGCAGACCGATCCTGATCAACCTCGCGCTTTACCAGCTGGGCTGGTGGAGCAGCATGCTTCTGCCTCCGCCGGCCGGCCTGGCGATCGTAGCGATCTGTCTCGCCATCCATGCCCGCCTGCATCCGGAGCCTCGCCCGCTGTTCTCCTGCCTGAGCTTCGGCCTTTTCGGCTTCGGCCTCGACCGGCTCCTGCTCGCCAGCGGACTGGCCGGCAGCGGCGGCGAGTTCCCCTTCTTCCTCCTCGGCTGCTGGCTGATCTTCCCGATCACCCTGGATCTGTCGATGCGGTTTTTCCTCGCCACCTGGGTGCGTCTGCTACTGCTCGCCGCTTTCGCTCCCTTGGCTTATCTTGCCGCCTCGCCCCTGTGCTCCTTCCGCTACGAGGCGCCCCTCCTCCTCGGCTTCAGCCTCCACGCCGCCCTCTGGCTGCTCTGGCTGAGCCTGTGGAAACTGCACTGCCGCGATCTCGAATCCATCCCCAAAGGAGTCCTCATGCGCCGCCATCTCATCCTGCTTCTTGCCGCCCTTCTCCTCGCCTCCTGCGGCAGCCTCCGCCAGGTCGAAGACAACGCCCGCTTCCAGCCGAAGATGCTGCCCGAGGAATTCTTCCTCGGCAAGCTCAGCGCCCACGGCATCGTCAAAAACCGCTCGGGTCAGCAGATCCGCAGCTTCAACGCCGAGATGACCGGCGTCAAAACCGAATCTGGAATCAAGCTGAGCGAATCCTTTCTCTTCGATGACGGAGAAAAACAACAGCGCACCTGGCTGATCCGCCGCTTGCCCGAAGGCACCTACGAAGCCAGCGCCGGCGACGTCGTCGGCACCGCTCTCGGACGCGCCGCCGGCAACGCCTTCTTCATGGACTACACCCTGCGCATCCCTTACGGCGACGGCAGCCTGGATCTGAGCATGGACGACCGCATGTACCTGGTCAATCCCGACACCCTGATCAACGAGACCGAAATGCGAAAATGGGGCATCCGAGTCGGCTCGCTCAGCCTGGTGATCCTGAAACACCGGGAATGAGGCGGGCCGACGGATGAGCCCCCTTCATCCCTCAAAGATCTGATTTATGGCTGCAGTTCAGGGACTGTAATAAGGCTTGAGCGCCTTGACGATCGCCTCGCATGCAGCCTCGCGTTCGATCGGACCGTTGTGCCGCCAGAGGATCTCGCCGCCAGGAGCGACGAGCAGGGTGTGGGGGACAGGTCCTGGCCATTCCCGGTCGAGCGCCGCCGCCAAGGCATCCTGCCCGGCGCCGGCATAAAGATAGTGGTTGCTTTTCCTTCCTTCGTCCAGAACCCCGGGGAGGACCCGCGGCGAAACTCCTGCTCCCTGCTTTTGCAGGAAGGCCAGGACCTTGCCGGCATCCCGGGGGGTGTCGAGACTGATCGTGATGACTTCGAAGTTGCGGCGCATGTCGTACTGGCGCGAGATCGACACCAGCTCGGGGAATTCTCTGACGCAGGGAGCGCACCAGGTGGCCCAGAGATGAATCAGACGATATTTCTGGGTCGGATTGGAGCGGAGAGCCGTTGCCGCCTTGTCGTCGAGGCTGTCCATGCTAACCGGCAGCTGCGTCCAGGCGGCCTCGACGGCGCGGGCCTTGGTCTTCTTCTCTCGCCATTTTGTCGAACAGCCGTGAGGCCGGGTGGTTTCCACCGGAACGGCCCTGCCGGCGAGCAGGGCTTCGACGGCGCGACGGGCGTCCGGCGAACGGACCGTGCTTTCGTCGGCATAGGGAGAGTCGTCGAATCGCCCGGAATAGCGCAGGCGGCGGTTCTTGTCGAAGACGAAAACATGCGGCGTGGCCAGACATCCGTAAGCTCGGGCACTGCGCTGTTCGTCGCCATCGTAGAGATAAGGGAAGTCCCAGCCGTTGCTGGCGGCATAGGGCTTCATGTCGGCGAAGGAGTCGGTGAAGCGTCCGTAGCCGAGCTCGTCGATGCTGAGACCGTCGGGGTGATTGGGATTGATCGCGACCAGAGCGAAGCTGCGGCCTTTCATCTCCTGGCGGAATCGCTGCAGACGCTTCTCGATCCCGTGCGAGCTGGGGCAATGGTTGGAGGTGAAGAGCACCATCAGGACCTCGGCCTGGTCGAAATCCTTGAGGCGCCAGTTCCTGCCGTCGATGCCGGGAAGGTCGAAGTCTGGAGCGGCGTCGCCGATCTTCAAGGTGCGAAGATCCTCGGGATGGCCGGAGGGTCCGAGCCGGTGCGACAGTGGCGGCGGCTCAATGTCGCGGCAGGAGGCGGCGAGGATCAAGGCAGGAATTGCAATCCGGAGGAGAGGGGTCATCAGCGTCTCCAGGCTATGGGGTTGGGCGTCGCATGACTTTATCGCGCAAACCGCAGTTGAAAGCTAGCTGGCTCGCTAAGGATTGATGAGGTGGCCGGGAAGAGCCGCGATGGCTGCATGACTTGGCGTGAATCTCAATAAGATAGGAATTTATGAAGATATCCTGGATGCCAAGGCGGCGCTCTCACTCAACTCGGAAACAAGATTCATGATGCCAGATCATGATTTAATGCAAAAATAATTAAATAAATTATTTACTGCAAAATTTCCAGGGGGGGGGGTCCGAGGTTGAAATTCGGAGTCCTGGCACCTGCATCTAGCAGAATTTCATTATAAAATGGTATTTATGCAATTGCCGCCAATGAAATCCGGGGCATTGTCAATCAAAGTCACCGGGCTCCCGTTCGGGAGCTGGCTGAGAAAGGTCTGGAAGGCTCAAGGAAAGAAGAGAAACGCTGAGGAGGGCATGATGACGCAAGATTGGCAGAGCGGCATATCGATCCGCAAGAACAGCAGCAATCCCAACCATCATCTGTGGAACAACAACGGAACCTGGTTCATTCACTACACGCTGCATCCGACGGCGCTGACCAAGCAGCGCATCCGCCAGAGTCTGAACACCAAATCGGTGACGGAGGCCAGGCTTCTGCGGGACGCCTTTTTCCGCAAGCAGGAAGTGAAGATTTTCGGCAAGAGCAAGCCGCCGTCCAAGATGAATTCCTGCAGCTGAGGGAGCTTTGCTTCGGGGCGCTCACGTCGGGATTCTCGGCCGGCTTTGCCGGGGAGATCGGGAGATTTGCCAAGTCCTGCACCAAATTCCGAATTTGTGCTAGATTCGCGGCCGCAAACACCGAAAATCTAAGGGTTCCCATCATGAACGTCGTCGTCCTCAAAGGCGGTCCTTCGACCGAACGCGAAATCTCGCTCAAGTCCGGCGCCGCCGTGGCCGAGGCATTACGCCAGGCCGGCCACCAGGTGACCGAGATCGATTGCGTCGGCCGCGAGCTGCCGCCCTTCCCGTCCGGGACGGAAGTGGTCTTCCCGGTCCTGCACGGCGAATGGGGCGAAGACGGCGAAGTCCAAACGCTCCTCGAAGCCCGCCGTCTGCCCTACGTCGGCTGCGGCGTTGAATGCTCCCGCCTGACCATCAACAAGCACGCCACCTGCCGCCAGCTTGCCGCCAAGGGCATCGACACCGCCCGTTCCTGGCTCCTCACCTCCCGCCAGCAGCCGATGCCGCCGGACCTCAGCTACCCTCTCATCGTCAAGCCGAACTCCCAGGGCTCCACCGTCGGCCTCACTCTGGTGAAGGAGTCCGCGCAACTCACGGCCGCTCTCGACAAGGCCTTCGCCGTCGACCCCGCCGTGATGCTCGAAGACTTCGTCAAAGGCACGGAAGTCACCGTCGGCCTGCTCGACGGCAAGGCGCTGACCGTGGTCGAGATCATCCCTCCCGGAGAGCTATTCGACTTCGATGCCAAATACACCTACGCTCAAGGGCAGACCCAATACAACTGCCCGCCGACCCGCGTGCCCGCAGCGGTTCAGGCCCGGATGCAGAGAATTGCCGAAGAGACCTACGCCATCCTCGGCGCCCGCGACCTGCTCCGCGTCGACATGATCTGGCGGGCCGAGGACGACCGCATCATCGTGCTCGAAGGCAACACCATGCCTGGCTTCACCTCCTCCTCCTTGCTGCCCAAGGCGGCGAAGCAGGCCGGCATCGACTTCCAAAGCCTGTGCTGCCTCTTGGTCGAAAGAGCCCGCCACCGCTGAAAATTCCGGGAAGCCGAGGCCGTCCCCAGCCCGGCAAAAGGCGCCGTCGAGTCGACGGCGCCTTTTGATTAGATTAGAGACTGAGGCAGGTCTCAAGCGAAGCGGAGGATGCCGGAGGTCCATTCGGCGATGGTGCGCTGCTCGACTTCGACGAAGCCGCGGGCTTCGAAGGCCTTGAGGACTGCGGGGTACTGATCGGTCAGGATGCCCGAAACGATGAGACGGCTCGCCGGCGCGCGGGTCACGGTGGTGACGATGATGTCGGCGAACTCGATCAGGACGGTGGCGAGGATGTTGGCGACGACCAGGTCGTAGGTGTGCGGTGGCGTGTAGACGGCGAGGTCCTGGTGGAAGGCGTTGACCGCCTGGTCGACCTTGGCGAGCTCGAGGTTCTCCTTGGCGCAGCGGACCGAGTCTTCATCGTAGTCGAAGGCGTCGACAGGGGCGCAGCCGAGCTTGGCGGCGGCGATCGAGAGGATGCCGGAGCCGGTGCCGATGTCGAGGAAGGATTGCGGCGCGTCGCTGCGGGCGGCGTCGATGAACTGCAGGCAGGCCTTGGTGGTGCCGTGGTTGCCGGTGCCGAAGCTCATGCCCGGGTCGATCTCGATGATCACTTCGCCGGGCTGGGCCTCGTACTTCTCCCAGGAAGGCTTGATCACCAGGCGCTCGGAAACCTTGCTGACCTGGAAGAAGGCCTTCCAGGATTCCGACCAGTCCTGCTTCTTGACCTCCTCCAAGACCACTTCGCAGGGGCCGATTTCGAAGTCCTCCTTCCACTGCTGCAAGTGCTCGAGAATCAAGGCCTGGGTGGCGCGAGCCTCCTCAAGATCCTCGAAGTAGAGGCTTAGACGGGCGATGTTGTCGTCTCGGTCAAAGTAGGACGAGGTGAAGAGCTCGACCGAGGGGAAGAGCTCTTCCAGGACGTAGCCGGTGTCCGAGGAGGTGTGGACGGTGACGGCGTGCAGGAGTTCGGGGGCTTTGCTGGACATGTTCAAAGATCATCCTTTCCGGTCAGTTGCAGTTCAAGAGTGTCGGAGATGGCGGCGACCCGGCGGACCAGCTCGGCCGCGGCGGCGTCATCGGTGCCGGCGTCGGTTTCTGCCATCATGTGGACCTGGCCGACGGGGTCGATCCACAGCTCGGCGAAGGGGATCTGCTGGCTCAGCCTTTCGATCGCGACGGCGTCGTGGCGTCCGGCGCCGCAGGAAGATTCGATCCGGAGGCCGCCGCTTTCGGTCTCGACCACTTCGACCAGCTGGGTGCGCTCGCCAGGAAGCTTGAGCACGGCAAGGAGGCGGAGGGTCTCGATCTGGATCTCGGCGCAGCCGGGCTTGAGTTCGAGCAGGCTGGCGAGGCGGCGGCTGAGCGGCGGCGAGGCGAGCAGAGCCGGCCAGTCCGCCTCGGCGCCGTAGCGGCAGCCGCTGAGCTCCTCGAGAGCCCCGACCAGCTCCATCCGCAGGCCGGTGCGCCGCTCGATCTGCGCCGCCAGCGCCGGAATCAGCTCGGTCAGGCGGCGGGCAACGGCGATCTGTGCCGCGGCCCAGACGGCGTTGTCGCCGGAGGCTTCGTCGGCCAGCAGCGCGGCCAGGGCCGCGGCGACGGCGCCAGCCTCTTCCTTGACTTCCAGGTGACGGCGCGCCGAGGCCCGCGTGGCAGGACGCCGCAGCGAGTCGATCCAGTCTTTCACTTCCATGCTTGTCGCTCCCCTTGTTCGTTCGCACATTAGCGCCGCTGAGCCGTTCTTCTTCGTCAGCGCCCCCGGCGAATCCGGGATTCCGGCTTAAGCTTGTCGGCATCTCATTTCAGCCCCGAAAGCGCCGCCGCCATGCGACTGATCCTACTTCTGCTGCTCCTCCCCCTGGCTCTGCTCGCCCAGAGCAGCGCCCCGGCGCGCCCGGCGGCGGTGAAAAAACCGGCGGTGAAACCGGGCATCGAAGTCCTCCTCGAACACCGCCTCGACCTGATCCGCGGCAAACGCGTCGGCCTGATGACCAATCAGACCGGAGTCGACTCGAAGCGGCGCCGGACCCTCGACCTCCTGGCGGCGCGACGCGACATGAAGCTCACCGCCCTTTTCGCCTGCGAACACGGCATCCGCGGCGACTTGCCCGCCGGCACGGTGGTTCCGGGCGGACGCGACAAGCGCACCGGTCTACCGGTCTATTCCCTCTATGGCGGCGACGATCGCCGGCCGAAAAAGGTCCTGCTCGACAAGGTCGACGTGGTGATCTACGACATCCAGGACACCGGCAGCCGCTCCTACACCTACATCTGGAGCATGGCGGAAATGATCGCCGCCTGCGGCCAGCACGGCAAACACTTGATCGTCCTCGACCGGCCCGACATCTTCGGCGGCCTGGTAGTCGACGGCGCCGTCCGCGAAGAGGCCTACAAGTCTTTCATCGGCCTGTATCCGGTGCCCAAGGTCTACGGCATGACCTGCGGCGAGCTGGCGCGTTACCTCAACACCGAATACCGGCTGAAATGCAATCTCACCGTCGTGCCGATGAGCGGCTGGCGCCGCGGCATGACTTGGGAGGAGACCGGCCTGCCCTGGGTTCCCACCTCGCCGAAGATCACCACGGTGCGGGCCTCGCAATGTTTCGCCGCCACCGGCGGCATCGGCGTCCTCGGCGGCGTCCTCAACATCGGCATGCCCGGCAACACCCCTTTCCAATGCGTCGCGGCGCCCTGGATCGACGCCCGCCGCATGGCCGCTGAGCTCAATGCCCAGAAGCTCCCAGGCATCACCTTCGTCGCCACCAGCTACAAGAGCGGCGCCTACATGCAGTACGGGGTCACTTTGAAAATCACCCAGGCCTCGCGTTTCATGCCCGCCCGCACCGAAGTCGCCATCCTCGCCTGGGTGCGCCGCAACTACCCCAGGCAGCCGCTTTTCGAGCCGCGTTTCCACAACATCTTCGACAAGGCCAACGGCACCTCTTCCATCCGCACCCGCCTCGCCCGCGGCGAATCCTGGCAGCAGGTGGCGAAATCCTGGGAGCCGGCCCTGTCGCAGTTCAAGGCCCGCCGCGGCAAGTACCTGATCTACCGATGATTCTCATGAATTTCGAAGCCTTTGTCGATCGGCAACTGATCCCCAAATCTAGCGAGACTGAAGCTCTCGGCGACAGCCTTTCTCTCTTCGAAGACGGAGAGGTGCGCCTCATCGGAGAAGGTCCCAACGAATGGCGCTTTCAAATCGGGAAATACACCCTCAGCATCGTTTTGGATTGGCGTTCTCGCATCGCCATCACTTGCCCTTGCCCGCAGAAGTATAATCGCTTTAAATGTGTGCATGTATTCGCTTTGTTAAGGTGGCTGCGAGAGCCGCAAGACCTGGCCTCTGGCCCTCTCTGCGATGCGATGGCGAACAACCCCAAGAAATACCACTACAGTAAATACTTGAAAGAAGCATGGAGCTCCACACGTATGATCCCAGATGATCCGTCCACGCCAGCGCCAAGCTCGGCTGCCGACAACGCCAGGAAAGCCCGCCTCGAAGGCGAGATCGCCAAGCTGCAGGCGCAGCTCAAAGTTGCGACCCCGCCGGTCAAGCCCGCCGCCGAGATCGCCAAGCCTGTCGTCCCTATGCAGAAACGCTTCGCCGCTTCGATGGGATCGATCCCGAAAAACCTCGATCGCTACATCATGCCTAGCATCACCGCCAAAGGCAGCCACCATGTCGAGTTGCGCGCCGTCAACCCGGTCCACCTCGGCATCGATCCCGCCGGCGAGCTGCGCTTCACCTGCACCTGCTACTTCTACAACAACTACAAGTCGATCTGCGAACATGTCCAGGCGGCGGTGCTCTTCCTCGACAAGACCCCCGGCTCGCTCCCCGAGGAGATGCAGAAGGCGATCGCCGCCCTGCCTCCCACGGCGAAGCTCGCCGCCGGCGACCTGATCTTCCGCCAACGCCTCAAGCTGGGCATCGCCCACCGCAGCATCGAGGACTCCCTCTGCAAGCTCGCCGTGCCGCCCAATCGCCTGCCCCTGTTGAAACGCTTCGCCGCCGAATTCAGCCACCTCAGCGGCCCGGCGGTCAGCGCCGAATCCGGCTTCCCGGTCGCCTCCGATACCGAACTGCGCCGGGTCGAGTGGCACAGCGACCACACCGTCGCCGTCGCCCAGGCCAGCGGCTATTATTTCGGCGTCAGCTGCAACTGCGGCTCCTTCGCCCAGAACGCCCCGCCCTGCTACCACATCGCCCGCCTGGTAGAATGTATCGACGCCTATGCGGCCAAGGGCCGCGGCATCCTCGCCGAAGAAGCCACGACCAGCAGTCTCCGCCTCGGCATGCACGGCTGGAAGTGGGACGAAGAAATGCCTCCCCAGCCCTGGCAGGAGGCCGGCCTCAGCCCCTACGAATATTCGCAAGTCAAAAAAGGCGCAGCCGGCCTCCTCGGCGAGCTCAACCACTCGATCGTCCGCCAGCGCCCCGGCCTCGGCCACATCTACCAGCACAAGGCCGGTGACGAAGTCGAGGTCGAGGACGACGGCAAGCGCTTCGGCTTGCAGCTCCACGGCCAGTATCTCAGCGTCGTCGAAGTCCGCCCTTCCAGCCTGCCCGAATTGAAGCCGAAGAAGATCCACCGCCTCCTCGCCGCCGATCCCGAACTCGCCCGCATCATCGCGCCCATGCTCGAAGGCATCGATTTCAGCTACGCCGATGGCATTTCCGCCCCCATCACCGCCGTGACCGCCCCCATCCTCCTCGGCGCCCTCCGCCTCGGCAAGCTCCACATCGGCAGCTCCTCCACGCCCGCCCAATCGCTGCCGACCCTGCCCTACCGCCTCGCCCTCCGCTTCGAAGCGGTCAACAAATTCTTCCGCCTCCACCTCGAAGAAAGCCTCGGCGAGCAAGCCCTGAAAAACACCGGCGCCGAATTCCTCACGCCCTGGGGTGTCGTCCATGGCCAGAATTTCCGCCCGGTCGACATCGGCGAAGCCCGCATCCAGTGCCGCGCCATCGTCGCCAAAGCCATCGCCGCCGGCGGCGTCTTCGAAGGCGAAACCTGCCGCGACCTGGTCGAAAAACTCCAGCTCATCGGCGGCATCGATGCCTTCTCCCTGCCGCAGGATTGGAAAATCGAAGCGCCCACCCCGCCGGAATCCTGCATCCTCGAACTCCGCCCGGACAAGAAGTCCACTCTCAGCGTCCACCCCTTCTTCGTCTACGGCGACTTCGAAGTCGCCCTCGACAACGCCAGCACCCAACTGCCCAACGGCCGCCGCCGCGTCTTCGCCGAAGAGATCGCCGCGCTGCAGAAGCTCAGCGCCCTCGGCGACGTCAGCCTCAAGAAGGAGCAGCTCGGCGCCCCGCTCAAGGCGATGCCCGCCATCCTCGCCGGCGCCGTCGCCCTCGGCTGGAGCGTCCGCGCCGAAGGCAAGATCACCCGCAAAGGGGTGATGAAGGGGGTCAAGGTGAAGTCCGGCATCGACTGGCTCGCGGTCGACGGCGGGATGAACTTCGACGGCCAGGAGGTCGAGCTGGTCGACCTGATTCGCGCCCTGCGCAAAAAGGAGAGCTACGTCACCCTCGCCGACGGCTCGCGCGGCTGGATCGACCCGGAAGCGGCCCGCCGCCTCGCCCGCCTCGCCGCCCTCGGCGAGGTCGACAAGGACGCCGAGGAGCTGCGTTTCCCCGGCCACCAGGCCTTCCTCCTCGACGTGCTGCTCCACGACATGGGCGAGATCAGCTTCGACGAGGCCGCGACCAAGGCCCGCGACGCCCTCAAGGACTTCTCCAAATTCGAAGCGATGGAGCCTCCGAGGGGCTTCGGCGGCCAGCTCCGCCCCTACCAGAAGGACGGCCTCGGCTGGCTCGCCCTCTGCCGCAAACTCGGCCTCGGCGCCTGCCTCGCCGACGACATGGGCCTCGGCAAGACGGTGCAGATGCTCGCCCACCTCGAAAACCTCCGCCTCAAGAAGCAGGGACCCTTCCTCGTCGTCTGCCCGGCCTCGCTCCTCTTCAACTGGGAGAAGGAGGCGAAGAAATTCACCCCGAAGATGAAGGTTCTCGTCCACCAGGGCATCGCCCGCGCCAAGGACCTCAGCGGCCTCAAGGGCTTCGACCTCATCGTGATGACCTACGCCACGCTGCGCAACGACGTCACCTGGCTCAAGGACCAGGACTTCGCCTGTCTCGTCCTCGACGAGGCGCAGGCGATCAAGAATGCCTCTTCAGCCTCGGCCAAGGCGGCCCGCCTGCTCAAGGGCCAGCAACGCCTCGCCCTCACCGGCACGCCGGTCGAAAACCACCTCGACGACCTGTGGAGCCTCTTCGAATACCTCAACCCCGGCCTCCTCGGCAGCTCGGCCAACTTCGGCCGCTTCTCGGAAGCCACCGGCAAGGAGGAGGGCCTCGCCCTGATGGCCAAGGCGCTCCGCCCTCTCATCCTGCGCCGCACCAAGGCGGAGGTCGCCACCGACCTGCCGCCGCTCTCCAACCAGATCCTCTGGTGCGAAATGGAGGAGGAGCAGCAGGGCTATTACGACAAGCTCCTCGCCGCCGCCAAGGCGGACCTGCTGGAGAACCCCGGCCTCGAGAAGAAGAACTCCTTCCTGATGCTCGAAAAGCTCCTCCGCCTCCGCCAGGCGGCCTGCTCGCCCGCCCTCTGCGACAAACGCAAAAAACCCGAGTCCGCCCCCTCCGCCAAGCTCGACGCGCTGCTGCCGATGCTGGAGGAACTGCTCGAAGAAAAACACCAGGTGCTGATCTTCTCGCAGTTCACCGAGTTCCTCGCCATCGCCGCGAAACGCCTCGAAGCGGCCAAGATTCCCTATGCCTACCTCGACGGCAGCACCAAGGACCGCGGCGGCGCCGTCGACGAGTTCCAGCAAGGCGGCAAGAACGTCTTCCTCATCTCCCTCAAAGCCGGCGGCACCGGCCTCAACCTCGTCGCCGCCGACTACGTCTTCCTCCTCGACCCCTGGTGGAACCCGGCCGTCGAACAGCAGGCGATCGACCGCGCCCACCGCATCGGCCAATCCCGCCCGGTCACCGCCTACCGCCTCGTCGCCAAGGGCTCCATCGAAGAGAAGATCCTCGAACTGCAGGACAAAAAACGCGCCCTCGCCGACTCCCTCCTCGGCGGCGAAGGCCTCGACCTCGGTTCGCTGCAACGCGAAGACCTGGAATACCTGCTGGGGTGAGCCTGGGAGCCCCGGCTTCAGCCGCTTGTCTTCCCTGGGAGCGCGCCAGCCCTCTGGCGCCGTCTTCCCTGGGAGCCCCGGCCTCCGTGCCGGGTGGCCTGAGCTCCCAGCCCGCCGGGCTGGGCTATCGGAAGCGGCCCTTCAGGCCGGGGAGACGGTCAACGTGGCTCAAGCTTCCAGCTCGAGTTCGTTCCCTGGGAGCCCCGGCGTCCCGCCGGGTGTGTGTGCGGCTTTGGCAGCTTCGCGATGCCGCTACCGGAGGCGATGGCTAGAGCGGGTCGCAATCACGACTATTGACTTTCTCAATTCTGATCATTGAATTCCGGACTTTTGCCTTGTCAATGTCTTGATCAATATTTCATTCAAGCACAATCAAGGTGAATGATTATGATTATGAAGCAGTGCATAACCAAGTCAATACTGATCATTTCCCTGTTGACTTTCTCATGTTCTTCAAATTCCTATAATGATCAATCAAGATCGGAGCATTGGACCCCTATTGAGATCGCCAAGGAAAATTATTACAGAAAACTGGCCGGGGTTGATCTCATCAAGATTGCTGAAAACAAAAATATCTCTAACAAGGAAATGCTTGAGCTTGATCGTGAAAATGCGGATAGGAGCTTCTCTTTCTACTTCAAAATCGATGGCTCGACCGTGATTGAAATCTACCAGCCGCTCATCTGCTATGTCAACGTCAATAGTGATAGCAATCATTACCGTCACTCGCATCTACTCGGTTTGTATGGATGCGATGATGACAACACCCGTGGAGAGAAAAAATCATTCTATTTGCTGCTGGGAATTTTTAATGGCAAGACCGAGTCAGATAAATCTCGCTGGCAGATCTTCCCCTTGATCAGCTATAGTGAATTCCCTAGTCGCTGCTTCGATTGGGGCTCCATTCTCTATCGCCACCAATCGCGAGAGGGCGGTTATTTTGACCAGGGCTTGTTGAGCCTTTTGTGGACCGCTCAAGGCCATCATAATGAACTCGGCTACAGGAATGAATTCGACATTCTTCCTTGGGGAATTCTCTATCATCAAGAAAGCTCAAGTTCGAGTGGTGAGTTTTCAATTTTGAGGAATCTCTACCGTCACGGTCGGAATACGAATGGCCAGAGTTGCGGGACAATTTTCTACTTCTTTTCTTGGGGAAATGGTAATTTATATTGAGCAAGTCCGACTAGCAGGAATTGGCGGCCTGCCGTACTGAGGACCTCCCCGAGCCGACAAAACGAAGCGCAAAACGAAGCGCTCCAAAACGAAGCGCTCCGACTTGCTCAACAAACTTGATTTAACCTGGATTCCGAAGCCGAATTGCAGCCCAAAGAGTATGGATCTAACATTTTGGAGCCTCTTTTTGGATGGGAGAAATATCCAACTTCGGCGAAGT
>JBDKFG010000005.1:0-96722 GCA_039798785.1 Verrucomicrobiota bacterium | reverse complement strand
GCGTCGCGGACGGAGCGCGGGGTGAGTTCCTGTAGGGCGGCGGTGAGGACGCTGATCTTGAGGAATTTCGGGTCGAAGGCTTGGACGGGCATGGCTTTTCTCCTGGGTTTACGGGATCGAGAAGCTGAAGCGGCATTGCTGGCGCTGGTCGCGGCTGAGGCAGGAGGGGAATTCCGGCCGGTGCAGGGAGTCGAGCCAGCCTTGCGCCTCGAGGCAGAAGGCGGAGCGGCCGAGGCCGCCGGCGTTGAAGAGCTGAAGGCAGGGGGCGTCGGTGCTGAGCTCCAGCGACAGGCCGCTGCGATCGCCGCAAATGCGGGCGGCGAGGGGCTGCTCGAGGAGGTAGCACTGGTCGTGCTCGACGGAGCCCAGCGGACGGCTGTTGCGGAAGTCGCAAGGGTCTGTTCCGTCCACGCCGAGCAGGCGTCCGGTGGGCAGGCCGTCACGGGTCTCGAGGAGACGGGAGGCGTGGAGCTGGAGGCGATGGCCGTCGACGCTGCCGGAGTCGCGCCCGTTGAGGTTGAAATAGGCGTGATGCGTCAGGTTCGCCGGAGTGAGGCGGTCGCTGGTCAGGCGGCTGCCGATGTGCAGCGTGGCGCCCTCGAGACGGTAAAGCAGCTCGAGGCGCCGATTTCCCGGGAAGCCGTCGCAGCGGTGCGGGATCTCGAGCCGCAGCAGGGCTTCGCCCTCGTTGATCTGGTGAAGCTCGAAATCGCGGTAGGAGAAACCTAGTCGCCCGCCGTGGAGAGTGCCGGTCTCGGGGTGGGCGGGGATCTCGTAGCGTTCCCCCTCGACTTCGAAGTGCGGCGAGCTCACCCGGTTAGCGAAGGGGCCGACGAAGGCGTTCACGTACCAGGGGTTCGAGACGAGATCTGCGGGGGGCGCAAGGACGAGCTGCAAGGGGGCTTGGCCCGCCCGGAGATACTCCAGGCTGGCGATGATGCCGCCGCGGCTGAGCACGGTCATCCGCAGGAACTCGCTGCGGAGATGGACGCAGCTCTTCATCAAAGACCTCTTCCCAGCTTGCCGCAGATCGCTTCAGGATCGGCGACGCAGCCGGCCCAGGTGCCGCCGGAGGCCTGCTGCAGGGCGGCCCAGAGCTTGACCGAGGCGGGCAGGCGGGGGTCGGGGCGGAGGCCGGGATGCGGCGTCCGCGAGGCGAGGAGGGCCGTGCCGCTGGCAACTTCGCCGTCGGGGCCGATCAGGTTGATGCCGCCCTGGCAGAGCGTCTGGTCGAGGACGATGTCGAGCAGGTCGCCGTCGCGCAGGCGTCCGACCGGGCCGCCGGCGAGGGCTTCGGGTCCGATGTGGCCGATGCAGGGGCCGCTGGAGAAGCCGGAGAAGCGGCCGTCGGTGAGGAGCACGTTGTCCTTCAGCGCCTTGGTGTATTTCAGGGCGATGGTGATCTGGGCGGTTTCGGGCATGCCGGCGCCGAGGGGGCCGCGGCAGAGCAGCACGATCACCTCGCCGGGCAGGAGCGGCTTGTCCTGGCCCTTGACGGCGCGGATCGCCTCCTCCTCGGAGCAGAAGACGCGGGCCGGGCCGCGGTGGCGGTAGACGCCGTCTTTGAACAGCGCCGGATTGATCGCGGTGCTCTTCACCAGCGAGCCTTCCGGGCAGAGGTTGCCGCGGGGGAAGATGACGGTGCGGGCGAAGCCCTTCTCCGGCGCGACGATGACCTTGTCGGGATCGACGCCGTCGAGCTCGACGAGGCGCTGGCGGAGGAGCTTGCGGCGGGCGCAATTCTCCCATTTCTCGAGGTTGGCGCCGAGGGTCTCGCCGGTGGCGGTGAGGACGTCGAGGTGGAGCAGGCCGAGGTCGCGCAGGTGGAGCATCACTTCCGGCACGCCGCCGGCGAGGAAGACCTGCACCGTGACGTGGTTGGCCGGGCCGTTGGGCAGGGCGTCGACGAGGCGCGGCACCTTGAGGTTGACCGCCTCCCACTCGGCGGCGGTTGGACGGCGGCGTCCGGCGGCGAAGGCGATGGCGGGAAGGTGGAGGAGGATGTTGGTCGAGCCGCCGAAGGCGCAGTGGACGACCATGGCGTTGTGGACCGCTTTATCGGTGAGGATGTCGGCGATGGTGATGCCCTTGCTCTTGAGGTTGAGCAGGGCGGTGGCGGACTGGGTGGCGAGGTCGAGCCAGACCTGTTCGCCGGAGGGCGCGAGGGCGCTGTGCGGCAGGGCGAGGCCGAGGGCTTCGGCAATGACCTGCGAGGAGGCGGCGGTGCCGAGGAACTGGCAGCCGCCGCCGGGCGAGGCGCAGGCGGCGCAGCCGAGCTGGGCGGCTTCCTTGAGGGTGAGTTCGCCGTGCGAGAAGCGGGCGCCGATCGACTGCACCGCGCCGGCATCTTCGCCGCGATCGGGCGGCAGCGAGGAGCCGCCGGGCAGGATCAGGCCGAAGTGGTCGGAGCATTCGGCGAGGGCCATCATCATCGCCGGCAGTCCCTTGTCGCAGGTGGCGACGCCGATCACCGAGCGCGAACGCGGCAGCGAGCGGATCAGGCGCGCCATCGTCTCGGCGGCGCTGTTGCGGTACGGCAGGCTGTCCATCATCGCGTCGGTGCCCTGCGAGCGGCCGTCGCAGGGGTCGGAGCAGTGCGCCGCGAAGGGCATGCAGCCGGCCTCGGCGAGACGCGTCGCCGCCTCTTCGACGAGCAGCGACAGCTCCCAGTGGCCGGTGTGGTAGCCGAGGGCGAGGGGCGAGCCGTCGGGCTTGCGGATGCCGCCGATGGTGGAGAGCAGCAGCACCTGCTCGGCGTTGGTGCCCGCGGCCTTCCAGCCCATGCCGGCGTCCTGGGCCATGCCGAAGAGCTCGCCGCTGGGGGCGCTGCGCAGCTGCTCGGGGGTCAGCGGCAGCGGCTCCTGACGGGCGGGCGCCTTGCTGCGCACCTGCTGCGCGGCGGGCGAGAGGGAGAAGAAGTCGGGCATGGCGCTCATCCTCTCGAGCTCTTGTTGCCCAGCTCCTCCTGAAGGTGGCGGGGCAGCGGGCTGGTGGTGGTCCAGCCGCCGTCGATCATGATCACTTCGCCGGTGATGTGGCGCGACTTGGCGTCGGCGAGGAAGAGGACGCTGTGCGCGACGTCCTCGCAGTCGCCGACGCGGCAGGCGGGGCTGACCTCGGCCCAGCCGGCGGCGTATTGCGGGTCGGTCACGGTGCGTTCGCTGGTGGTGGCGCCGGGGGCGACGACGTTGACGGTGATGCCGTGGCAGCCGAGTTCGTCGGCGAGGTTCTTGGCGAGCATGCGGGTGGCGGCCTTGGTCATCGCGTAGGCGCTGAGGTTGCGGTGCGACTGGAAGCCGGTGACCGAGCTCATCAGGATGATGCGTCCGGCGGTCTTGCGGGCGATCATCTCCTTGGCTGCGGCCTGGACCGAGAAGTAGGTGCCCTTCATGTTCACCGCCATCAGATTGTCGAAGCTGTCGCGGGTCTCTTCGAGGAAGGGGGCGAAGGAGGTGATGCCGGCGTTGGCCATGTAGATGTCAAGGCCGCCCTGCTCCTGGGCGAAGCGGTGGACGAGGGCGACGATGCCGTCGCAGTCGCCGACGTCGCAGGGATAGGGCAGCACGGCTTTGCGACCGAGCTCGGCGTTGATCTTCTCCGCCGCCTCCGCCGTGGTTTGCGGATTGCGCGAGCTGAGGCCGACGGTGGCGCCCTCGAGGGCGAACTGGCGGCAGATTTCATAGCCGATGCCGCTGGCGGCGCCGGTGACGAGGACGGTCTTTCCTTGGAATCTCATGCGATGTCTCCTGGGTTAAAAAAAGGGAGTCTCGGCCTGGGAGCGCGGCAGTCCCCTGCCGCTGACCTTAGCGCTTTCGCCTTGGGCGAAAGCCGTTGCGCCAGAGGACTGGCGCGTTCCCAGGGGAGCATAGCCATCGGCCGGCAGGCCGATGGCGCCGGGGCGGCAGCGGAAGATCTGGCCGCCGGCGGGGTGTCTGGCGGTCTTGCCGGGCGGGTTTTCGATCGAGGCGGTGGTGATGAAGAGCTGGTCGAGTTCGGCGCCGCCGAAGCAGCAGGAGGTGACATTCCAGGCCGGGACGGGCAGGCGGTGGACGATGACGGATTTTACCGGGTCGATGGCGATCACTTCGCCGCCGTTCCACAGCGCGACCCAGAGGAGGCCGTCGCGGTCGATGCACATGCCGTCGGGCAGGGCTTCACCGGGGATCTCCAGCACCGTGCGGCGGCGGCTGATTTCGAGGCGCTGCGGGTCGAAGTCGAAGGCCTCGACGCGGCGGCGGAGGGAGTCGATGAAGTAGAGCGTGGCGCCGTCGGCCGACCAGGCGAGGCCGTTGGAGATGCCGACGCCGGCGAGCATCTGCCTGACCTCGCCGCCGGGGCTGAGCAGGTAGAGGCTGCCGAGGGTCTCCTGGCAGTCGCGGTCCATCGTGCCGGCCCAGTAGTTGCCGAAGGGGTCGGCCTTGCCGTCGTTGAAGCGGATGCGGGGATCGCAAAGCCGGAAGCCGCCGATGTTTTCGATCCTGCCATCGGCCGGATTCCAGCGGCAGAAGGAGGTCTCGCTGGTGGCGTAGAAATTGCCGTCGCGGCCGGGTACGATCGAGGTCAATTTCGCGTCATTGGCCAGTTTGCGGAGCCCGCAGGAATCGTGGCGCCAGACCTCGCCGGCGGCGATATCGACCCAGATCAGGCCGTTTTCGTGCCAGAGCGGGCCTTCGCCGAGGAGCATCGGGGACTGGGTGAGGGCTTCCATGGTCAGGCCTTTTGCGTTCCGCGCACCAGCTGCACCCAGTGGCGCGCCTCGGTGCGGGTGAAGTCGTGCAACTGCTGGCGGCAGGAGCTGCCGGTGGCGACGATCGCGCGGCCTTCTTTTTTGGCGGCGCGGACGGCGGGGAAGAGGCGGTCTTCGCCGATCTTCTGCGACAGCTCGTGGTGGGCGTAGCCGAAGGAGCCGGCCATGCCGCAGCAGCCGGTTTCCGGTGCGCTGACCGCGAAGCCGGCGGCCTCGAGGATCTTCTTCGGCGAGGCGGCGGTGAAGAGGGCGCGCTGGTGGCAGTGCGGGTGCAGCATCAGCGAGCCGGCGCTTTCCTTCGGGCGGAGCTGGAGTCCCCGCTCGATTTCGGTCGCGAGGAAGTCGTCGATCAGGCGGACATTGGCGGCGACCTGCTGCAGCGTCGGCTGGCCGGGCGTCTCGTCGAGCAGGTCGGGCAGGTCGTCGACCAGGGCCGAGGCCTCGGAGGGTTCGATGCAGAGAACGGGAATGCCGGCGGCATGGAGCTGACGCAGCTCGGCGAAGACCGCGGCGCCGTGCTGCTTGGCCTCGCGCACCAGGCCGGCGGAGAGGCGGGGGCGCTGGGCGTCGTGCGAGCGGGTGAGGGTGACGGCGAAGCCGCAGGATTCGAGCAGTTCGACCGCGGCGAGGCCGATCTCCGGTTCGAAAAAGCGCGACCAGGTGTCGGCGAAGAGGGCGACCTTGCGGCTGCCTTTGCCCGAGGGCAGGCCCTGGTCGCGGAGGAGCTGGTCGAGATTGCGAGGCGCCATCTCGGGCAGTTCGCGGCGGCGGTCGATGCCGTAGCGCGAGGCCATCAGGCGGCGGACCAGGCCGGTCTTGCTGAGGGCGGTGCCGATCTTGCCGAGGAAGGTGCCGCCGAACTGGCCGGCGCGAGTGGGCAGGTCGCCGATCAGGCGGGCCTTGGGCGAGACCCCTTCGGCGTCCCATTTCGCCTGCAGCGCCTCGCTTTTGAGCTTGGCCATGTCGACGGCGTTGGGGCATTCCGATTTGCAGGCTTTGCAAGAGAGGCAGAGCTCGAGGGTTTCGTGCAGCGCCGGGTCGGCGAGGCCGGCGGCGCCGCTCTTGACACCGAGCTGGCCCGAGATCGCCATGCGCAGGGCGTTGGCGCGGCCGCGGGTGGCGTGCGCCTCGTCGTTGGTGGCGCGGAAACTCGGGCACATGTTGCCGCTGCCGAGCTTGCGGCAGGCGCCGACGCCGTTGCACTGCTCGACCGCGCCGGCGAGGCCCTCCTGTTCGCCGTAGCGGAAGAGTCCCTGGACGCCGGCGACCCGCTGCGGGTAGTCCTTGGGCGCGCCGGCCGGGCTGCCGGAGCTGTCGCCGTAGCGCAGCGGCCCGTCGAGAGGCAGGGCGTCGAGCTTGCGGCCGGGGTTCATCAGGTTGAGCGGGTCGAAGAGCGATTTGACCTCGCGGAAGGCCATGAAGAGGCGCGAGCCGAACTGGCGTTCGACGAACTCGCCGCGGACGATGCCGTCGCCGTGTTCGCCGGAGAAGACGCCGCCCAGGCGGAGGCATTCGGCGAAGCATTCCTCGCCGAGGGCGCGGAGCTTGGCGCGGTCTTCCGGTTCGTGCAGGTCGAGGCGGGCCTCGAAGTGGAGGACGCCGACCGAGGCGTGGGCGTAGGTGGCGGTGTGCAGGCCGTGGCGGTGGCAGCAGTCGAAGACGAAGCGGCTGTAGTCGGCGAGGTGCTCGATCGGCACGCAGGCGTCCTCGATGGTCGACACCCCCTTGCGCTTGCCCGGCACGTTGGAGATCAGGCCGAGGCTGAGGCGGCGGACCTCCCAGGCGCGGTGCTGCTCGGCGGCGTCGAGGCAGAGGTGGTGCTGGCTGCCGATGCCCTTCTCCTTCATCGCGGCGACGAAGGCGCGGGCCTTGCCGGCGACCTCCTCCCGCGTGTCGCCGAGGAATTCGACGAGGTGGACCGAGTGCGGCGCCTTGCCGCCGGCGACGAGGAAGGCGGCGATGTCGCGGGTCGAGGCGTTGCGCAGCGCCTCGCCGATCACCGTGTCGTCCATCAGCTCGATGGCGGCCGGCTGGTGCTCCATCATGATCGGCAGCGG
This sequence comes from Verrucomicrobiota bacterium, assembly GCA_039798785.1. GTDB lineage: Bacteria > Verrucomicrobiota > Lentisphaeria > Lentisphaerales > Lentisphaeraceae > CAMCSH01. Next base: position 89,918 of record JBDKFG010000005.1, on the reverse strand, counting down.
CCGCAGCGCGTCATCGAGCGAATCGAAGCCGAGGACCACCACCGAGGTCTCCTTGGGCAGCACCGTGAGGCGGAGGGTGGCCTCGAGGACCAGGCCGAGGGTGCCTTCGCTGCCGCAGAGGAGGTCGGAGAGGCTGCGTTCCTCGCCGAGGAAGGAGTTGAGGGCGTAGCCGGCGACGAGGCGGGAGAGCTTGGGGAAGCGCGCCTCGATCTCGTCGCGCTGACGCTCGACGATGGCGGTGAAGTCGCGGTAGATCTCCCCTTCGCGGCCGGGGCGCTGGCAGGCGGCGTCCCACTCCGTGCGGTCCATCCGGCGGGTGGTGAATTCCGTGCCGTCGGCGAGGAGGACTTGCAGGCTCTCGGTGGAGTCCGAGGTGCGGCCGAGGAGGAGCGAGCGGCGGCCGCAGGAGTTGTTGCCGACCATGCCGCCGATGCTGCAGCGGCTCATCGTCGCGGGGTCCGGCACGAAGTAGCGTCCGGTGGGAGCGACCTTCTTGTTCAGTTCGTCGAGGATGACGCCCGGCTCGACGCGGACCAGGCCGCGTTCGGCGTCGATCTCGAGGATGCGGTTCATGTGGCGCGAGAAGTCGATGACGATGCCCGGTCCGATGGCCTGGCCGGAGAGCGAGGTGCCGCCGCCGCGTCCGGTGACCGGGATGCGGTGATCGCGGCAGAAGGCGACGATCTTGCGGCAGTCGTCGGCGGATTTGGGGAAGGCGACGGCGAGCGGCCTGACCTGGTAGACGCTGGCGTCGGTGGCGTAGATGGCGAGCGTGGCGGCGTCGTCGCGGATCTCGCCGGCGAGCTGGGCGCGGAGCTGGGAGAAATCGGTCATGGCAGTCCTTCGGGCTTTCTCCGAAAACTACGAAGGCAGGTTCATTCGGCCATTGCGGGATTTCTGATAGATATTGCGAGATCTGGTTATGGGTCTCAATGGAAAGGAGTCGTACGGACTCACTTCAAGACGCTTGGGCTGCTGATTTCGGCGGGTTTGATTTCCTCGAGCAGTTTGAGGACGATGTCGCGCGATGTCTGGCCTTCGAGGCGGGCGCGGTAGTCGAGGAGGATGCGGTGGGCTAGGATGGGGACGGCGAGGGCGCGGACGTCGTCGAAGCCGGCGTGGATGCGGCCCTGCATCAAGGCGCGGGCCTTGATCGCGGTGGCGAAGGCGAGGGCTGCGCGCGGCGAGGCTCCGTAGCGCACGCCTTCGGCAGCCTTGGAGCGTCCGGGGTGGCTGGCGTCGACGAGGCGGGCGATGTAGGCTGCGAGCACTTCCGGCAGGTGGACGCGGCGGCTGAGGGCGAGGAGGCCGGTGAAGTCTTCGGCGTTCATCACTTGCGGGACTTCCGGAGAGATGCCCATTTCGCGTTCCATGACGATGCGCTGCAGAGCTTCCGGGCCGCCCTGGCGGATGTCGAGCTTGAAGAGGAATCGGTCCATCTGGGCTTCAGGAAGGGGGTAGGTTCCTTCGAGCTCGATCGGGTTCTGGGTGGCGAGGACGAAGAAGGGTTCTGGGAGGCGGCGGGTGACGCCCATCGAGGTGACGCAGTGTTCCTGCATCGCTTCGAGCATGGCCGACTGGGTTTTCGGCGAGGCGCGGTTGATTTCGTCGGCCATGACGACGTTGGCGAAGATCGGTCCGGGATTGAAGACCATGTTGCGTTGCCCTTCGTGTTCCTGGAGGACGGCGGTGCCGGTGATGTCGCCGGGGAGCAGGTCCGGGGTGAACTGGATGCGGCGCGAGCTCAGGCCGAGGGCTTTCGACAGGCCTTTGACCAGCTCGGTCTTGCCGAGTCCGGGGAGGCCTTCGAGGAGGATGTGGCCGCGGGCGAGGACGCCGTTGACGGTGAGCTTGACGAGCTCGCTCTGGCCGATCAGGACTCTCTCCATCGCCTCGACCAGGAGGGCGGATTTGGCGGCGGCTTCACGGGCTTCGTGGTCTTTCAGGACTTCTTTGTGCATCTTGCTCATCCAGGGCTGGAGTTTGAAGGGGGCGGCGAGGGGGGATGGTGCGGTCACTTGTAGAATTTTTTCAGCAACTGGGCTTCTTCGGGGAGGAGCTCGGAGTTTTCCGCGTCGCTGCCGCCGTCGCCGGCGACGGCGCTGCCGCCGTCGGTCTGGCCCTTCCAGGCGTTCTTGTCGACCTGAGGGGCGCGTTTGCTGGCCTTGATGACGATGCCCGGGTCCTGTCCGGCCTTGCCTCCTTTGAGATGGAAGGGCGCTGCGGCCTTGAGGCGGGCCCGTTCGTCGCCGAGAGGATCGCCGCCGTCGCCGGGGCCACGGTCGACCCCGCCGTCGCCTGGCTGGCCGTCCTTTTTCTTCAGGCCGAGCATGGCGAGCAGGTCGCCCTGTTCGTTGTCCCAGGCGCTGGCGTCGCCGGATCCGTCGCCGCCGTCGAAGTCGAGGACGCCGAGCTCTGCTGGGGCGAGGTCGGCGAGGTTTTTCAGGGCTTCCTTAAGGGCGTCCAGCTCGCCCGGGGCGATTTCGCCGCCGAGTTTGTCGAGGGCGAGGTCCTGGAGTTTCTTGAGGAGTTCGGGCGAAGCAGGGAGGCCGGAGGAGGCGAGCTGTTCGAGGGCTTCCCTGGCGCTGGCGTTGAGTTTGTCGTGGAATTTCTCCAGTGCGTCCTTGGCCTCCGGGCTCAAGGGCATCTCCTCCATCGCATCGAGGGCGGCTGCGATCTCGAGGGAGCTGTGGATGGCCTGGTTGAGGGTCTTGGCTGCGGCGGCCTGCTGGGCCAACTGCGCCTCGACGCCTTTGCGGAGGTTTTCGGCCGCTTCGAGGAAGCTGTCGGAGTACCAGGAGTCCTGCGGCTGCTTGAGCAGATCCTCGGTGCGCTGCTTGAGGGCGGCGACGGCCTTCTGGTCCAGTTCGGGGTGGGCTTCGGCGCTTTCGATGAGGCGTTGGGCTTCCTGCATCGCCATCGGGATCTCGCGGGGCTGTTCGCTGCCGCGGAAGAAGGGGAGGGGCTTGGCCGGGCACCAGGCGAGGGCGGCGAGTAGGATGCTGGAAGCGAGCAGGGGGGCGAAGATGCGGCGCCAGTCCCAGCTGCGGGTTTCGCCGAGGCGGTCGGGCAGATCGGGCCAGGGACCGAGGCCTTCCCAGGCGCTGACCAGGGCGCAGTTGAGGCGCAGACGCTCGTCGAGATGGGCTACGAGGCGGCTCTCCTCGGGCAGGCGTCGACGCGCCAGCCAGGCGGCGGCGAGGACGGCCAGGAACAGCATCGAAGCCGCTATGAGGATGATCAGGTCATTCCACAGTTCCCAAGTCCCTGGCATGCCTTTCACCAGGAAGCCGGCAAGGGCGGTCAGCAGTGCGAGGACGGCCTGCGCCGGCAGGATGCGGTCGAGCCACCAGGCTAAGGCGAGGCGGCGGCGGCTCGCGCGCACTTCGGCGCGCCAGAGGTGTTCTGTAGAGCTGGACATGGAGGCAACTTAGCACCCCTTCCGCCAAGAAAGCAAGTTAATTTGGGGCGGGAACGAGGATTTGCCGGTAGAGGGGCGCCGCCAATTTTCGATGAGAGCCCTTTTTTTCGTCTTGAGGGCGGTTCTCTTGAGGGGAAACTCCGGGGACTAGCGCCAGCCGATGAATCCGACTCTGAATTCGAATCCCAGTTTGCGGGAAGCCTATTGGTTGAGCCGTCCGGCCCTGCCGCTCCTGCTGGGCGTCCTGGCCGCTCTTCCTGCCGGGCTGGGGCCGGCGGGCTGTGTTGGGCTTCTCCTGTCGCTTCTACTGCTTTTCGCGGCGCTCGCCTTCTGTCCGGCGCCTCGTCGCGCCTGGCTCCTGCTCGCCTTCGCGATCGCGGCGGCGAGCTTATTTGTGCAGGAGCGGGCCGGACCGGGCCGGGTGGACCGGGTCTACGGGGAAGGCCCTTGCGGAGTGCGTCTGCGGCTGGAGGTGGAGGCTCCGTATTTTCCGTCGCCGGAACTCGGCTGGGATCTGCAGTTGCGGAGCTGCTCGGCACGGGTCCTCGAGGGCGAACTGGACGGCGTTTGGAGGCCGATGACGGGACGGGTGCTGCTTGAGCTGCCGGCCGAGGCGGCGCGGCTCCCCGGACAGGGGGATGCCGTGGTGGTCGAGGGCGGGCTTCTGCCGCCCCCGCCTGCCGCCGGCGAAGGGATCTTTGATGCCGCCGCGGCGATGCGGCAGAACGGCCAGGTGCGGATCTTGAGGGCTGCGGAGATCGTCTCATCCGAGGAGGGGGGAGGGCCGCTGCGCTTCGCATATGCCTGCCGCGATCGACTGCTGATGCGCCTGGCGGGCTCCCTGCCGCCGGAGCAGGCGCAGCTTTGCGCGGCGGTCTTTTTCGGCTATCGAGGCATCGTCACCGGCGAGGAGAAGGCCGCTTATCTTCGCGCCGGGACCTTCCATCTCTTCTCAGTCTCCGGCATGCACATGGCGCTGCTGGCGGCGCTGCTGCTGGGCCTGATGCGTCTGCTGCTGCTGCCGCGGCGCTGGCGCTGGCTGCTTCTGCCTATGCTGCTCGGCGCCTACCTCCTCAGCACCGGCATGCCCGCCTCTGCCCTGCGGGCCTGGCTGATGATCTCGATCTGGTCCCTCGCCAAGGCGAATGGACTGCCCCAGGCCGGCGCCAATTCCGCCTTCGCCGCGGCGGCGCTGATCCTCGTCGCCGATCCCCGCCAGATCTTCGATCCCGGCTTCCAGTACAGCTTCCTGCTGGTTTTTTCGCTGCTTGCCGCAGTCCGGATCGCGGAGCGACTGCGCCTGCTGCTGGCCCAGGATCAGGCCTGGCTGCCTTCGCCGCTGCGCCGCCGCTCCTGGGTCGCCCCCGGAGAGGCGATCCGCCTCGCATTGTTCACCGGCCTGGCTTCGTGGATCAGCGCCTTCGCTCTTTCCGCCAGCCTGTCCCAGGTCGGCTCTCTCGCCGCAGTCCCGGCCAATCTGGCCCTCGCGGTTTTGAGCTGGGCGATGTTCCCGCTCGCGGCGCTCACCCTGCTCGAAGTCCCTGGCGCCGCCGTCATGCTCGACTGGCTTTGCAGCTGCGTCCGCCAGGTCTCGGAAGCCGCCGCCGGAGCCGCCGGCGGCTTCGCCACGCCCCGCCCCGACGCCTGGCTGCTGGCTCTCTACTGCCTGCTCTGCCTGCTGGTCTGCGAAGGATTCGGCCTGCCCCGCAGACTTCGCGCCCTCGCCGCGCTGCTGCTTGTCGCCGCAGCTCTCGCCGTCGCCCGTCCTTGCCCTTTGCCGGAACTCTTCGTCTTCTGCCCCCGCGGCACCCAGGTGCCTGCTCTGCTGCTCCACCAGAACGGCAAGACCACGCTCGTCGCCTGCCCCGACAGCCGCGCCGCTTCGCGCCTGGTCAGCCGCCTGAAAGGCGCCGGTCTCTTGCGGATCGACCGGCTCGTCCTTCCCGATGCGACCCGGGAACAGGCCGGAGGGGTCGATAAGCTGCTCCAGGAGGTCGAAGTCGGCGAGGTTGAAGTCCTGCAGCGGAATCCGCGGGCGAGCCTGGCTTTGAAGGCCCTGCAGGCTCAGCTCGGGCTGCGACTCGGCGCCATCCGCAGTCCCCGCGGCGAATTCCGCAAGGATGCAGGACTGACGAGCTGGAGCCTGCCACGCCAGGCCGAAGAGGAACTCCGGCTCGAGGGGGAATGCAGCGACGACGGCTGGTGCCGGGTCCGGGTCCTGACGCCCCAGGGGCGGGTCCGTGAGCTCAGCTTCCGCCGTGCCGACTCGGACCGGGAATGCGAGCCGCTCTGAGCAGGAGATGCGGGCCTCATAAGTTCACTTTCGAGCTTTCTTCTCCATCGCCGCCTTGGCCTCGGCCAGGACCTTGTCCCTGCGAGAGCTCTCCTCTTCCTTCACTTTCCCGAGAGCCTCTTCGGCTTTGCGGCGCTCCTCCTCCTGGCGGCGCGCATCCTCCTCCGTCGCCTTCGCCTGCTGTTCGTTGAGGTAATCCTGCAGCACCTTGCCGACCGAGCGGAGGGCGATGAGGACGGTCAGCGAGCTGGCGAAGAAGCTCAAAAGGCAGACGAAGACGATGTGCGGAAGGCGGCGTTCCTGATGGATGTTCCAGACCAGCACCGCCGCCGCGACCAGAAGGCCGATCCCCAGGGCGACGCGACGGATTTCCTGCCAGTACATGGTCAGCGTCCCATGCCGGCCAGACCGGCGGCCAGGGCCTTGGTGTCGATCTCGCCGGTGCCGCCGCTGGCGAGGAGGCGCTGGGCGATGCGTCGCAGGGCCTGGGCGGGCTCGGAGTCGGATGCGCCGATGACCAGGGGGGTGCGGGAGAGGACGGCGCGGCGGACCAGGTCGCTGCGCGGAATCGCGCCGAGGAGTTCGGGAGGTGCGGCCAGGAAGCTCTCCGAGGCGCGGGTGATCTGGCGGTGCAGGGCCTGTGCCTGGCTCTCGCTCTCCGCCATGTTGATCACCACTCCGAGCTTGCGGGCCAGCATGTCCTGATGCACGGTCTTGACCAGGGCGTAGCCGTCCATGATCGAGGTCGGTTCGGGCGCCATGACGACGACGGTCTGGGGGGCGGCGGCGATGAAGGAGGTGACCGAATGGGAGATGCCGGCTCCGCAATCGAGGATGACGCTGTCGTAGGAGGAGGCGAAGGCGAGAAGCTCGTCCATGAAGGACTGCAGGCGGAGACTGCCGAGGTCGGCCATGTCCCTTTCGCCCGAGGCTGCGGCGAGAAAGTCGACCCCGTGGGGCGAGGCGGCGACCACCTCCTTCAAGGGGCGGCGCTCGATGATGGCATCGCGAAGCGTCAGCTTCGGCGAGGCTCCGAGGAGCAGGTCGACGTTGCCGAGTCCGAGGTCGCAGTCGACCAGCAGGGTGCGCGAGCCGAGGCGGGCCAGGCAGATGGCGAGGTTGACCGAGAAGAAGGTCTTGCCGACACCGCCTTTGCCGGAGGCGACCGCGATGCAGCGGAGGGCCTTGTGATGGCCCGAGGGGGCCGCCTTGGCTCGGAGGGTGGCGGCCTGGTCTGGAGTCGGCAAGCTCATTCAGGGGGCTCCGCGGGCAGGAAGGGGTTCGAGGCCAGTTCCGGGCAGATCATCGCCGCGAGACTCTCGGCCCGGGCGGGCTGGAGATCTTCGGGGACGCGCTGTCCGTGGGCGATGTAGACCACCGGGATGGCGGCTTGATGGAGAAGGGCGGGGAGGCCGTCGCAGCAGGCGGATTCGTCCGCCTTGGTGAGGATGAGGCAGGCGGGATCCAGTCGCCCCCAGGCCTTCAGAGCCTCGCGGGCGTCGCCGGCGCGGATGTTGGCCGGCAGGGTCAGAACCGGGGTGCATTCCGGGGCGGTGGCGAGGATCTTGATGACCGTGTCCAGGCCGGCGCGGTCGCGCGAGGCGCGGCCCTGGGTGTCGATGAAGACGACATCGCGGTCCTTCACCCGGTCGAGCTGGCGGCGGAGTTCGTCGCCGCTGAAGACGACGGAGAAGTCGGCGCCGAGGAGGCGTGCGTATTCGCGCAATTGTTCGGCGCCGCCGACGCGGAAGGTGTCGAGAGTGATGAGGGCGCAACTAAGCTTGCGGCGGAGGCTGGCGAAAGCGGCGAGCTTGGCCAGGGTGGTGGTCTTGCCGACGCCGGTGGGGCCGATCAGGGCGAAGACATCGGGACCTTCGCCGCTGTTGCGGCGGAAGAGGATGCCGTCGGCGGCGGAAAGGTGTCCGGCAAGACTGTCGAGGAGCTGGCCCGGGCCGGCTCCGGGAAGCCGGGCGGCGGCGATCATCGCCTCACGCCATTCCTCCGGCAGCTGCGCGAAGGGCCCCTTGGATTCGCCGCCGCTGATCGCAATCACCGGGGTCGGAGCCTGCTGGCTGCGCTTCTCCAGACGGCTGAGCTGTTCGCAGATCGACGCCATCTTCTCCTCCAAGTCCACCAGCTTGTCGTCCTGCATCTTGATCTCGCGGCGGATCGACAGGACCTGCGGCTTCACCGCCCCAGCCACCTTTTCGACCAAAGCCTCCCGACGGCTCTCCTCGTGCTCCTCCGAGGCGGCGTCGTCAATCGCCGCGACAACTTCGAATTCGGCTCCGGCGATCTTCCCTACCAGCCCTTCCGGGGCGAGTTTGCGGGAGGAGACGATCACGGCGGCGTCGCCGAGCTCGCGTTGCACGGTTTCTCGCAGGGATTCTAGGCTTTTGCCCCGGTAGCGGCGGACGATCATAAGCTGGTTACTCGCATTTAGAGACTGGCAAACGCAGTCGGTATGCCAGTTCTCCAGAACGGACGCATCGAGCCCTTGGGAATTCCGTTGCGGTCTCAGTCCGGGGTCGCGCCGCGAGGCGTCAGCCGCAGCTCGCCGCGGCTCGGGCTGTCGCTCAACCAGAGACGGAGGGATTGGATCCGGCCGGACGCGTCGCAGTCGAAGGACCAGCGGAAGTCGCGCTGCTCCTCCAAGAGGACGGTCATGGACAAGTAGGCGGCACCGCCGATGCGGCCCCAATCCGATCCCAGGCCGGATTTTTCGAACTTCCGCTCCAGGTTCTTGACCAGGAGGCTCGGATGCGGGTGCGCCACCAGCGACCAGGGCGTGGCCCGGCTCTTGAGCAGCCAGGCGCCTTGATGGAAAATCACCACCAGGCCGATGCTGGCGACGGCGGCGCTGACAAAGAGGCCGCAGAGCCCGAGGCTGCGGCCCCAGCTCCAGGAGTGCTGCGGCAGGAAGCGAGCGCAAAATCCCTTCATCAAGGGCTGGCAGAGAAGCAGTGCCAAGATCAGGCTGCCGAGGATCATCGGCAGATGCCGCGACAAAAAGCCCTCCTGGATCTTGCGGGCCGGCAACTCGTACCAACCGCAAAGAAGCGGCGGCAAGAGATGGGTTTCCAGCTCAGGCAGGGGCCAGAAGACCAGGTGCAGCGGCACCAGGGCGATCAGGACGAGCGCGATCTTGAAGCCGCGACTGTCGAGCTTCACGGTAAGGCGGCGGGGCTGAGCTTTGCGGCATCGACAATCGGGCTGAGGGAGGCGGCGTCGCTGCCGCTCTTGGCGCCGCGGTCTTCGAGAATCTTGCGCAGCAGCTCGCCGCTTTCGACGATGTCGCCGTTGGCGAAGAGCAGCAGGCGGGTCTGGCCGTGGCGCATGCCTTCGAGGACGAGGAGGCTGTTCTTGTCGCCGAGACTTTGGCCGGGGAGGTAGGTGAAGGCGCGGTTTTCCGGGCCGGCCCGGAGCAGCTCGGGACGGGGCAATTTGAGCTCGTTGTCGGGCAGTTTGCCGCCGTTGGCGACGCCGAGGCGGAGGAGGTCGTCGCGCAGGCCCTCGATGCGGCTGCGGGGGTTCAGCTCGGTTTTGATCTTGTGGGTCATGCCGTCTTTTTCCCAAGCGGCGGGAGTCATCACTTCGCGGGTGCCGGAGATCAGGGTGAGGATCAGCAGCATCAAGGCCGAGAGCAGGCCGGTGAAGAGGAATCCGGCCTTCCAGCCGAGGCGGAACTTGTCGCCGAACATCGGCACCACCTGGGAGTTCCAGAGGCGGCGGAAAAGCTCGGTGCCGACGATGAAGACGACCAGTCCGAAGGAGATCGATTCGAGGCGGGTCTTGGCCATGTCGGAGACATAGAAGGTAGGCATTCCGGCCCAGGCGCTGAGGGGCAGGAGGAAGAGCACGGGGGCGAGGCGGATTGGGCGCATGGAGAACTCGTTGGGTTTGTGGCTTAGGGTGTGAGAGGATTGAGCAGGGTGGCTAGCGGGCAAAGTCGTGGCTCAAGCTTCCAGCTTGAGAAAGGAGCGCGGGCGTCCCGCCCGTGAAAGCGACAGGCGGGACGCCTGTCCTCCTTTGAATGAGCGTTCATCGCGGCGCCCCCGGCCAGACGAGGGTTTTATCGCGCCTCATCTCGCCGCTGACAAGGGAGAGCTCCCAGACGCCGGCGATCGGTTTGTCGGGGATGCGGAGTAGAATGGCGCTGACCCGTCCAGAAGGAGCCAGGCGCAAACGAAACTCGAAAACCTCCTGGAGTCCGCGATCGTTGAGGCGAGTCAAAATCTCTTGAATCAGGGGGTCCCCGGGCTTCAATCCGTCAGCAGGGAGTGGCCGGAGCTTGCGAGTTTCTTCCAGCATGACGGCAGCTTCATACCAGTAATTGTCGTCCTTGAGTAGAGAGACGCGGACGAGCAGATCTCCTTTTGGCGGCAGGTTCTTGAGGGCGAAGGCGCCGCCGCCGGCAGCGAGGAGGAGGCCGCAAAGCACCAGGAGCAGACGCAGGCTGCGGGCGCTTGTCCAGGCGAGCTGGTTTTGCCGCTGCCGCAATAGCCGCGGCAGGAGGAAGTGGATGAGCAGGCCCGCCGCTACGCAAGCAGCCAGCAGCAGCCCGAGCTCCCGAGCCGAAGGCGAGACGCGGCCAGCATAGGCGATGAAGCCGAAGCCGAGATGGAAAAGCCATTGGATCAGATTGGCGCCCAGCATCAAATCGATGAAGAGGATAAAGAGGATTCCGCCGAGAAGTAGACAGCCGCCCGCGGCCTTGACATAGCCGTTCATTTCAGATCTCCCGGCACCGGCCAGCGATCCATCGACTCGACATGGGCGTCAGGGAAAAGGACCTGGTAGGGGCGGTACTTGCTGATCTCGTGCAGACGCGCCGCCATGAAGAGGATGCGGCCCTGATCATCGGCGATCCAGCGGACTTCGCAGGGCAGGGAGCAGGACTCTTCAAAGACCGCCAGCATCTGGGTCTGGCGAGGATCGCCGAGGTGGAGTTCGCTGGCGCTGCCATCGGCCATCGAAGAATGGTAATACAAGCCGGCTTGTTTGAGGGCGTTTTTGAGCCTCGCCGCCGGGAATCGGCTTTCCTTAACTCCCCACTCCGTCTTTGGCGCGGTGGCGAGGCAGAAGGTGCCGGCGCCGGTGGCGAGGAGGATGGCGGTGAGGGCCAAAAGGGCGGCGAGGCTGCGTCGTTTTTTCGCCTGGATTTCGGGGCGGAAGCGGCGCAGCAGCGCGTGTTGGACGAGGTGGAGCATCAGCGTGGCGAAGCCGAACCAGAGGAGGCCGGAAAGCAGGGCGTCGGGCTGCCAATCCAGGCGGGACAAACGGTCATTGAGGAAGGGGATGAAGCCGAAGATCAAGCGGCCCGGAACGCCGATGAGCCAAGTGGTCAACATCCCCATGAACAAGACCGCATCCATGAAGGCAACGAAGAGCGCGAGAGCGCCAAGGATTTTGGCGGCACGAGTCCAGCTCATGCCGCTGGGGGGAGGGGATTCTGCACTGTTGATCGGGTTCACGAGGGGGATCCCTTGTCATTTGCAGCCACACTACGACAAGTTGGGGGCAAATGCAAGAATCCCCGAGGGAGCCATCGGCGTCCGCGTCGCAGATCTGGACTCAGTCCTTGGTCATCGAGGGGTAGACCGAGCGGGCGGGATGGGCGCCGAGGGCGTCCATCAGGCCGGTGTACCATTCGCGCAGCGGAGCGATCTGGCGCGAGCGTGCGACGTCGTCGCGGTTCATGATGCCGCCGACATGGATGAGGGTGAATTTCTTATCACCGAGCTTATCGGCGGCGGCTCGGGCGCGGCTGATCGCCTCGAAGCTGATGTCGCGGATGGCGGCGCCGGAGAGGCCGCCCTGGCGCTGCGAGGTGTACCAGCGGAAGAGCTTGAGGTCGCGCGGGTCGAGCTTGGCTTCGAGGGCGGCGTAGTCGCGCTGGGTGTTGACCAGGATGAGGCCGTCGAGTCCGGCGGCGGCGATCATCTGCACCGTGACCTCGGCGTCGGCCATCGAGCCGAGCTTGACCAGGATCGGCTTGTCGCTGCCTTTTTTCAGGCGGGCGACTGCTTCGAGACGGGACGCGAGGCCCTCGCCCGAGTTGTGCTTGACGTTGGGGCAGGACTCGTTGATTTCGATGAAGTCGGCGACGGCGAGGGATTTTTCGACGCAGCGGAGGATGCCGTCGGTCTTCTTCTGGCCTTCCTGGGCGGGGTGGCCCATGATCGAGACGCCGATGGGGAAGTCCTTGGCGTCGACACGTTGGCGGAAGGCCTTGATGTTGTCGAGGGCCGGTTCGAGGCCGAGGGAGGGCAGGCCGAGGGAGTTGAGGGCGGAGCCGGAGAAGGGCAGGGGGGTCCAGGGGTTGACCTCTTTGCCGAAGGAGCGGACCAGGTTGCCGGTGTGGGGCGCATCGAGGACGGTGCCGACGACGGCGAAGCCGGCGCCGAGGCGCCAGTTGAGTTCGAGGAGGGCGCCGTCCTTGTCGAGTCCGGCGGCGTTGCCGAGGTCGTTGCGGAACTTCAGGCCCATGACTTCGACCGGGTGGGTATGGCCGTCGACGGGCTCGGGCAGGGAGCGGGAAAGTTTTTCGAGGTAGCCTTTGCGGCTGCGGGAGTAGAGGTCGGAGAAGGCCTTGGCGCTGAGGAGGCGGGCCATGGCGGGGCGCAGCTTGTGTTCGAGTCGGGTGAGGGCGAGCATCGGGGTATCCTTAGGTTGATGCGGCGAACTTAGCGGTGTCCGGAGCATTGGCCAGGGATTTTCCGCGCCCTCTTGATCTTGCTCGAGTCTGCTCAGAGCTTCCCGGGGGCTCGGTTTTCACTGCCGGGCTTGCCCTTGTCGCCGAGGCGGCGTCGCCATTCCGCCGCCGCCTGCTGCAGGCGAGCCATCACCTCGGGGTGACGATCCTGCACGTCGCGCGTCTCGCCGATGTCTTCGGCCAGATCGTAGAGGGCCAGGGGCTGGTTCACCTCGGCGTATTTTCCCGGCTGGTTGTTGCGGCCCGGGGCGACGCCTTGATAGCTCCGGGAGACATGGGGGAAGACCAGCTTGAAGCGGCCGTCGGTGATTGCCTCGAGGTGGTTTTTCCGGTAGTAGACGGGATAGCTGGCGTGGGGCGAGGGCAGGCTGGGATCGGCGAGCAGAGCGCGGATATCCTGACCGTCGATGGTCTTTTCGGGGAGGCGGCCGCCGGCGGCCTGGACCAGGCTGGGGAGGAGGTCGATGGTCGCCGCCAGCTTGTCGTTGCGGCTGCCCGGCCGGGTGACGCCGGGCCATTTGATCAGGCAAGGGACGCGCACGCCGCCTTCGAAGCTGGTGCCTTTGCCTTCGCGCAAGGGGGCGCAGGAGCCGGCCCATTCGCCGAAGTTGCGCCAGGGGCCGTTGTCGGAGGTGAAGATGACAATGGTGTTGTCCGCGAGCTTGAGCTCTTCGAGGGTGTCCAGGATCGATCCGACGGAGGCGTCGATCTCGCGCAGGGTGTCGTCGATCGCCTTGGGTCCCAGGCCTTGGAAGGGTTTTGAGGCGACGATCGGGGTGTGAGGCATGGGGTGGGGGAGGTAGACGAAGAAGGGTTCGCTTTTGTGTGTGCGGATGAATTCGCAGGTTCTTTGGGTCAGGAGTCCGGTGAGGGCTTCCTGATCCTGGATGGAGGCCAGCTCGCGGAGCGGCTTGTCGTCTTCGAAGAGATAGAGCGGGGGGTGGCCAGAATTGCTGGTCTCGCCGTAGCGGTAAGGCGACATGTCGTTGGAGTAGGGGATGCCGGTCCAGCGCTCGAATCCTTGGGCGCAGGGGAGGAAGGCGGGAGCGTCGCCGAGGTGCCATTTGCCGAAAATCGCCGAGTGGTAGCCGGCCGGCTTGAGACATTCCGGCAGGATTTCCTCGTCGGGATTGAGGCCGGTTTTCGACTTCGGTCCGAGGGCGCCGCTGATCCCGAGGCGATTGGGGAAGCAGCCGGTCATCAGAGCGCAGCGCGAGGCCGAGCAGACGGCTTGGGCGACGTGGAAGTTGGTGAGGCTCTGACCCTGTTTGGCGAGGCGGTCGAGATTGGGCATCGGGCAGGCCGGTCCGGGGCCGAAGCCCGGAACGTCCGCGTAGCCGAGATCGTCGCAGAAGATCAGGACGATGTTGGGCGGGCGAGGGGTAGGCGAGTGATGTGATTGGCAGGAGAAGAAAAGAAGCATGGGGATGAGCAGGCTTAGCAGGCGCATAGAAGATTTCCTGGTTGAGTGCATCGAGTTCGCTTCGATGGCGGCTTCAGGAAAAGGTTCCAGTTTCCTGAGCTCATGAGCTCCTATGATATTGGGAAGTCGAGTGGCGATGCGGTGTCGGGGAATCCTTGCAATCCGGATGCAAGGGTCGTAGCTTGGAACAATCATCCAAAGGAGATGGCGATGAAACTCTGGATTGTTTGTGGCTTTTTGGCGTCCGGTGCCTTGAGCTTGTCCGCGGCACCCGAGGCGTACAAGGCGAGCGCTCCGGCGGCGCTTGGGGAAGAGAAGCTGACACCGCAGAAAGTCCCGGTCCAAGGGATTCAGCTCGAATACCGTGTCTGGCTGCCCAAGGGTTATTTTTCGGATCGCCGCCTGCACGGGCTGCTGCTGGTCGAGGATCCTAACGAAACGACGCCGCACTGGGAGCAGATCCAGGCTTTTGCCCGCACCCAGGAAATGCTCGTCGTCTACATGAAGACCGGCCTGACCCAGAAGAAGGAGATGCCGAACCTCATCGCCGCCGAATTGTCGCGGCGATATCGCCTGGCAGACCGCAGCGGCATTCTGATCTCCGCGACGAAGGAGCGCGGCGGCGAAGATCTGGATCAGGTGAAGTCTCCATTTTGGACTCGTCTCGTCGGTGCCTACCTCCAAGAAGAGCGCCGGGATTTTTTCGATCCGAGCGCCGATTTCGCTTGGGTCTGCAAGGATCTGAAGCAATGGATTCATGTCTCCCTGACTTCCCATGCCGCAGTGGAAGACATTCTCAAAAATCTGATTGGCGACGAGGGGCTTCCCGAGAGTAAGCCGGAGCATGTCCTGGTGACGATGCTCACTCCTGCGTTTGCCCAAGAAGATCCCTTGCCCCTGATGCTGACGCAATTGTTGCGGCGGAGATGTGAGGATCCGCTCGCGAATTCCGTCTGGGCTGCGGGGTGTTTAGAGCGTCAGGTGGGACTTCTCGCCGACAAGGATCCGCAGACACGGGCGAGGGCTTGGAGCTGCTTGGCTCCTCTGCCGGCTTCGACGTCGCTGTCGCGCAATGTCCCGCTCCAGGAGAAGATGAAAAAGGCTAGAGAAGACTTTTTGTTTCGGCAGAAAAAGGATGCGGTTTTGTTGGCCGAGTCGCGCAAGGTCGAAGTCCTGTCCGCCTTTGTCATGAAAAACACGTTGGAAGAGAATTTGAAGAAGGCCATCGCCGACTTGGAGGCGAAGCTCAAGGTCAATCCTGAGCAAGCCTTGCTCAAGCAGCGCCTGCAAGATCTGCAGGCCTTGCTGCGGCAATGGGAAAACGAAGGAGAGGAGTTAATCAAGAATATCCTGGAAAGCAGGATCGAGCTTTGATCGGACTTTGAGCCTGCTTGTCTTCCCCTCCTGCGGGCTACAGTATGGAGCCCGCGACGGGCGAAGGAGCCTGGCCCTGAATTCCTCTTTTGAAGACCCTGCCGAGTTTGGACTCTGGCTGCGCCGCGCCGCTCTCGAATGCGGGGCGCTCGAGGTCTGCTGTCTCGATCTCGAGGAGCCGGAGCTGCGCCAGGCGCTCGCCGGGCACGCCGCCGGAGTCGAGCGCTGGCTCGACGCCGGGCTCGGGGCCGAGATGGATTACCTGCGGCGCCACCTCCCCGCCAAGGCCGCACCCTGGGAGCACTTTCCCGGGGCGCGCTCCGCCCTCGTCATCAGCTTCCTCAACGGCTGGGGACGGGCCGCAGGCGGACGCAATCCCTTTCCTGCGCCGCAGCCGGGCGAGCCGATCGGCCTGGTCTCGGCCTACGCCCGCGGCCCCGATTATCACCACACCGGAGACATCATCCTCAAGGGCCTCGCCGCCCGCCTGCAAGCCGCTCGCGGCGAAGGGCAATTCTGGCCCTGCGTCGATTCGCGCCCGGTCTTCGAACGTTTTCTCGCCTTGCGCGGCGGCCTCGGGGTTCTCGGTCCGAACGATCTGGTGCGCACTCGCGAGCACGACGTCCGGGCCTTCCTCGGGGTCCTGTTCACCAGTCTGCCCTTGCCCGAGCGGATCCTCGAGGCGAAGCCGCGTTTCCCCTGTCTGCACTGCCAGGACTGCCTGCCGGCCTGCCCCACCGGGGCGCTCAAGCCCGGCCAGCCTTTTGATTCCCGCCTCTGCATCAGCTACCTGACGATCGAGAAAAAGGGCGCCTTGGATCCGGCCGAACAAAGCCTCATCGGCGATTGGATCTTCGGCTGCGATCATTGCAGCGAAGCCTGCCCTCCGACCGAGCCGGAGGGCGGCGCGATCCGCGTCGGCCTGCGCTGGCTCCTCACCTGTTCCTCCGGCGAGCTGAAGCGGGCCATCGCCGGCACCGCCCTCGAACGCTGCGGCCCCACCCGCCTCCGCCGCAACGCCGTCGCCGTCCTCGCCAATCAAAACAGTCCCGAAGCCCTCGCCCTGCTTGATGAAGTCGCAAATTGCCCTGGCGGATCGGAGCTCATCAAGGAACAAATCCGGATCTCCCGGTTGGCTCTCAATTCCCCTCCTCAAGCCCCTTCATTCTCTTGAACATCTTAAACTTCTTAAACTGCTTAAACTGCTTAAACTCATGCGCCTCTCCGACTTCTGCCAGAATCTCTTGCGTTCGCCGCGATTACAGGACAAGCTCTTCTTTCCGGAGAGTTTGGAGGATGATGCTGTCTTGGGGGGCTACGATTTTGAGTTGCCGCAGCGGGAAGAGGCCTGGAGTTTTTCGCGTCATTCGGAGAAGCCGGTCAAGCTCGGTTTTGCTGAGCCGGAGCAGGCGGCGTCGCTGCTGCTCACCCTCGCCAACCACGAGCTCCTGGCGATCGAGCTGATGGCCCTGGCGCTTTTGCGCTTCCCGCAGGCGCCGCGGATGTTCCGGCGCTCGCTCCTGCTCACCTTGCGCGAAGAGCAGGAGCACTGCCGCCTCTACCTGCAACGCATCGACGAGCTCGGCGGCGCCCCCCAGGGCGCGCCCTTGTCGCGCTTCTTCTGGGACGCCCTGCGGCAATGCCCGTCGCCGCGCGCCTTCGCCGCCGGCATGGGTTTGACCCTGGAGCAGGCCAACCTCGACTTCTCCCTCGGGCTCGCCCGTCAGGCGCGGGCAGCCGGAGACCTCGCCTCGGCGAGCCTGCTGGAGCGGGTGCGTCAAGACGAGATCCGCCATGTCCGCCTCGGCCTCGCCTGGTTGAAGCGCGAGCTGCCGCCCGGCGCCGATCTGCTGGCCGAGCACGCCGCCCTCTTGAGCCCGCCCTTGAGCTTGGCCCGGGCCCGCGGCGACCAGGATTTCGACTTCGAAGGACGCCGTCTCGCCGGGCTGGACGAGGCCTACATCTCCGGGTTGCGCCTTGCCGGTGGTTCGCGCGGCCGGACTCCGGAGGTCTTCTATTTCAATCCCCAGGCCGAACTCGAGCTCGCCGGGGCGCCTCCGGTCAGTGGTCCCGCCGCCGATCTCCGGGGCGACCTCGCGCCTCTGCTGGCTGCGGTCGCCCATCGCGAAGACATCCTCTTGGTGCCGCGTCTTCCCTCGCTGAACGACCGCGAGCGCCTGGCGGCCGCCGGCTTGGAAGTGCCGGAATTCGTCGAGGAAAGCGCCTGGCCCGGCCTGCTCCGGCGCAAGCTCGGGCGTCTGCGTCCCTGGTCCTTCAGCCCCGCCGCCGAAGCGACGCTCGAGCCTTTGCGGGCAGCGCAGAATCCCCGCCTTCATCAGCCCTTGTGGAACCCTGCCTGGGCGCCGCTGTTTTCGAAGCTGCGCCCCGAGCAGCTCGATCTTGCGCCTCTCGCAGAAATTCCCGGCCTCGCCGACGAGGCTTCCCTGCGCCGGATCGTCCGTCGCGACGACGAGCTCGAGCCTGCGCTGGCCGATTTGCGCCGGGCGCACCAAGTCGATCGCATCGTCCTGAAATCGCCCTTCGGCAATGCCGGGGCCGGCCAGATCCGCCTCGACCCCGGGCCGCTGCGCCCCGCCGACTCCGGCTGGATCCGCCGCGTCCTGAAGGAGCAAGGCGGCCTGGTGCTGGAGCCCTGGCTGCCCCGCCTCGCCGACTTCTCGGCCCAATTCGACGCTGAGCCCGGACGCCTGCGCCTGATCGGGCTGACCCGTCAGCTCGCCGATTTGCGCGGTCAATATCGCGGCACGCTTTGCGGCGATCTTCTGCGCGAGCTTCCCGACGAGGCCAAGCGCTTCCTCAATCCCCGCGGCGAAGCGCTGCTGCCCTTGGCCTTCAAAGCTCTCGCCACTTGCCTGTCGCCGCAGCTTGATCGTCTCGGCTTTTGCGGGCCGCTCGGGGTCGACGCCTTCCTCTATCGCCAGAGCGACGGCGCTTTGCGTTTGCGGGTCTTGTGCGAGATCAATCCGCGACTGACGATGGGGCGCCTCGCCTTCGAGATCCTCGGGCGTGCCGGCGGGATCTTCCGGATCGAGCGCTTGCGCGACGACGCGGCGCGGCGGGCGCTGCTGGGCGAGGAAGAGAGGGGCGAGCTCCGCTGTCTGCGTGACCCCTTTGCCTGCGCGGCCTTCTGCCCGGTGGTGGCGGAGCGCCGGAGCCTGGCGGCGGAGTGAGGCGGCTCAGGGCTCGAGGTGGCGTCTGCCGAAGATGACGATCAGCAGCCCGGCGAGGCCGAGGACGCAGCCGATGATCGTCCAGGTCCCCTGGTGGCCGCACCATTCGAGAGACCAGCCGGTGAGGACGAAGAGGAGGGCGGCGGCGCTGCGGAAGAAGAGCGAGTTGACCGAGAGGAGCGCGGCGCGGTCGGAGGAGGCGAAGCGCCGCTGCAGGGCATGGGTGAGGAGAGGTCCTTTGACTCCGCGCTCGAGGGTCAGGAGGAAGTAGAAGGCGAAGGTCCAGAAGCTGGCGGTGAGGGCGAAGCCGGCGTAGGCGGCGCAGACGAGGAAGAGGCAGAGGAGGAGGCCGAGGCGGACCGAATGCCGGCTTTCGAAGCGGTGGCTGACCAGCGAGCCGAAGGCGACGCAGAGATTGGCGGCGGCCCAGATCAGGCCCACGGCGGCTTCCGGCATGCCGTTTTCGACGGCGAAGACCGGGATGGTCCAGACATTGACGTAGGAGGCCAGGCCGAGGCAGATGAAAAGGGCGGTCGGCCAGAACACCGCCGGGTCGCGCCAATGTCCGGAAATCAGTCTCAGGCCGCTGCTCCAGCCGCGCATCTGCTGGCGTTCGCGCGGCGCGTCCTGGAGGCGTCCGGCGAGGAAGAAGTTGGCACCCCAGCAAAGGACTGCCAGGATCAAGGGGATGCGGCAATTGACGCTGTAGAGGAGGCCGGCGACGATGGCGCATCCCGCTTCGCTGCACTGGCCGTAGAAGGCGTGGCGGCCGTTCCACTTGGTGTACTCCCCCTGGCGTCCCTGCGACTTCAGCGATTCGTAGAGGAGGGCCTCGTCGCAGCCCGAGACCAGCGACCAGCCGATGCCGCGGAGCACTTCCGCCAGGGCCGCCAGAGCGAAGCCTTCGGCACCGAGATAGATGCCCCAGGAAGCCATCATCACCAGCGCCGCTCCCTGGAGGCTGCGGCGGCAGCCGATCCGGTCGGCGAGCCAGCCGCAGGGAAGCTCGAAGATCGCGACGGTCACCGAGGCCACCGCCTGGAGCAGCAGGGTCTGGCGGAGGTCGAGGCCGAGGTGCTGGGCCTGGAAGAGGGTGATCACTGAGACCGGAAACAGCGCCATCTGGAGGGCCCGGTAGCCTCCCAGCAAAGTCATGTTCCGGATCGCCGCTTCGGTTTTCATACCCAGAATCTAGCGCCCTTCAGGTGAAGAGGCGGGGATTCCGGCGCGAAACCCGCTTCTCAGGAAAAGAGGCGCTGCGCCTTGCGGATGCCGGCGACGAGACGCTCGATGTCGTCGACGCTGTTGTAGGGCGACAGCGAGGCGCGGGCGGTGGCGGGAATGCCGAAGGCGTCCATCACCGGCTGGGCGCAATGATGGCCGGTGCGAATCGCCACGCCCTCGAAGTCGAGGATGGTGCCGAGATCGTGGGGGTGGACGCCGTCGACGACGAAGGAGAGGATCGAAGTCTTCTTCGGCGCGGTGCCGATGAGTCGCAGCCCGGGGATTTCGCCAAGCATCCGGGTGCCCTCGGTGAGGAGCAATTCCTCCTGGCCTTGCAGGAGGTCCCAGCCTTGTCCCAGCAGCCAGTCGATGGCGACGCCGAGGCCGATGACGCCGCAGATGTGCGGCGTGCCGGCTTCGAAGCGGGCCGGGGGAGGGGCGTAGAGGGTCTTTTCCCAGGTCACCGACAGGATCATGTCGCCGCCACCGGTCACCGGCGGCATGGCTTCGAGCAGCTCGCGACGGCCGTAGAGGACGCCGATGCCGGTGGGGCCGTAGAGCTTGTGGCCGGAGAAGGCGAGGAAGTCGCAGCCGAGGGCCTGGACGTCGAGGGGGCCGTGCGCCACCGCCTGGGCGGCGTCGACCAGGGTCAAGGCGCCGACACTTTTCGCCAGGGCGATGAGCTCTTCGACCGGGTTGATTGTGCCGAGGGCGTTGGAGGTGTGGACGAAGGAGAGCAGCCTGGTGCGGGGGCCGACGAGGCGGCGCGCCGCCTCCAGGTCGAGGCTGCCGTCGGGAAGAAAGGGGATGTGCTTGAGGACGATGCCTTTTTCGTCGCGGAGCATCTGCCAGGGGACGATGTTGGCGTGGTGCTCCATCCCGGTGACCAGGACTTCATCGCCGCTTTTGAGCTGGCTGCGGCCCCAGCTCTGGGCCACCAGGTTGATCGCGGCGGTGGTGCCGGAGGTGAAGACGATCTCGGCGTCTTCACTGGCGTTGAGGAGGCGGCGTACCTTGCTGCGGCTCTCCTCGTATTGCGCCGTCGCCTGCTCGGAGAGGAAGTGGACGCCGCGATGGATGTTGGAGACCTCGTCGCGATAATGGCGGGTCACCGCGTCGATCACCGGCAGCGGCTTCAGGGTGGTGGCGGCGTTGTCGAGGTAGGACAGCGGCTTGCCCCGGACCTGACGCAGCAGGATCGGGAAGTCGGCGCGGAGGGCGGCGAGGCGGCTGGAAAAATCGGGAGAAGACATGGATTTCCTTGATTCAAAAATGGCTTTCGGCAAAGCTACGCCGCAGGGCGGAGGGAGGCAAGCACGGGAACCACGAATGGACACGAATCCACACGAATAAAGAGGGGCGAAAAGCTCGTGGATCTTGTGCCGGTCTGGTTTTGGGTCTAAGCTGGATTTGTTCATGAACTTGTGGAGGACGGAGCCTGATGAATGCCGAAACGCCGAAACCCGATCCTGAAGAGCCGATGGCCGCCGAGGCGCGATCGGACGGGAAAAGTCAGCCGCGCAATCGACGCTGGAAATGGATTTTTATTGCCGGACTCGTGCTCGTCTTGTTTCTGATCGGCTTCATGGTGAATCGCCGGATGAATTCAGGTTATGCTTCAAGCAGTTGCGCCAATCACTTCATCCAGTTGAAATTGGCCTTGGCCTCTCTGTCATACGAGATCAAACCCAGTGATCCGCCGGTGATCCTCCCGCCGGGTGGACCGGATTCGATTCCCTTGCAGGAGTTTCTCGGGGATGGGTATAGGAATGGGCATTACCAAGCCTGTCCAGAATCCCGCTGGCGAGACGGCTCGCTGGGATACATCTACATCGGCGAAGGTTTGAATCTCCTGGAGGTCGAGACGAAGCAGATCCCCATCCTCTTCTGCCCTGGCGAAAACCATCGCGGCTCGAGTGAGCACGCTCATTGTTACCGCGGGGCTTCGCTTACGTGTGTCGATAGCAATGCCGAAATGCTGGCGATTCTCCAAGACGCCTTGAAGCGCGGCGAGGCCGGTGAAATCGCCTACAGCAAAAAGTCCTTGGAAACCCTGCGTCGCGAAATCCGCAAACGCCAGGATTGATCTTAAATCTTCAAGGCCCAAGAGGTGCATCATGAGAGTTCTGAGCTTGTCCCTTCTCGTCCTTGGCGGCTGCGCGACCGCCTCGCCGCCTTCTCAGGCCGAGGTTTGGCAAAGCTATTTAGGGAACATGGGTGGGGATCCCCTGACGGAAAAGCTCAGGTCTTTGCAGGATTCCCAGGGTCGGATAAGCGCCGATGATTTTCTCGGCTTGTTCTCCCGGAAAATGGGTTCGCGTCATGACGGCGATGCTCAGTTCATTTGCGCTTATTTTCTTATTTCCCTGCTAGAGGATCCTGCACCGGTTTTCCGTCGCATGTTGGCCGATCCGGATCCGCAGCAGCGGGCCTTCGCCCTCACCGTCATCGGTCATCTCGGCGACCGCCGTTTCCTCAAGGAGATGAAGGCACTCCAGAGCGATCAGGCCGACACCGGCTGGGATACCGGCAAGGTCGGCAATTTTGCGGATCTCGCACTTTCCAATCTCGATCAGCCAGACCATGAGCTCCGGCGTCCGCCGCTGCCGGACTTCACTGCTCCCTGGTTGCGGGAAGCGCAGAAGCAGCAGGCCGGCGGGACGCCAGCGATCCAGTAAGGGAACAAATAAGCAGCGGTGAGGAACTGCATCTTCCCGAATCGCCGCGAGGGATTATCTTGGGCGGCTTTTGAAATCAACCCAAACCGCCAGGAAATTCCCATGCGCCTCTCCAAACTCATCGGCCAACGCATCAAAGACGCTCCCAAAGACGCCACCTCGGCTTCGCATATCTTCATGATGCGCGGCGGCTATGTCCGCCCCCTCTCCACCGGCATCTACACCCTGCTCCCCCTCGGCAAACGCGTCATCACCAAGATCGAGAAGATCATCCGCCAAGAGATGGACGGCATCGACTCGCAGGAAATGCTGATGCCGGTGGTCAACCCCGCCGACATCTGGCAGGAATCCGGCCGTTTCGACTCGGTCGACGCCACCATGCTGCGCTTCAAGGACCGCAACCAGAAGGACATGGTCCTGGCGATGACCCACGAAGAGGCGGTCTGCGCCATGGCCCGCACCGAGATCACCAGCTACAAGCAGATGCCCGCCTCGGTCTACCACCTGCAGACCAAGTACCGCGACGAAGCCCGCCCCCGCGCCGGCCTGATCCGCGTCCGTGAATTCACCATGAAGGACGCCTACTCCTTCCACGCCTCCGACGAGTGCCTCAACGCCTACTACGACCGGATGCACGCCGCCTACGAGCGCATCTTCAGCCGCATCGGCATGAAGAACTTCCTTTCGATCGCCTCCGATACCGGCATGATCGGCGGCACCGGCGCCCACGAATTCATGGCCGTCTCCGACATCGGCGAAGACACCATCTTCTTCTCGCCCTGCCGCAGCTACAAGGCCAACCGCGAAATCGCCAAGTCGCCCTTCGTCATCAAGAACGAAGCACCGCTTGAGCTGACCCAGGTCAGCACCCCCGGCCAGAAGACCATCGAAGAAGTCGCCAGCTTCCTCAAGGTCACCGCCGCCGACACCTGCAAGGCGGTGTTCTTCGGCTCCGAGGACAAGGGCTACGCCAACAAGGTGATCCTCGTCCTCATCCGCGGCGACCTCGAAGTCAACGAGACCAAGCTGCAGAACCACCTCAAGGTGAAGTCGCTCTATCCCGCCCACGACGAGCAGATCCGCGCCGCCGGCGCCGTTCCCGGCTACGCCTCGCCGATTGGCATCGACAAGGCCAAGTGCCGCATGATCGTGGACCCCACCGTCGCCAAGTCGAGCAACCTCGTGACCGGCGCCAACGCCGAGGACCAACACTACACCGGCTACAACCACGGCCGCGACACCGGCTGGGGCGAAGTCATCGACATCGCCACGGTGCGCGAGGGCGATCCCTGCCCCCTCACCGGCGCCCCCCTGCAGATGGCCCGCGGCATCGAGATCGGCAACATCTTCAAGCTCGGCACCCGCTACTCCAAGGCGATGGGCGTCAATTATCTCGACCAGAGCGGCAAGGCGCAGCCGGCGATCATGGGCTGCTACGGCATCGGCGTCGGCCGCGCCATGGCCTCGGTGGTCGAGCAGTGCCACGACCAGTACGGCCCGGTCTGGCCCTTGTCGATCGCTCCTTTCCAGCTCCATCTTATCGGCCTCGCCGCCGGCAAGCCGGAAGTCCAGGCCGAAGCCGAAGCGCTCTACAAGGAGTTCACCGAGGCCGGCATCGAAGTGCTCTTCGACGACCGCGACCCCAAGGCCGGCTTCGCCTTCGCCGACGCCGACCTGATCGGCATCCCCTACCGCCTCATCGTCTCGCCCAAGTCGCTCGAACAGGGTGGCTACGAGTTCAAGATCCGCGGCCAGAAGGACAGCGTCATCATGAGCAAGATCACCGCCGTCCTCGAACTCACCTGCCGGATCAAGGATGAGCTGACCCGAGCTTAAGTCGGTTCGAGTCGCAAAGCCGAACGGGGGAAGCATTATGAACGAAAAAATTCTAGTGCTTTTCGCCTTCGGCTTTTACTGCTTTGTGCAGCTTGTGATCTTGAAAGCTGTGGTGCGCGTCCTGGGTCGGGCGCATCTGTCCTGGCGGCGGGCAAGTCTCGGAGGAGCTGCGACGTCTTGTATTCAAGTCCTCTTATTGCGAGGGCTTTCCGGATCCTGCTACACTGCGGTGCTTGAAGTTTCCGCTCTGTCGTTTTTCGTTTATGGTGTTGTGATTTATCTTGTCAGCGATCGAGAGAGACGGATGGAGTTCAACACTGACAGTCGACATATGTTGGCTGGGCAAGCCTTGGTCTGCGTTATTTTAAATTCACTGTTTCTTTATTTATGGTCCTAATGCAATGCGGACTGCGCTCACAATATTACTGAGAAAATAACGAGCGATTATTGATTGCTCACTGGGATTCCTTCTTGCCAAGGGATTGCCCACAGGCCGCGCTGGGATTGGTCGGGAAGGATCTCCGCCGCGGCCTATTGACAACGCCGCCCGCATGGACGAGGTTCCTGGTGCTTGCGAGAACGGAGTCATCTTAAGCTCATTTCGCCAGAGAAGGCAAGGGCTGGAGAAAGGAATTTCTCAGCCGGGACGCGGGAGGCCGAGTTTCCCCGAAGTGAGCAGCTCTTGAGGATTGCGGAAGGCGCGGATATGCGGCGCCGGATTGTCCATGTTGACCGCGAAAAAGTCGACCCCTGCAGCTTCGGCGGCGTCGGCGTCGCTCAAGGCGTCGCCGAGGTAGCAGATCGGGCCCGGAGCCGAGGCCTTGAGTTGGCGCAGGGTCGGAGCTTTTTCGGCGGGGTAGCCGTAGATTCCGGCGAAGTAAGGGGTCCAGCCGCGAGCCTGGATGATCTGTTCCAGTTCGCCTTGGGTCGTGCCGCTGATCACATACAGCGGACGAGCTTTCTTCCGGCAGGCCTCGAGAAAGGCCGTTGCGCCGGCGATCTCGGGGCATTCGATCACCTGACGGCAGACGACTTCGGAGAAGTCGTGGCAAAGCCGATCCAGGGCCGTTTCCGAGAGCTCGCCGCGTTGCAGGATCCGCTCCCAGCAATGTTTCAATTTCGGCCGGCGGTTGATGCCACCGAGGGAATGATGGTAGGCGCGCACGGCGTCGGCCTCCGCGCCGCTGACGCCGAGCACGGTGACGAAGGCCTCGCTTTTCAGTGGTACCGAATCGACCAGGACGCCGTCGAAGTCGGTGGCTAGGCTGGGGTAGGGAGGGGGCATTGGGGGGCTCAGGAAGAGTGTGGTGTTTTCGTGAGTGAAGTAATGTCCTCGAAAAACTTGTCTGAAGACTCAAGCTCAGAAATGCTCTCCGATAATGAACTGGCGACAATCTCGATCATTTCATTGTGAAAGAAAAGGAGAAAGCCGTCGGAAGATTTATAAATGGAGTCTCGAAAGCACCCATTCTTCAGATGCTCATTTTTGTCGTCATTGATAAACGAATGCTTTACTGATTTGCATTTAGAAAATCTGAGGATCGCCGTTTGTGAGGTAGTTACGATCTCGGCAGTCTGATAGAAAACACAACAAAATTCCTCGTCCAGATTTGTGATGACAATAGGTCGAGGGACGCCAGCGCACCAGGGATATTTCAGTTCAATTTCGTTTCTCATGCGATGGCTCCCAATGCATGTTCTCTTGATGATTAGAACGAGCTGAAACCCCGTTGGGGTTTGGTCCCATGAACAATGAACCCAGGGTAGGCGAGGCGCCAACCCTGGGCTGAAGGATGCAAGCCCTTTGGGCTTGAGCCTCAGGTGTAGATCTCTTTGTCCTGCTTGGCGAATTCCTGCGACTTCTCGGCCATCGCCTTGTTGAGGGCTTCCTCTTCGGCGATGCCTTGTTCGGCAGCGTATTTGCGCACGTCTTCGGTGATCTTCATGGAGCAGAACTGGGGTCCGCACATGGAGCAGAAGTGGGCGGTCTTGGCGCCGTCCTGGGGCAGGGTTTCGTCGTGGAAGGCCTTGGCGCGCTCGGGGTCGAGGCCGAGGTTGAACTGGTCTTCCCAGCGGAACTCGAAGCGGGCCTTGGAGAGGGCGTTGTCGCGGGCCTGGGCGCCGGGGTGGCCCTTGGCGAGGTCGGCGGCGTGGGCGGCGATCTTGTAGGTGATCACGCCTTCCTTGACGTCGTCGCGGTTGGGCAGGCCGAGGTGTTCCTTGGGGGTGACGTAGCAGAGCATGGCGCAGCCGTACCAGCCGATCATCGCGGCGCCGATGCCGGAGGTGAAGTGGTCGTAGCCGGGGGCGATGTCGGTGGTCAGCGGGCCGAGGGTGTAGAAGGGGGCTTCGTGGCACCACTCGAGCTGCTTCTTCATGTTCTCTTCGATCATGTGCATGGGGACGTGGCCGGGGCCTTCGTTCATCACCTGCACGCCTTTGGCCCAGGCGCGTTTGGTGAGGTCGCCCTGGACTTCGAGTTCGCCGAACTGGGCGGCGTCGTTGGCGTCGTAGATCGAGCCGGGACGGAGGCCGTCGCCGATCGAGAAGCTGACGTCGTAGGCGGCCATGATGTCGCAGATTTCGTCCCAGTGGGTGTAGAGGAAGTTCTCCTTGTGGTGCGCCAGGCACCACTTGGCCATGATCGAGCCGCCGCGGGAAACGATGCCGGTGAGGCGCTTGGCGGTGAGGGGGACGAAGCGCAGCAGGACGCCGGCGTGGATGGTGAAGTAGTCGACACCTTGCTCGGCCTGTTCGATCAGGGTGTCGCGGTAGATCTCCCAGGTCAGGTCTTCAGCCTTGCCGCCGACTTTTTCGAGGGCCTGGTAGATGGGCACGGTGCCGATGGGCACGGGCGAGTTGCGCAGGATCCACTCGCGGGTCTCGTGGATGTTCTTGCCGGTGGAGAGGTCCATGACGTTGTCGGCGCCCCAGCGGGTGGCCCAGACCATCTTCTCGACCTCTTCCTCGATCGACGAAGAGATGGCGGAGTTGCCGATGTTGGCGTTGATCTTGACCAGGAAGTTGCGGCCGATGATCATCGGCTCGAGTTCCGGGTGATTGATGTTGCAGGGGATGATGGCGCGGCCGCGGGCGACTTCGTCACGGACGAATTCCGGGGTGATTTCTTTCGGGATGTTGGCGCCGAAGGACTGGCCGCCGTGCTGGCGGGTGTAGACGGCGGACTGCTTCATGTTCTCGCGGATGGCGATGAACTCCATCTCCGGGGTGATGATGCCGGCGCGGGCATACTGGAGCTGGGTGACCACTTTTCCGGCCTTGGCGCGGAGCGGCTTGTGCTGGGCCTTGAAGCGGATCGAGTCGAGACGCTGGTTGGCGGCGCGGGCCTGGGTGTAGCTGGAGCCGTGGGGGACGAATTCGACGTCGCCGCGGTCCATGATCCACTTCTGGCGCAGGGCGGGGAGGCCGCGGGTGACGTCGATCTCGGCCTTGGGGTCGGTATAGGGGCCGGAGGTGTCGTAGACCAGGACCGAGGGGTTCTCCTCCATCTTGCCGTTGGCGAGCTTGGTGGGCGAGCAGGAGATCTCGCGCATCGGGACGCGGATGTCGGGGTGGATCACGCCGGGGACGTAGATCTTCTTGGAGGCGGGCAGGGGATCGCGGGTGATCACCGCGTCGCGGACGACTTCGGTCTTGATGTCATTCTTGGAGACGTTCATGCGGGTTCCTTCGGGGGTAAATCGGACGATAATAAACTCCGAAGCCGGAGCTTGCCAAGGATGGACGGGGCGGAAAGGCGGAAAGCTGATGGAAACTGCAGTGAACCTAGAAAGCACGGGCTGTGAGTTGAAAGGTTGAAACGCAAGACATTGTTCATCAGGGTAAAACGGCAATGGCTGCGATCTGCGCCTAAATCATAAGGCAGCTCTACCCCATCAACCTTTGAACCTTTCAACCCGGTTTCTTTCTATCGGATTCTGGCTCCGCCGGGGTCGAGGCTGTTGATGAAGAAAGCCACCGGCAAGGACAGGACCATCAGCAGGGCGAGGGCGAAAAGCGACCAGGCGGGATTGACCGGGATCGACAGGTATTGGAAGTCCTTGGAGGATTTCTTTTTCCAGTGCATCGGCACTTCGGCGACGAGGATTTTCGCCAAGGTTTCGCCGGACCAGGGCTTGTCTAGCAAGCCGTCGCGGATCAGGGGGTGGAGCTCAGGGTTGTCGAGCCAGCTTCGGACTTCGCACCAGCTCACCTTGCCGGAGGGCTTGTCGATGCCGACGCAGATCACCAGTTCGTTGAGGTTTGGACCGTCCCAGGCCTTCATCACCTCATCGGCGACCTCGGAGGAATCCTTGCTGGCATCGAAGAGCATCACGATGCTGTGGAGGCGGTGTTCCGGCGCCAGCTTGCCGGCGGCGCGGCGCATGGCGCTTTCATCGGCCTGGGAATAGGGATGCCCATGATCGAAGATCGGCCGGCTGTCCTTGCGGTCGGCGGGGCGGGGGAATCGGGCCTTCAGCTCTTTGCTGGGCTTGCTGCGGCTGAAGATCGAGTCGGATCCGCGGATGCGGTTTTCATAGGTCGAGAAGGAGCTCAGGGAGAAAATCGTCTCGTCCGAGCCTGGCCAGGCGATTTCAAAGATGCCGCCGCTGTTGATGCCGGCATGGGTGCCGACGCGTTTCACCGGAGCCCATGGGCTCTTCCATCTGTCCCAATCGGAGGAGACGGCGGTGTGACGTGCCCCCTTGCTGTCGACTGCATGCCAATAAGGGCCATGATGGGCGACGTAGGTTTCGGTGCGGTTGCGGTATCTGGCTCGACCGTTCGAGTCCTTGCCGATTCGTTCGCGGACGATGCGGGTCTCGAGGGTGGACCATCGTTCTTCGTGGATCATCTTGACGATGCGGTGGTCGAGGATTTCGCAGGTGTCGCCGCCGTTGATTCTGCCGATGGCATAGAACATCGC
Organism: Verrucomicrobiota bacterium; assembly: GCA_039798785.1. Classification (GTDB taxonomy): domain Bacteria; phylum Verrucomicrobiota; class Lentisphaeria; order Lentisphaerales; family Lentisphaeraceae; genus CAMCSH01. Next base: position 60,836 of record JBDKFG010000005.1, on the reverse strand, counting down.
CGAGACGGTGACGGCGAGAACGGCGAGGATGCCGATGAAGAGCCCAGCCTTGAGGACGCCGCCCCGGCGCCCCCAGTTGCTGAAAAGCGCCATCCCGAGGGTGAGCAGGAGAGGCGCCAGCAGTATCACCAGCAGGAAAGGAATCACGATCCGGGACTCACTTCATCAGCAGGTTGTCTTCGAGCTTGCCGGACTTGACCGCTTCTTTCGCGCCTTCCGACGAGATCACTTCCGGCTGTTTGCGGACCCGGCTCTTGAGGAGGAGGAAGTTGGGGGCCTTGCTGCAGTGGGTGGTGTGTTCGCGCCAGATGTCCTGGACGAAGCTTTGGCTCTTGGCGTATTCCGCCATCTGGCCTTCGATCGAGGCGTTGAGGCGGCTGAAGATCTCCGGCGGCATGCCGAGGGCCGAGGCCTCGGTGCTGAGCTTGACCAGGCCGCCACCGCTGCGGCCGGAGGCTTGCGACTGGACCGCCTCGATGTAACGCTTGGCGAAGTCGTCGCTGACTTTGTGTTGATTGGTCAAGGTCTTGATCATCTTGTCCATCTTGATTTCGATGTCCTTGGTCGCTCCATCGAGCTTGGCGGCGAGGCCGACTTCGGTGTTGTTGACGCTCATCGCCCAGAGGCCGACGGCGATGGCGAGTGCGACGAGGCCGGCGAGGATGATGCCGACGCAGCCGACACCGGCGATCAGTTTGTTGCTCATTCGAGGACTCCTTTGGTTGAAGGCAGGGCGCCGCTGGCGTCGCGGGCGCAGGCCATGGCGAGGGCGCGGCCGAGGGCTTTGAAGATCGCTTCGGCGATGTGGTGGCGGTTTTCGCCGTAGTGGACGAAGACGTGGAGGTTGAGGCGGCCGGAGATGGCGAAGGCGCGGAGGAACTCCTTGATCAGCTCGACATCGAAGGTGCCCATGCGGCCGTCGAAGATGGCGGGGACGCGGTATTCGAAGTGCGGGCTCTTGCGGATGTCGATGGCGACGGTGACCAGCACTTCCTCCATCGGCAGGGTGAAGTGGCCGTAGCGGGCGACGCCGCTCATGTCGGCGGTGGCCTTGTCGATGGCGTTGCCGAGGACGATGGCGACGTCTTCGACGGTGTGGTGGTAGTCGATCTCGAGATCGCCGACGGCTTTCAGGTCCATCTTCATCCGGCCGTGTTTGCAGATGTGCGACAGCATGTGGTCGAGGAAGGGGACGCTGGTGTCGAGTTTCGATTCACCGAGCTGGTTGAGGGCGAGTTCGAGGCTGATCTGGGTCTCGCGGGTTTTCCGTTCGATGCGGACAGGGGCTTGGCTCATTTCAAGAGTCTCCGGGGTGGTTGCGCTGCGAAACTACCCGCGTCCCTCGGCGGCGCAAGTCATTTGGGATTCCAAAGCCGCGGCATAATCGGAGGGACCGGGGGCGTGAGGCTCAGCCGCGGGAAAGGGACTGGGCTTCTGAGATCAATTGCTGACGCACCCGTTCGAGATGCGTTTCCCGCACCGGGGCACCTTTGCCGGAGCAGGTCGGTGCGTGTTCGGCGGCGGCGAACCACTGGGCCAGGCGGGCGCAGGCTTCCGGATCGAAGGCGTCGCGCAAGAGACTCAGGCATTTCTCGTCGCTGGCGCTACGGCGCTTCTTCTTCTCCAGACGGGCCAGCTCGGCCGCCGCGTCGGCAGCGCTCCAGGCCTCAGTCATGACAGACCACACCATGGCGCTTCAGGATTTGCCGCGCCGTCTCGACGCTGGCCGGATCGGCGACCAACTCCGGGGCGTTCCAGGGCTTGAGGCGGGCGTCGAAGACCAAGGGGCCGGCGCAGCCCCAATGCTTGTCGACGATCTCCTCGCCGAAGCCGTGCACGTCGCGGGCCGGGTCGAGGCGGGTGAACACCGTCCACAGGAAGTTGTGCAGGTTCTTGGCGCAGAAGGCGGGGTCGTCGCAGAGGACGATGAGCGGCCACTTCATCAGGTCGAGCGAGGGGTTGCAGGCCTCGAGGGCGCGCACTTCGGCGCTGGCGGCGGCGGTGCTGGTGAACTTCGGCGCCTTGAGGCAGAGGATGCCGGGGCGGGCGAGGGCCGGGTCGCGAAAGCCCATCGGCAGAACCAGGCCGGGCATCTCCGTGCCGGGAGTCCGGCGGGCCGGGCCGCAGGCGGCGATGACCAGTTTCGAGCCTTGGTTGACGATGCCGCCGCAGGAATAATCGAGGGTGTCGGCAGTGGTCTGGGTGGTGAAGTGAAGGTCGCGGCGGAAATCGGCGCGGCTGAGGACGAAATCGAGGAAGCCACCTTCGTCCTGGGTCGAGGGGCAGTCCTGCTGGTCGCGGGCGATGAGGATCACCTTGGCGAGGGAGAGCTGGCCCTTGCCGAGGAGGGCGTGGGCGACGGTGAGGATCTCCTGTGGACGGTCGACTTCGGCGTAGGGAGTGTAGCGTTCGCGTGCCTTGGCGAGGAGGAGCGGGTGAACCCCGGCGGCATCGACCGCGTGGGCCTCGACCAGGCCTGGAATCTCGGTGGGAAGGATCGGCCCGGCGAGGTCGTGGATGAGTTCGCCGAAGACCGAGTCCTCCTGAGGCGGACGGCCGACGACGGTGAAGGGCCAGATCGCGTCGGGACGGTGGAAGACCGCTTCGACCTGCAGAAGCGGGAAGTCGTGGGTGAGCGAGTAATAGCCGAGGTGGTCGCCGAAGGGACCTTCCGGCTTGAGTTTATCGGGATCGATGGTGCCGATGATGCAGAAGTCGGCATCGGCGGAGACGGTCCAGTCGCGCCAGCGGCTGAGGCGGATGCGGGCATTGCCGAGGACCCCGGCGAAGGCGATTTCGGGCATGCCTTCGGGCAGGGGCATGACGGCGGAGAAGCTCATCGCCGGGGGGCCGCCGACGAAGATGGCGACGCGGAAGGGCTTGCCGAGGCGGCGGTGCGCTTCGTGATGGACGCCGATGCCGCGGTGGATCTGGTAGTGCAGGCCGCATTCGCGTTCCGGCACATAATCGTTACCGGCGAGCTGGACCCGGTACATCCCGAGGTTCGACTTCTTCCAGCCCGGCGCGGCGGGATCTTCCGTGTAGACCTGCGGCAGGGTGACGAAGGGGCCGCCATCGAGAGGCCAGCTTCTCGGGGCCGGGAGTTTCGACAGGGTGGTGTGGCCGTGCAGGAGCGGGGCCTTTTCGGCGCTGATTTTTTGCGGCAGGATCTGCCAGGCGGCCCGGAGGCAGTCGTAGGGCATCTTGAGGGCTTGCGGCGGATCCTTTTTCAGTGCCAGGAGGCGGGCGGTGCGGTCGAAGCCGTCGAGCAGGATCCGGGCGCGTTTGCTGGTGCCGAAGAGGTTGGCGGCGGCTTTGAAGGGCGAACCTTTGACCTTTTCGAAGAGGAGGGCCGGGGCACCCGCCGCCTGGGCGAGGAGGGCGACCTGGGCCATGACCAGGTTCGGATCGACTTCTTCCTTGATGCGGAGGAGCTGGCCCTGTTCTTCGAGGTGGCGGCAGGCTTCGGCGGTGGAGCGGATCATGGCGGAGTTCCTTGGATGTCTTGAATCGCGGATTTTTTCGAACTATAATGGCTTTGAAGACATAGGAGGACGAGGATGAAAATCTTTTCTCAGCCTGTAGTGCCGATTTCCCCCGTGACTCGATTCGCCTGCGCGTTCCTGGGATTGTTCATGTGGTGCACCTATATGATCACAATCATGACGATGACGACAGAGTTTTCCAATATGAGTCGTGAGAGCTGGCTATTTGTTAGCGGTTTTTGCGTCGTTTCTCTCCCCAGCTCAATCCTCTTCACCGCTGCGGCCATGAATCGCTTCAACGGCGGGCGTCTGAGTCGTCGGGCTTTCAACTGGAATGTTGAACGCCTGAAGCGCTTCTTGCGGCTCAGGCCAGCCGGATGATTCGCTGGCTTCCGATCGCATCGATCCAGCGATTTTCCTCGATGGGCGAGGCGAGGCCGAGGAGGCAGGGGGCGGCGCTTTCTTGGGCTTGATCGAGGCTGAGGACGCGGCGGCCGCGGAAATCCTTGCCGGCGATGCCCGGGTTGAGATCGGCGAGCTGCACCGAGATGCCGCGTTCCTCCAGTTCACGGCACCACAGGCTGGGCGCTTTGCCGCTGCCGCAGAGGATCAGGGACTGACCCGGAATCGGAGTCGCGGCGAGGCGATCGAGAAGCATCAGGCGGCGGAAATCGGCAAGCGCCATCCGCGGACCGGGCAGATCTTCGACCGCTTCCTTGAGGCCCCGTTCGAGCGCGGCGGGGACGCCTTCCTTGGCCGCGGTGAGGCGATAGCGCTCGAGCGAGTCGGCGATGCAGAGCTCTTCGTATTCTTCCGGCACGATGCCGGCCCAGGTGGCGCGGTTGTGGCGGCCGAGGTTGTAGAAGATCTTGTCGAGACTGCGTTGATTCGGATCGCGGCGGTGGAGGAGGCGGAATTCCGGGCAAGGCAGGAGGAAGAGGCCGGCGCGGGCGATCTCGAGGCTGAGGCGGTATTCCTCGCCGTAGAAGAGGAAGGATTCGGGGTAGCGGAGCTGGAATCTCCGCATCGTCTCGGTGCGGAAGGCGGCGCCGGCGCCGTGGAAGACGCTGGGGAGGAGCGAAGCTTCGCCGGGACCGCTGAGGTTTTCGATCCGGCCGATGACTCCGGCGCATTCGGGCGGAGCCTGGGCAAGGAAGCCCGTCAAGGCCTCGATGGAGCCGGCTTGGGGATGGGAGTCGTCATCGAGCATCACCGTGACCGGCGCTTGCGCCAGGTCGAGGCCGAGGTTGCGGGCGGCGGCGCCGGTGTTCACCGGGTTGCGGAAGCTGCGCAGCCAGGGGAGGGGAGGGAAGGCGAGCGGTTCCGGCGAGTTGTCGATGGCGATGGCCTCGAACGGCAGCGTGCATTCGGCCAGGCGCCGCAAGGTCTCGTCGACGGCGTCTTGGCGGCGGAAGCAGGGGAAGACAAAGGAGATTTCCATTTTTTCAGGCCCAATGCAGGTGATTTTTGTGCAAGATAAGCGGCTCTATGGCAAAATGGCACTATAATTGGGGGAATAAAAAGCCTTAAGGAGCTTGCTCATGGATAATTCTTCTGAAATGCCCCGTCGTTTCTCGATCTGCCGAGTCCTAGGGGTGATCGCCTTGATTCTCGGATTCTTCTGGCTTTTGAGCCATGCGGTGGAGAGCGCTCCATTCCTGATCAACACCATGCCCTACAAGGTGACGCTCATTGGCGTTCTGGGCTGCATGTTGGCGCTGCACGGTCGCAATCTCTTCCATGTCCTGCCGGAGATGTTGATGGAGCTGTTTTCGGTGCGGAACGTCAAACAGCCAGAGATGGCGATCGCCGCCGCCCATGCCCGGGCCGCAACTTGGAAATTCGCCGTCGGAGGCTTCCTGGTGATGGGCTTCCTCGCCTTGCACGACGCCACGGCCACCAGGAACGGCAACTGGAGCGCCTACCTCGAATCCTCGATTCTGTATCTGATCTTCGCCGTCCTTCTCGGCGAGTTCGTTTTCGCCTTTCTGCAGCGTTCCTTCGAACATGACGGTGAACCTGAGCTGGCCTCCTTGACCGAGATCATCGCCTCGGTGGTGATGTTGGTGGCGGTGGTGGTTCTAGTCTGCGTCGACAACGCCCCGGTCGGGGTTGACGTCCTGGGACGGATTTTCGAACAGCCTGACCTCGAATACAGGGCGCCCGATCCCCGCCTGTCGCATGAATCGATGAGGCCTCCCATGCCGCCCGACCTGTCGCCGCTGAGCCCCGATGCTCCTCGCCTGAGCTCCGACGCCTTGCCCCTGTCGCGATAAGCCTCCCTCGTTCCTGCCGCCGCCGACTTCCTTTGAAGGCCGGCGGCGGCGGTCTTGTATACCTGGCGCTTTGGGCCTAGATTGTCCGCAACAGAGCAATCAAAACCGGGGTGGGAAAAATGCCGAAGGGTCCGCTGACGCAGCTTCTCAAGATTCAGGAGCTTGAATTGGTTCTTCACGAGAGCGCCATAGTCCACGGCTCCGGTGCCGTCGACGACAAGAATTTGAAGAGGAAGATTGCCGACTTGCGCAAGAAAGTACCCGCCTCCTTTCTGGCCCATTACGACCAGGTCAAGCGCAACGGCATGGGGATCTCGCGCGAGATCGGCGGACGCTGCCGCGCATGCCAAGTGGTGATGCCTGCCGGAGATCTCAATAACATCCGTTCCGGACGGATACAGGCGATCTGCCCGAGTTGCAACATCTACATCTACCTCGAATCCTTCGGTCAGGAGAGCTGAATATGGATCTGACCAAACTGCTTCCGACCTCCCATCTGCAGTCGGATCTGATGGCCATGGGCCTGCAGGATGGCTTGCGTCTGGCGGTGCAGCCTCTTGTCGATGCCGGCATCGTCAGCGACGGCGACCGCTTCGTCGAGGATCTTATCGTCAGGGAAAGCCAGTACACCACTGCAGTCGGAAATGCCGTCGCCATCCCTCATGCCCGGACCCATACCGCCTCGCGGCTCGGATTGGCGGTGGCGATTTTTCCCGGCGGTCTCGATTTCCCCGAGGCTCCCGATGCCCAGCCGGTGAAGGTGTTTTTCATCATCGCCATCCCGGCCTTCGCTCCGGTCGCCCACATGCCGCTGCTGCAGCACATCGCCAAGTTCGTCCGCAATCCCAAGAAGGTCGAGAAGCTGGTCGAGTCGAAGTCCGCCGCGGCGGCGGTGAAGTACCTGCTTTCCTTCAAGGCCTGAATCGGGGACGGATTCCCTCGCGGCCGATTTTGACTTCAGGCATTGAGATTCTGGCGTATGGCCCTAGCTTCGGCGAGATCAACCCCCAAGCTGGTGAAACATGAGCCTACTCGACCTGATTCGCGCCGCCCACAAGCACTCCAATCCCCTTGTCCGTCTCGAGGCACTGAAGCAGGAGACCGATCCGGTCCGCCTCGCCCAGTTGATCGCTGCCGAGGAGGACCTCGCCGTCGTTCGCAAGCGTCTCGAGATCGAGACCGATGCCGCCCTGCTGCGCCGTCTCGCCGCCCAGTGCAGCGGCGAAGCCGCAAGTCTCGCGGCGCAACGCGCCCATGAGATCGAATTCAAAGCCTGTCTTGACAGCGAAGAGGCGCTCAGCGCCGAGCAACTGCAGGCCTTCTCCGAGAAAGACCTGCTGCGCCTCGCCAAAGGCGCCCATGGACGGCAAGCCCGCCTCAGCGCCGCGTCGCGGATCCACGATCAGGACGATCTGGTGCACCTGGCGATGGGAGAAGACAAGGATCTGGCCCTGGTCTGTCTCAGCCGCATTGACGATGCTCATTGCCGCAAGATCGCCGACGGCGCCCGCAACAAGCACGTGCGCGCCGCCGCCAAGGAGCGCCTCGCGGCCGCTCCCGTGACGGAGACCGCGAAGGAGCAGGACGAGACACGCCGACACCAGCGCCGCGCCGAACAGCTGATCCGCGTCGTCGCCGGCATGGCCACCCTGCCCGACTGGTCGCAACTGGGAGCCCAGCTTGAGGAGCAGCGCCAGCAATGGGAGGAGATCGCCGCCCAGGCCGAGCCGGCGCAGCGCCATCGCTGGGACGAGGCATTGGCACGCGCCGAAGCGGCCCAGGCCGCCTGGCAGGTCAAGGAGCGCGAGCGTAGCGCCCGCGCCGCCGCCTTGCGCGAAGCCCTGGCCCAGCGCGACGAAGTGCTGGCCATCCTCGGTTCGGAAGTCCTGGTCGGCGATGCCGAGGCCAAGATCGAGGAGCTGCGCCGCGAGTGGCAGGGGCTGCCCGCCCTGCCTCCCGATGTCGCGCCTCATTACGACGACAAATTCCGCCAGGCGGTGGAGAAGTTCCGCCAGCATCAGAAGCAGGTCGCCCGTCTTCTTGCAGATCAGCATCGCAAGCACCAGCGTGCGGCTGATCTGATCGCTGCTGCCGCCAAGCTCGAGCCCGGCCGCAGTGGTCTCGGGCATGCCTGGCGCCGCATGCAGCAGGCCTGGGTCGAACTGAAAGTCTCCGACGAGGAGCAGCTCAAGGCCTGGAGCGCCGTCGCCGAAACCTTGGCCCCGGCTCTCGCCGCCGAGGAGCAGCAGCGCAAGGAAGAAGGCGGTAAGCTCAGCGCCTTGATCAGCGCCCTCGAAACCGCCAATCCCCTGGCTGCCGAGACCGCCGCTCTCTGCGCCGAGGCCGAAACTCTCCTTGCTGCCGGAACCCAGGGAGGGCAGCGCGAGCGTCTCGCCGGCTGCCTGCACCGCATGCAGTCTCGAATGAAGGCCGCCGCGGAATCCCGCGCCGCCGCCACCTTCGCCAGCATCACCGCCAAGGAGGAGCTGCTCAACGAAGCCCGCCATCTCGCCGCCCAAGCGGAGAGCAACGGCGCCGCCGGGCGGGCCCGCGAGCTGATGGACCTGTGGAAGAACGCCGGAGGCCACAAGGGCGACGGCTCCGAGCCGCTCTGGGAGGAGTTCCGCACCCTCTGCAACCGCATCTGGGAACTCTCCGCCGCCCGCTCTGCCAGGCACAAGCAGGAGAAGGAGGCGCTGATCGCCGCCGCCGAAGCGATTGCCGCCGGAAGCGACTGGAAGGCCGGCTCCCAGACTCTCAAGGAAATGCAGGAGCGCTGGCGCCACATCGGCTTCGCCGGCAAGGATGCCGATGAGGGGCTGAGACAGCGCTTCCGCGCCGTCTGCGACGGCTTCTTCGCCCGCGCCGCCGCTTGGCACGACAGCCGCCGCCAGCAGCTCGACGCGGTCGACAAGCGCCGCCGTGAAATCGTCGAGAAACTCCGCCCCCTCTGTGAACGGCCCGACCCGCGCCATTCGCCCGCCGTCAAGGCGATGCAGGAAGACTGGCGACGCGCCGGCCCCCCCTGTCTCGATGAGGCTCTCAAGGCGGAATTCTCGGCACTTTGCGACAGCTTCTTCTCCGCTCTGAAGTCCCAGCATGAAGAAAAGGTCGCACGCCGCAGCGCCGACGACCAGGCTCGCGAGACGCTGCTCGCCGCCGCCGAAGCCGCCGCCGAAGCCACGCATTGGTATCTCTCCAAGGCCCGTTTCGCCGCTCTCGGTTCGGCTCTTTCAGCCCTGCCTCCAGCTGCTCCGCCGCAGGAGACGGCGGCGCAGCAGCGCTATGCCAAGGCCCGGCGCAAGGCCGACAAAGTCTTGGCTGAGTTGTCGCTGCAGCAGATCACCGAGGCTGCTCGCCAGCTGCGCGTCGCCCTGGGGGCCGAGGAAGGCGACGCCATCGCCCTGAAAGAGCTCTGCGCCGCGTTGGAAGGCCCTGGCGAAGCCGCCCGCGCCGGCATGATCAAGGAGATGGAACAGCTCGCCCGTCGCGATTACCAGAAGGCAGGCAGCCAGCCGGCCGCATTGGACCTCGCCGCCGCGATCCAGAGTGCCATCATGTCCAACTCGATGCCCGACGCTCCTCGGGGCGAGGATCCGCTCGAAGGCGCCCGCAGATGGTGCTGCTGTGCCGCGGCCTGGCTCGGTGGCGGCGGCGACGCCGCCCGAGACGCAGCCTTCCGCAGTCTTGCCCTCAAGGCTTGGGCCAAGCTGGCCTCCGCGCTCTCCTGAGGCTTTTCCCGCTGTTCTCTTCATGCAGCCCGGCACATTCGCGCCGGGCTGTTTGTGCAGCGTGATGCCGAAAGCCGCAGTTGCAGTTATTGCTTTTCAATCTTTCGCGCTTTAACCTAAAAGCCGCAGTTGAAAGCTTGGATGGATTAGTTGCAACAACAATAGCTTGTCTCATTCGATGATCCGTCGGAATGACCTCTAATGGGAAGGCTCTCCTGTTCGCGTCAAATAGTCGCTGACTTTTGTTGTTCAATGCCTTGCGTTTCAACCTTTCAACCCGGTTCTGTTGCTCACCAGCGGTTTTCAGGTTTAATCACGCGGCTGCAGGATTGAGGTTGATCCAGGCTCAGGAATCGGTTTCTCATGAGCCTTGTGCCTTTTGCGGCCATCAAGCTTGATTCGCTTCTTCGTTCCTTCGAGTGATACAGGTCGCGTTTTTTTATCTGTCTTCCGTGAATTTCAGGACCACAGCTTAGTGAGTTCCCGCCCCCCTGAAAAGCAGCTTGAATACATCTCAGTTCAAGTTCAATTCGGTGTGATACACATCGAAACAAAACGGGCTCTCCGCGAGGAGAGCCCTGAGCCTGGACGGCGGAAGAATTACTTCTTCTTGGCGGTCTTGGCGGCGGCGAGGATCTTGTACATGCCGGTCTTGCAGGTCTTGCAGGAACCTTTCATGGCGGGACGGCCGTTGGCCATCTTGACTTCTTTGGCGTCAACCATTTCTTTCTTGGCTTTGCACTTAACGCAGTAAGCTTCTTGAGCGGCCATGGTGTATCCCTTCCGGGTTGATGGTGGATGTTGTCTCTCTCTCTTGGGTTGAGCTTGATCCAAGCTCACCCATGAGTTCATTCTAGCAAGCTCAGACAAGCCTGCAAGGGCTCTGAGCACGAATTCAGCACAAAATCCGATTATTTTTTGAGCTCGGCTCGAGTTCGATTGCGGCGGGCTTTGGAGATTGCGGCTGCGATTCCTCCGGAAGAGGATATCTTGCGGGCACCGCAATCGATGAAGAAAGGCCTTTCCATGTCCGCTGAATACCCTCACTTTTCCTCTCCCGGCGTCGCCCTTGTCCTCTCCGGCCCGAGCGGCGCCGGCAAGACCACGGTCCGGCAGAAGCTGACTCTGCTCGCTCCATCTCTTGAGTTCAGCATCTCGTGCACCACCCGGAAGCCGCGCTCCGGCGAGAAGGATGGACGCGACTATCACTTCCTTAGAAGCGAGGAGTTCCTCCATCGCCTGGAGGCTGAGGAATTCCTCGAGCATGCCGAAGTGCACGGCAACTATTACGGCACTCTCAAGAGCGAGATCTACGACCGGGTGAAGAACGGCCGCGACGTCCTGGTCGACATCGACGTCCAGGGGATGCGTCAACTCCGCAAGGCCTGCGAGAAGGACAAGGTGTTGCGCCGCGCCTGCGTCTTCGTCTTCATCGCCCCGCCGAGCTTCGCCGAGCTCGAAAAGCGCCTCCGCAAGCGCGCCACCGACAGCGAGGAGACGATCGCCAAGCGCCTCCTCAACGCCCGCGACGAGATCGCCGCCTGGCAGGAATACGACTTCCTCGTCATCAACGACGATGCCGACCGCGCCGCCGAGCGGCTCGACGCCATCCGCCAGGCCTCCGCCATCCGCTCCTCGCAGCTCCACCCCCTCGATGGCTGGCCGCACCTCAAGAATTAAGAATTGTGAATTAAGAATTAAGAATTGAACAACAAGCAAAAGCAGTTAGGACGACCATGAAAAAAGCCAAGACCAGCGTCAACCCGAAGATCGAAGGATTGACTCTTCTCGCCAAGAACGAAAGCGGCTACTTCTCCAGCCCTGAAGAGGCCAAGCTGGAGAGTTTCGCCAACCGCCACCCCGGGCGCGACTACTGGATCACCTTCGACTGCCCCGAATTCACCTCGCTCTGCCCGGTCACCGGCCAGCCCGACTTCGGCCACATCACCATCCGCTACATCGCCGACCAGCGCTGCATCGAGAGCAAGTCGCTGAAGATGTACCTCTTTTCCTTCCGCAATCACAACTCCTTCCACGAAGAAGTGGTCAATCGCATTCTCGACGACGTCATCGCCACCTGCTCCCCGCGCCGCGCCATCGTCATCGGCAACTTCCGTCCTCGCGGGGGCATCGCCATCCATGTCGAGGCGGAGCACGTGGCACCAGAGAAGAAATCCGGCAAAGCGAAGAAATAATCGACCTGAGCCAATCCAGGATCGAGGGCAATTGATCCACAGATTTCACAGAAAGAGCGGCAGGCAGAGCGAATCACCGCATAAACTGCGTCTCTTTGTACCTCTTGTGGCCGTGTCGCTCCTTTCCCGCCTCGTAGCTCGGCCCTGAAAATCTCACAATTCCTACAACTCTAGAACCCTTGCTGCGCATGACCAAGACCCTCAAAGAAGTCCTGCTGCTCTCCACCGAGTGGCTGGCGAAATCGAAGTCGGCTTCGCCGCGATTCGAAGCTGAATGGCTGCTCGGGCACGCCCTCGGATTGAGCCGGCTTCAGCTCTACACCCAGCATGAACGCCCGCTCTCAGACACCGAGCTTGACAGGGCCCGTGCCTTGCTCCGCCGCCGCGCCGCCGGCGAGCCTCTGCAATACATCTGCGGCGAAATGGATTTCTATGGTCTGACCCTGGCCGTCGGCCCCGGCGTCCTCATTCCCCGCAACGACACCGAGATCCTGGTCGACCATGCCCGGCGCCTTCTCAAGCACGGCGATAGGGTCCTAGATCTCTGCACTGGCTCCGCCTGCGTGCCTTTGGCCTTGCAGAAGAGTTTCAAAGGCGGACTCTTCATTGATGCGGTCGAGCTGTCGCCGGAGGCCATGACCTGGGCTCGGCGCAACGTCGACAAGACCGGCCTGGCCGTCAATCTCCATCAGGGAGACCTGTTTGAGCCGGTCTCCGGTGCGTATGCATTGATCACCGCCAACCCCCCCTACATCGGCCGCGACGAAGCGCCGGATCTGGCGGTTGAGGTGCGCGATCACGAACCGCATCTGGCGCTTTTTGCTGAGGATCAGGGACTGGCCCTGCTGCGGCGCATCGCCGCTGAGGCGCCGGGATTTCTCCTGCCCGGAGCCTGGCTGCTCTGCGAAATCGGCTGGAAGCAAGGCCCGGCGGTCGCCGCGATCTTCACCGCCGCCGGATTGGAACGGGTGCGGGTGGAGAAAGACCATTCCGGTCACGACCGTGTCGTTCTCGGGCGCAAGCCGGAGTGAAGAGAGCTCCGCCTCAGCGGCGGAAGCCGAGCTCCCAGCTGAGCCAAAGAGGATTCAAGGCGGCGAGGGGGGCTCGCATCCGGGTCAGTTCGGATTCCGGCCCGTGGATCTCGAAGCGTTCCAGCTCGGAAATCCGGAGAGCCTCCTGGATGATGTCGCCGACATGCTCGATGTGAGCCAGTGCCGACTGGCCGTCGGCATAAGCTTCGCGGCAGAAGGCGAGATCGCCGTCGAAGCAGAAGCCGTAATAAAGGCAGTCCTTTTCGCTGGCCGTGCGGGCCACGAACTTTTCGCAGATAAGCTTGAATTCGCCGATCTTCCCGGAGTGAATGCGGAAATAGGGGACGATGCTGACGCAGGTATCGATCTGGGACATGGCAGGGCTCCTGAGGGTTTGCGGTCTTAGCGGAAGCTGGAGAATCGGAGCTTTGCGGCGCTCGCGACCGGCAGGAGCGGCAGGCGGAAGCGAGCGGCGATTTCCGGCGCGGCGGCGGCGGCAAGCGCCTGGCCCGAGGCGTCGTGAAGCGGCAGGCAGAGAGCGACGCCCGGGAGCCCCGCGCTTTCGGCCAGTCCGACGGCTCCTTCCCAGCAGGCGGGAGTCTCGTCCGACTCGTCGGAGAAGATCTGGATGCCCAGGAGGTTGCCGGGGCAGGCCCAGCTGCCGATACCGCTTTCCTGCGAGGTCATCATTTCCACTGTGGCAAGGATCGAAGCAGGCGAAAAATCGAGTGGATCCGAACCTTTGGGACGCACCGGGATGAGGATGCGGCGGCCCTCTTCAGAGGCGGAGGGAGTGTTGATCGCCGGCGCCGGGATGGCAAGTCGCTCGGCGATGTCCGGGGACAGGGCGCAGATGGCCGGGGAACGACTCAAGGCCAGGGCGGCGGTCAGGGTGCCGGTTTCCAGGCCTTGCGGCAGCAGGACCAGGGACAGGGCGGGGCCAGCGAGGCTGTCGTCGACCAGCAGCACCGGGCGGCCCTGGTGCAGGGCGGCGCGGGCGGCTTCCAGCGGTTCGATCGGGGGGACGCCGATGGGGGCGGGGAAACGCAGGTCGAGAAAGGGATTGGCATGGGTGGCGCGCATGGCCGGGTCGATTTCGATATTGACGGTCTCTCCCGGGGCCAGTTCCCCGAGGCGGGTGAGGCGGAGGGTTTCGGGAATCAAAGAAACCGAGAAGGAATGGCCGCGGCGGCCGGTGACGGTGAGGCTGACGCCGTTGACCGCGGCGTAGGCGCGTTCCGGCAGGAGGGCGTCAAAGGCGGCGGGCAGGCTGATCCAGAGTCGGAGCTGCTCGCTTCCTGGCACGGAGTCGCGCTCGATCACGGCGGCGGCGAAGTCGACATGACCTTCGATCGGATGGCCTCCGATCGGCGCACCGTGGAGCAGGGCGGCTTCGCAGTGGACCGCGTCGCCCGGGCGCTTGCCGGCGAGGCTGGTGCGCTGCAGGGATTCGGGCCAGACGTCGAAGCTGGCGAGGCTGCCCTGGAGGCTGGTGACGGTGAGGCAGACGCCATCGACCGCGATCGAGTCGCCGACCTGGGCACCGCGGCAGGCCGGGCTTTCGATCGAGAGGCGCAGCCCCCCCGCTAGCGAGTCGACGGCGGTGACGACTCCAAGGTGCTGGATGATGCCGCCGAACATCAGAGTGCTCCGAAGACGACGCCGCCGAAGGTGGCGACGGGCGACTGTTCGCGGAAGTCGCGGACCGCGTCGTTGACTTCCTTGACGGTGGCGTTGGCGTTGCTCATCAGGGTCTTGGCTTGATCGTAGAGGCCGGGATCGTTGACCAGCTTGGCGAGGGTGCCTTCCCCGGAGTTGATCTTGTCGGTGATCTCACGGAAATTGGAGAAGGTCTTCTGCAGCTCGGCGTAGAGCTCGCCTTTGTCAGTCAGGATCTTGTTGAGAGAGCCGTCGTTGTTGGCGAGGCGCTCAGCAAAAGTGCGGAGACTGGCTGCTGCTTGACGGGCTTCTTCGTAGAGGGCTTCGTCCTTGAGGAGCTTGCCGAGGGTTCCCTTGCCGGACTTGGCGTCGGCGAGGAGCTTGTCGAGCTCGCCAGCGAGGCGGCGCGCTTCGTCGGCGGCATTGCCGATCTTGGTGCCGGCATCGCCGACGGAGCCGAGGGTCTCCTTGATCTTGTCGTAGCCTTCTTCCTTCATCAGCAGCTTGCCGACGGTGCCGTTGCCGGACTGGACGTGCTGGCCGATCGCCTTGGCATTCGCCGCGAAGTTCTCAAAATCCTTGGTGATGTTGGCGATCCGTTCGCCGATCTTGTCTTCGAGGAAGAGCTTGCGGATGTGGGCTTCGTCTTCCTTGAGGGCCTTTACCAGCTCGGAGGCGTCTTCAAGGATGTCGAGAGGCGGATGGCCGATGAGCTTGCTGTCCTTAGCCAGCAGTTTCCGAGTGCTGCTGCCGATCTTGATGTTGACGAACTGGCCGCCGAGGACCGAGGAGGAGGTGACCTGGATGCGGTAGTCCTCGCGCAGCGGCGGCGCGGCGTCCTGGATGCCGAGGACCACAGTCACCTTGCTGTAGTCGTCGGAATTCTTCAGCTCCAGGACTCTGCCGACCGAGACTCCGTTGATCCTGACGTTGTCCCCGACCTTGAGAGAGCCGATACGCTCGAACTCGACCGGAATCTCGACCGTGTTCTTCCACAGAGTTTCGGGCTTGAGCAGGATGGTGAAGATGCCGAGGATGAAGAGGGCGCCGATGAAAAACAGGCCGACGAGGAATTCCATTTGAAGTAGCTTGCGACGGTTCTCGGTGATGCTCATGATCTCTGCTCGGGTTGGGTTCTGGAATGCCGCAATCTAGTTCGGCTCCGGTTTTTCACACGGCTTGGCCGGAGATGAGGAATGCATGGAGTGATGCCGATACCTCGTCCCGTAGGAATCTCCCCGTTAAAGACTCTAGAAGCGGGCTCAGGCCAAAGCCGCGGTCAAAGCTTGCGCGCTGTTCATGAGGAAGTTCCGGCGATTGAGCTTGTTCATGGCAGGTCTCCTGGGGCGGCGAATTCGGACGCACCGTGTATTCCCAGGGCGGCGACGGCCGCGACCACCACGCCAAGTGCTACACCCAGTGGCTCGCCGGCGGCGGCGTCAAGGGCGGCATCGAATACGGCAGCACCGACGACTTCTCCTTCCGGGTCATCGACAAACCGGTCGAAGTCCGCGACTTCAACGCCACCGTCCTCCACACCCTCGGGCTCAACTACCAACTACGACAAGTTCAAGGTGCGGGTCACCGGGGTCGAGCTCGGCCTGACCGGCGTCCTCCCCGCCAAGGTGCTGAAGGACATCCTGATTTAGGCAAGATTCCATTGGATGCAGAGGTTAATCGCTGGGAAGCTCCCCCATCTCTGCGGCAAGCGCCGTGAGCTCGGCAGGCAGAAGCGAGCGATCGTGAATCAGAATCCGGCGCACCGAGTCTGCCGGCCACTGACCCGCCTGGATCTTGGCCATCACGGCGGTGCGGAAAGGATCGCGGGGATCGACATAACGACGAAACAGCTCGCTCACATGGCGACCGGAACCGATGGAGCAAAAACCATTGCGATTGTAGATCAGATCTCGCGACGATTCATGGGAATAAACCCACTGGTGCCGGTGAGTCGGGGGGAGGAAATCCTTCGCCACCTGATCTTGCGCCAAAGTGGTCACCACATAATCCCCCCTGAAGCCGAAGATCACCCGCTGCTCCGACTTGCGCTCCGCCCGGCATTCTTTACAACGCTCGGATTTGACCATCCGGCAGAGCAGCCCAGGCGCAAAAATCGGGAAGAGCAGCACCACTGCCACCAGTACCAAGAGGCCCGCGATCAGGAGGCGGGTTTCCGAGGAAGGTGATTTGAGCTGGTCTTTCATGCTTTCATTGTACAGGAAATTGACTCGTGATTCAAGGAGAGAAGCTTGCGTGCGTTTCTTTGGATACTTATCTTGGCCCCATGTCCAAACCCCCTCCACGCCTGCATTTCCTCTTCGCCGCAGCTTCCCCCAAGGCGGTGATCCTGCGCCGTGGACCGAATGCCTGGACGCGCCTTCTGCTTTGGAACACCGAAGATGACAGCGTCGTTCCCGGCGCCTGGTTCCGCGGTTTTCTGCGCCCCGAGCAGGCCTCGCTGTCGCCCGACGGCTCGCTCTTCGCCTACACCGCTTCGAAATACAACGGCGTCAGCGAAGTCGGAGACACCTGGGTGGCGATCAGCCGCCCACCCTGGCTCAGCGCTCTGGCTCTCTGGCCGAAGGACGACTGCTATGGCGGCACCGCCTTCGTCGACAATCGCACCTTGATCATTGAGCAAGGCCACTGGAATTCGCTCGTTCTGCTGAAAGGTCGAGTCCCCAAGGATTTCACCATCCTGCAGCGCGGCATCGGCCGCGGGGCTCCGAAACAATCCTTGCCGCAATCCGCCCCCGTGCGTGGCCACTTTGCGAACAACGCAGGCCTGGATGCTGACGGACGCCCCTTCCAATACCAGGACGGAAAACTGATGCGCGGCGACAAGCTCATCGTCGATCTCGGCGCGATGAATCCGGAACCGGAAGAATCACCGGATTGGGCGAAGGAATGGCCGACGACGTGACTTGATGCCTGCCGTCACTCTATGCCTTCTTCCAGCGCGATTTCTCGTAAGAACTGAAGATATTGGCGTGCTTGTTCGACAGAGAGGAGTTCCTCAGCCTCTTGCGAACTGGCCTGAATGTCTACCGTGTAGACTTCTAACGGAAGGCAAGACTCTTCGATGCCATCTAGAAGCGAAACAACCGTGGCTTTACTTGCTGGCCACTCACCCGAGAAAACTGGAATGTCTAGTAGGGACTGTTGTGAAGCGGCTCTTCGTTGAATCTCGGCGATTGAGTACGGACTGATGCGCCGCAATGCTCCAATCTCTTTGGTGCTTAAATTGGCGTGCGAAGCCTTGAATCTGAAGCTGCTACTCATGGTTCACTCCCACTTCCACCGCGGATACTTCCTCTGCAGCTCCGGCTTGATCTGAGGATACAGCCGCTCCCAGAAACCGGCGAGGTCTTCGGTGACCTGCAAGGGGCGTCGCGAGGGGGCGACGATCTCGAGCAGCAGCTTGACGCGGCCGGCGGCGATTGAGGGGGATTCGGTCAGGCCGAAGAGATCCTGGATGTAACAGGTCGCCTTGGGTTGCTGGCCGAGGGTATAGGTGATGCGCACCGCCTTCTTGGCGGCGGGAAGATCCATCTTGTCGGGCGCCATCTGGCGGACGAATTGCTGCTCCTCCCAGGAAAGCAGGTTGACCAGGTGGTCAAAGACCGGGCGGTCCTTGACCTCGCGCCAACGCGAGGCGCCGTTGCAGATCTCGGCATAGAGCAGCTCCAGATCGTCGCGGCTGTAGCAAATCATCTTCTTCTCGGGGAACCATTGCGACAGGCAGGCGACGCGGGAAATCCAGTTGTCACAGGCTTCGTTCCATTGCGTCAAAGTGAGCTCGCCGTCGAGCATCTTCTTGACCAGGAAGGCGGAGGCGGCGCTGCCCGAGGCTTCGCCGGAAGGGCGCTCCTCGAGGGCGAGGCCGAAGAGGCTGGTGCAACGCAGTTGGTCGACCCGCAAGAGCTCCTGGTTCCAGCGGTATTCGAGGCCCTTCTTGAGGTCCTGCGGATAGAGCTCCTCGAGCAGGGCCAAGGGCACTTCCGAGATCGAGGAGAGCTTGGTCACCACCGCGGCACCGGCGCCGACTTCGCGGATCTCCGCCGCCAGGACGATCTTTTCGCGGCGGGCGCAGGTGTCGGAATCGAGGACGCCGCGGCGTCCTTTCGACAGGCCGACATTGAGACTGCCGCCGTCCTTGCGCACCGCGAGGTGGTCGGGGAAGGCGGTGATCAGGCATTTGAGCAGGGCGTCGGGCTCGGAGCGGACACGGAAATCGAGGCCGAGGCTCTCGCAGACCTGGGCGTAGTGGCGGCGGGCGTCCTCCACCGTGCGGCAGGCGTTGGAGTTGAGGCCGAGGCGGTCGCAGGCCTCGCGGGAGAACTTCGCCTTGCGGGCTTCGTTGAGCAGATCGGCGAGGAGAAAGAGGTCGGAGGCGGGGCCTTCCTGGCGGCGGGCGAGTTCGCGCGGGATCTCGCGTCCCTTGAGCAGGATGTCGCGCTCGGAAACCAGGGCCGCGACCTCGATGCCCGCTTCGAGGCAGCCGCGTCGCGAGGCTTCGCACAAGAGGCGTCCGAGGCGCGGGTGCATGGGCAGGCGCATGACTTCCCGTCCGAGCGGCGTCAAGGCTTCGTCGGCGTCGAGGATGCCGAGCTCGGTGAGCACTTCCAGGGCGTGCTCCAGCGATTCCGGCCGCGGCGGCTCGAACCAGGGGAATTCGGCGACCTTGGTCACGCCGACGCCCTTGAGCCCGAGGACCAGTTCGGCGAGGTCCATGCGGCGCACTTCCGGAGTCGTCTGGAAGGCGCGGCGGCGGTGTTCCTCCTGGCTCCACAGGCGGTAGCAGTGGCCCGGCGCGGTCCGTCCGGCGCGGCCGGCACGCTGTTCCGATGAGGCCTGGCTGATCGGCTGCAGCAGCAGCGTGCCGATGCCGCGACCCGGGTCGAAGCTCGATTCGCGGGCGAGACCGGCGTCGATGACGAAGATGATGCCGTCAATGGTCAACGAGGTTTCGGCGACGTTGGTGGCGACAATGATGCGGCGTTTTTCATTTGGCGACAGGGCGGCGTCCTGCTGCTCTGGGGTGAGCTCGCCGTGCAGCGGCAGGATGATCGAATCGCGGGAGTCGCAAACCGCGCTGCAGGCCTCGATGGTGCGGCGGATTTCGTAGCCGCCGGGCATGAAGATGAGGACGTCGCCCTCGCGTTTCGACTTCAGGATCTCTTCCAGGACAGCTGCGGCAAGACCCCAGATCGGGGCGTTGAGCTGCGCCGCGGGACGCCAGGCAACGGTGACCGGGAAGCAGCGGGCTTCGGAGCTGAGGAAGGGACAATTGAGGTAGCGTTTCAGCGCTTCGACTTCGAGCGTGGCGGACATGACGACGAGGTGCAGGCCTTCGCGTCTCGCCACCAGTTTTGCGCACAGCGCCACCGCGACATCGGTCTGCCAGCTGCGTTCGTGGAATTCGTCGAGGACGACCGCTGAAACTCCATCGAGCTCGGGATCTTCCTGCATCATGCGCAGCAGGATGCCTTCGGTGATGAAGAGAATGCGAGTCTTGTTCGAGCTCTTGCCCTCGCCGCGGACGGCGTAGCCGACCTCGTCGCCGAGCTTGGAATCTCGTTCCTGGGCGACGCGGCGGGCGAGCATGCGGGCGGCGATGCGGCGCGGCTGCAGCACGAGGATCCGTCCCGGGCAGAGTTCCGATTCGAGCAGCATCTGCGGCACCTGGGTCGACTTACCCGAGCCGGTGGGCGCGGTGAGGACGAGGCGCCGGTCGCGGCGCAGGCTTTCTTCCATCTCTTTCTGCAGGGCGCGGACGGGCAGCATCGGGGGGGATCTCCGGAAATTTTCAGGCCGGGAATCTAGCGCCGTTCCTCGACCTGTATTAGCTCAGCGGAACCGCAGAAGACGCGGAACAGCGCAGAAAGGTCTGACAAGCTCAAGCTCAGCCTTTGTGTTCTTTGGTGTCTTTTGAGGGTCAAGAGCTGCCGCCGCTGAGCTCTCCGGTAAAACCGCTAAAACTGCGACAATCGCTAAAACTCACTTCGGGCTCATCCGGAACCAATAACGCCCGGATTCCTGTAAACCGAGGGATCGATAGAGGTTCACTGCCGCCTGATTCTCCGAGCCGACCTTGAGAATCAGACGGCTTTCACCACGCTTCAAAAGCTCGTTTTGAGCGCAGCGCAAAAGACGACGGGCGTAGCCGCGGCGCTGTTGCGAGATCTCGGTTTCGAGATTGAATAGCGCCGCCCCTTGCTCGCTGAAATACAGGTCACACCGGCTGCGCCAGTTCTCCTGTCTGCCCAACCAGAGACTGAGACGACCACCCTGCCAGCTGATCCCGAGTTCCGGATCAGGTGGCGACGAAGCGGCTAATCCGCTCATCACCAGTCCATCCTCTCCACGCGTCCAGGCAGCCTCCTCAAGTCGCCGGTCAAAATCTCTCAATCCTGGATGAACACGGATCGCCGCCTTGCGCCCTTGCTGTCGCGCCAGATCCAGCACCCAACGAAGATCCGCAATCCCTTCCCCAGGCCAGAAAACCAGATAGGGCCCCGACTCGCTCCACCACAATCCTTGAATCTCCCGCCGCGCAGGAGACTGCAAAAATTCAAGCAGATGGAGTTCTTTCAACACAGGAGGATCCTCGGGATTCCCTGGCACTATACCACCGCGTTTCCTTCGCAGCAGGACGACAACAGAGCAAGGGCAGCCCCAGATTTTTATGACATTTTTCAGGGGCGGACGCGAAAAGCGCGGGTTTCCGGCGTATTGTATAGTCAACCCAACAAAGGATCCTGTACTCATGAATTCCACCAACCCGATGGGCACCGCCGGCTTCGAATTCATCGAATTCGCCTCGCCCAATGCCAACGATCTCGAAACCCTGTTCAGCCTTTTCGGCTTCACCGCCGTCGCCAAGCACCGCTCCAAGAACGTCACCCTCTGGCGTCAAGGCGGGATCAACTTCATCATCAACCGCCAGCCGGGTTCCGAGGCCGAGGCCTTCGCCGCCAAGCACGGCCCCAGCGCCTGCGCCATCGCCTTCAAGGTGCAGAACGCCGAAGCGGCCTGGAAACGAGCCCAGGAACTCGGCGCCGAGCCGGTCGTCGGCCGCACCGGCTTCATGGAAATCAATCTGCCCGGCGTCCGCGGCGTCGGCGGCGCCATCCTCTACTTCATCCCGCAGTTCTCCCGCACCTCGATCTACGACATCGACTTTGAGCCCATCCCCGGTGCCGAGGCAGAAGCCGCCAAGAACGCTCTCGGCCTCCACGAGATCGACCACTGCACCCACAACGTCGTCCAGGGCCAGATGGACCGCTGGGCCAAGTTCTACGAGCAGCTCTTCAACTTCCAGGAGATCCGCTACTTCGACATCAAGGGATCTTTCACCGGCCTGCACTCCCGCGCGATGAGCTCGCCCGACGGCAAGATCCGCATCCCGATCAACGAATCGAGCGACGACAAGTCGCAGATCGTCGAGTTCATCCAGCAGTACAACGGCGAAGGCATCCAGCACATCGCCCTCGCCACCGACGACATCTACGACACCGTCGAAAAACTCCGCGCCCGCGGCATCAAGCTGCTCGACACTCCCGACGCCTACTACCGCATGCTCCCCAACCGCCTCCCCGGCCACGGCGAAGACACCGAGCGCCTCCAGAAGAACCGCATCCTCGTCGACGGCGACCCGCAAAACAACGGCGGCCTGCTCCTGCAGATCTTCACCACCCCGATCATGGGCCCGATCTTCTTCGAGATCATCCAACGCAAAGGCAACCAAGGCTTCGGCGAAGGCAACTTCAAAGCCCTCTTCGAATCGATGGAACAAGACCAGATCGATCGCGGAACGCTGAAAGTTTAAAGTTTAAAGCAGCAAGGTCCCCATGGAAACACTTCGAGTCTACGATGATAGCTACCCCGCCGATGATTTCAGCGGAATCTTTGAGGCCTACTACCCATCGAAGAAAATTAAATTCAGAAGCGCCTATCGGAATGGAGTTGAATTTGGACAAGCTATTTGCTACTGGGAGAACGGACAAATCGCACAGATTGGTGAAAATGACGATGAAGGCAAAGGCGTTGGCCGATGGGTCGATTATGACGAGGATGGTCGGATCTCCAAAGAAGTGAATTACTTGAGTGGCAAGTTGCACGGTCCGCGCATTGTCTATTACAAAGACGGCAGCATCATGAGTCAAGAATTGTACAGCCATGGGAAAAGGCTTGACTCGCCACAACTTTAAACCTTAAACTTTAAACCTTAAACTCCTGTGAGCTCCATGCGCACCCCCATCCACTTCCCCAAGGTCGAAGGAATCAGCTCCCGCCAAGCCCACTGCGACTTCCCCGCCGAGGGCTTCTTCGAGCGTGAGATCGGCCGCAGCGGCTTCTTCGGCCCGGCGACGATGATGCACCACGCCCACCCTCCCACCGCCTGGACCAGCTTCGAGGGGCCCCTCCGCCCCCGCGCCTTCCGCACCAATGACGTGCAATCGAATGGCCCCTCGCCCTGGGACGCGCCCCTCGCCCTCGGCAACGCCCACTGCAAGGTACGCCTGTGGACCTGCGCCGCGCCCATGCCCGACCTCGCCCGCAACGCCGACGGCGATGACCTGCTCTTCGTCCACGCCGGCGCCGGTCAACTCTTCTGCGACTACGGCCGCCTCGAGATCGGCGAAGGCGACTACGTCCTGCTGCCGCGCAACACGATGTGGCGCCTCGTCCCCTCTAGCCCGCTGCGACTCCTGATGACCGAGGCCACCGGCGAGTCCTACGGCCTGCCCGATCGTGGCATCCTTGGCCAACACGCCTTTTTCGACCCCGCCTGCCTCGTTGCGCCCCGCATCGACGATGCCTTCAAATCTCAACAAGGCGAAATCCCGACCCGCGTCCTGGTCAAGCGCCGCGATGGCGTCTCGACCATCTGCTACCCCTTCAACCCTCTCGACGCCGTCGGCTGGCATGGCGACCTCAGCGTCGTCAAGCTCAACTGGCGCGACCTGCGCCCGGTGATGAGCGCCCGCTACCACCTGCCGCCCAGCGTCCACAGCACCTTCGTCGCGCCGCGCTTCGTCATCTGCACCTTCGCTCCCCGCCCGATCGAGACCGATCCCGGCGCCCTCAAGGTCCCCTTCTTCCACAGCAACGACGACTACGATGAAGTGCTCTTCTACCACGCCGGCGACTTCTTCTCGCGCGACAACATCGTCCCCGGCATGCTCAGCCTCCACCCCGCCGGCTTCGCCCACGGCCCCCACCCCAAGGCCCTCAAGAAATCCTGGGAGAACCCGGCCCAGCAGACTGACGAAGTGGCGGTGATGATCGA
The DNA here is from genome assembly GCA_039798785.1 of Verrucomicrobiota bacterium. GTDB lineage: Bacteria > Verrucomicrobiota > Lentisphaeria > Lentisphaerales > Lentisphaeraceae > CAMCSH01. Next base: position 37,164 of record JBDKFG010000005.1, on the reverse strand, counting down.
CACCCGCGACCCCCTCGAGGTCGGCCCCGCCCTCGCCGCCGCCGAATGGCCCGGTTACGTCGACTCTTGGAAGGGTTACCACGATCCCGCGATGAAGATCGAAAGATGAATCGCCCGCCAGTTCCCTGGGAGCCCCGACGGCCCGTCGGGTGTTCTGCGCTCGTCGCGAAGCGACCAGTTCTTCTTTGATAGACGGAAAATATTCATGCCACAAAAAATCACTATCTATGTTGACCAAATTGACGACTCAATTGAGTTCGATCAGGTTCAAGAATTTCTAACTCGTTGGAAATCGGCTATTACAATCGCTGACTATTCCACCGGCGGCTGGGAGCACACATGGAATTTAATTATTCATGATGATGCCATCCAAGAAATTCCAAAGCATTGGTTATGCTCAAGTGAATGGGCCGGCTATCAATGAGCAGCCCCTCCATCTCCTTCGACCTCGATGGTCTTCTCATCTGCCCCGGGCAGCCGGAAGAGACTCTGTCGTGGTGGCGTGGGATCTTGACTCGTGAGCGTCTGCGCCTGGGATGCCGCGCTCTTTTCCAATGGCTGAATGGACAGCAGCTCCGTCCCTCGATTTACACCAGCTCATTACGCACCGAAGGAGAGATCCGCCGCCTCTTTCTAGCGTACGGCATCGCGTTAGATCGCGTCGTCAACGGACAGCAACATCAAGCGATCCTGTCGCGAGGCCCCGGACGCTGGTCAAAACGACCGCAAGATTTCGGCTTTGACATCCATGTCGATAACGAAGCGATTTGTGATCGCGCGGTGCCAGGGCCGCTCCAGGTCATCATCCTACCGGAAAACACAAACGATTGGGATGCCTGCTTGATCGTGAAGCTCAGCGAGCATATAAAGCCATGAAAACCATCATCATCGGCAACTCCGGAAGCGGCAAAACCTGGCTAGCACAAGGCCTGGTAGCGTCCGCCGCCGACGTGATTCATTTGGATGACATCTTCTGGCTCCCCGGCAGCTTCGAGACGAAAAGGAGTTCAGACGAAGTCGATCACATGATTGCCACCAGTAAAAGCCGTGACTCCTGGATTTGTGAAGGCGTTTATGGCGATCTCGCCAAACGTTACTTCGACCAAGCGGAAACCTTGATTTGGCTGGATATGCCCTGGGCGCTCTGCAAAGAAAGACTAGAAAAACGCGCAGCTGGGCAGACCCACCTCGGACGTACGCAATCAACAGAGGGCTTAATGAAATTGATCCATTGGGCATCAAGCTACTGGGATCGCTCCGATTCACTCTCCCATCACGGCCATCAGGCGATTTTTAATGACTTTTCCGGACGGAAGTTCCAATTGCAATCCCCCCAAGAAGTGATGAATTTTCTTGACTTACCCGGCGGGACGCCGGGGCTCCCAGGGGAACGAAACTCGAGCTGGAAGCTCGAGCCACGCAAGACCGGCTGGCAGCCGGCGCTCCCAGGTTCACACTCCCCAACTTCCAACTTCTAACTCCAAACCCCGCAACCCGGTTCCCCAAAAAATGAAACTCGCCTCCCTCAAACACCACCGCGACGGCCAGCTGATCGTCGTCTCCCGCGACCTGAAGCGCGCTGTCGGCGCGGCGTCCATCGCTCCCACCCTGCAAGCGGCGCTCGACGACTGGAAAGCGGTTGAGCCGCGTCTGCGCCAGCTTGCCGACAAGCTCGAGAAGGGCGAGGCACCCGGCGCCTTCGAGCTCGATCAAAACCTCCTCGACGCACCGCTTCCCCGCGCTTACAACTGGTGCGATGGCTCGGCTTACGTCGTCCATGTCGAACTGGTGCGCAAGGCCCGCGGCGCCGAGCTGCCGCCGAGCTTCTGGACCGATCCGCTGATGTACCAGGGCGGCAACGAATTCATGGCTGCGCACGAACCCATCCGCCTGCGCGACGCGGCCTGGGGCATCGACTTCGAATCGGAGATCTGCGTCCTCACCAGCGACGTCAAGCAGGGCGCCACGCCCGAGGAAGCGGCGTCGAGCATCGCCCTCATCGGCCTGGTCAACGACGTGTCGCTGCGCAACCTCATCCCCGATGAACTCGCCAAGGGCTTCGGTTTCTTCCAGTCGAAACCGGCCTCGACGATGAGCCCGGTGCTCTGCACCCCCGACGAACTCGGCTCGCACTGGCGCGAGGGACGCCTGCACCTGCCGCTCTCCACCTGGCGCAACGGCGAACTCTTCGGCTGCCCCGACGCCGGCCCTGACATGATCTTCAGCTTCCCGCAGCTCATCGCGCACGCCGCAAAAACCCGCAACCTTGAGGCCGGCAGCGTCATCGGTTCCGGCACCGTCGCCAACCGCGACGAAGCCAAGGGCAGCTCCTGCATCGCCGAAAAGCGCTGCCGCGAGACCATCGCCTCCGGCAAACCGAGCACCCCCTTCCTGCAGTTCGGCGAAAGCGTCCGCATCAGCATGGCCCTGCCCGACGGCTCGCTGCCCTTCGGCACCATCGAGCAGAAAGTGGAGCAAATCGCAACTTAACTGAGACACGACTGAGTCACAGTTGGGACACGACTGGGACACAACTGGGGAAGCGCCCTCCCTTCGGGATCAAGCTGCAGCTGAGCACCTCCAACTCTTAAACTTTAAACCTTAAACTTTAAACTTGGCGCCCTCATGCACCTCTACACCTACTTCCGCTCCTCCTGCGCCTGGCGCGTCCGCATCGGTTTGGCGATCAAAGGCCTCGCCGCCACCCCGCACTTCGTCCATCTGCTCAAGGACGGCGGGCAGCAGCGCAAGCCGGAATATGCGGCGCTCAACCCGCAGAAGATCGTCCCGGCTCTGGTGCTTGATGACGCTCAGGTTTTGACCCAATCGCTGGCGATTCTCGAGTATCTCGAGGAGACCCATCCGAGCCCGAGCTTCCTGCCGCTCGATCCGGTGGCGCGCGCCCATTGCCGCGCCTTCGCCCTGGCGATCGCCTGCGAGATCCACCCGATCAACAATTTGCGCACCCTGCAAAGACTGACCCAGCAATTCGGCGCCGACGAAGCGCAGAAGAAAGCCTGGATGCATTTCTGGTTCGAGGAGAATTTCGCCGCCCTCGAAGAGCTGGCCAAGCGAGAAGGCGGCCCAGGCCCCTTCCTCTTCGGCGACCGTCCCGGCCTGGCCGAGATCTGCCTCGTGCCGCAGCTCTTCAACGCCCGCCGCTTCGCCTTTCCCCTCGAAGCCTATCCGCGCCTCGTCGCCGCCGAGCAGGCCTGCCTGGCTTTGCCCGCCTTTGTGGACACCGCACCGGGGAAGCAGGGCGACGCGGAGTGATTGAACCTTTCAACCCGGTTCCACTGCTCTGCTGCGGTTTTTAGGTTCATCCACAGATGACGCAGATTTCACAGATGAACAACGAGGGCGATTTTTTGGGATGACGCGGCCCTGCGGCATTCGTAATCCCTGGGAGCGCGAATGTCCACATTCGCGGTGTTCCGGCATCCCTGGGAGCGCCGCGACCGCCGGCTTTGTTTTGCCGCCTTTCCGCACCATCGTCTGCTGAGTTGCCAACCCACATCCCGAGCGGAGGCTTAACTCTTCCTCGCTTTCCCCGCTTGCGGATCGGGACGGCGGAACTTCTCCATCACCCAGGAACCGATGAGGATCACCAGCCAGAGACCGCCAAGGCCGAAGATCCCGCAGGTGAAAAGTAGAATGATATCGACGAGGATGACCAATCCGATCGCCGTGACAAAACCACAGGGAATGGCGATCAGTCCGAGGAGCCAATGGATCGATCCCAGCAGCTTCCATCCCAGCCAGGCGCCGCCAATCCCCCAGCCGATGAGCTTGAGGGTCTCGAGCCAATCTGCCGCTTGATCCCAACCGTCATCTTCATCATCTTTATTGTCACTGCGACACTTCCGGCAAAAGCCCTTGTTGGCCTTGAAGGTCAAGGCCATGATCTCAACTTGGCACTCCTTGCAGCGGCAGGGGTTTGAGGCTTCAGTCATGCCGGGGGATTTCCTCGGGGTTTCAAGGGTTGTCAGGAGCTCTTTCCATTTTGGCAACAACTCAGGGAGGAGCTGCACATCACCTAACCAGGACTGTAGAGCATGATCGAGCCGGAGGGGGGATTGAGGGAGTCAGTCATGGAGGAGCTCTTTTAAGCTCTGGGTGAATCGGGTGCGCCGCGGGATCCGAAATCTCGCTTTCTGCAAACTCTTGGAGATACCCCTGCAACTGTTGCAGCGCTTGCTCGTGGGTGCAATACCCGAATTCGATCAGATCAAAGGCGTCATCCAGGGCGTAGGCAGCGGAGCCGAATCCACATTCCTTAAGCTCGTCTGCAAGCATGTAAAGCTGACGAGCTATCGTTTTGCCTTGCAAGGTATCCTCGCTCAATCCGATCAGCCAGGTCTGGAAAAGCCGCCGGAAAACTTGAGCACGGACACAGTTTCCCTTGATATCGGTAAGCAATTTCATCATCTCGTCAACTTTGACCGTTCGAGCCAAAGACACCTCAATGATCTCCCAATCTGGGGTCGCCTCAGATTCGATGATGCTATCGGCCCAAGTGACGACATCCTGGACAGTCACCAAGCCTAGCAAGAGCTTCAGACGGAGGAGTTCAGCGGTCTCTTTGATGGCGAAATTCATGCTTGAGATTCCTTCTGTCGACTTCCATCGACAGCAGTCGAGTGCCGTCGATGGAAGTCGATTACTCAGCCTTCACCCCTTCAGCAGCTTCTTCGCCTCTTCGAGGCGTTTCGCCAGCACTTCGACGCCGATGTTGCCGGGGGCGCCGAGGTGGGTTTTGGAGCGGATGTTGGTCGCAGGGTCTTCGGCTTCGACCGTTTCGAGCGCCTTTTTGACCTGGATGTAGGCGTCGCGGAAGGTGGCGCCTTCCATGACGTAGCGGTTGGTCAGGTCGGTGGCGAAGATGTCGGGCGAGAAGGCGGCGCGCATCTTGGCTTCCTTGGGCGAGGTGTGGGCGAGGACGATGCCGATGGCTTCGATCGACTCGGCGCAGAGGCGCATGCCTTCGAGGAAGGGGCCCTTGGTCTCCTGGTAGTCGGAGTTGTAGCCGTAGAGCAGCGACGAGATGGCGCCTTCGACCTGGCGCTGGTAGCCGCAGAAGACGTGGTAGCGGGCGCGGAGGATCTCGCAGGGGTCGAGGTTCTTCTTGTTGGGCATGATCGACGAGCCGGTGGTGCAGGACTTGGCGACGTCGAAGAAGTCGAACTCGGCCGAGGTCAGCCAGACCAGGTCGGTGGAGATGCGGTTGATGCAGAGCATGATGCCCCAGAGGGCGTGCAGGGTCTGGGCTTCGACCTGGCCGCGGGAGATCTGGGCGGCGAGGGAGACGACGAGGGTGCGTTCGACGCCGAGTTCGCGGGTGACGGCGTCGCGGTCGATGGGGAAGGCGGTGCCGTAGCCGGCGGCGGAGCCGAGGGCGTTGACGCTGGAGAGCGAGCGGGCGTTGCGCAGGACGGGAGCTTGGGCGAGGAGGATCTCGAGGTAGGCGGCGGCCCACATGCCGGCGGTGGCGGGCATGGCGCGCTGGGTGTGGGTGTAGCCGGGCATCGGCACCGTGGCGTGGCGGCGGGCGAACTCGAGCAGTTCCTGGCAAAGGGCCAGATACAGCTCTTCGATGCCGGTCAGGCGGTCGAGGGTGTAGAGGCGGGTGGCGGAGACCACCTGGTCATTGCGCGAGCGGGCCATGTAGAGACGCTTGCCGGCGTCGCCGATGCGCTCGATCAGGGTCGATTCGATGAGGGAATGGCAGTCCTCCCACTCCGGGCTCATCTTGAGCTGGCCGGCACGGGCTTCTTCGAGCATCTTGGCGAGCTCGGCGTCGATCTTGGCGCCGTCGTCCTTGGGGATCAGGCCGGTCTGGGTGAGCATGCGGCCGTGCGCCTTGAGGCCGACGATGTCGTAGGGCAGCAGCGCGTTGTCGTAGTCGAGGTTGGTCTTGAAGCAGATCTCGTGGAGGCGCGAGTTGAACTTGTCGGCGGCGGGGTTGGCGGACCAGATGGCCATGGGAGAATTCCTTGTTGTTTCTGAGCGCCGGGAATGTAGCTCAAGGCTGCGGAAAATCGCGGATTTTGCCCTTGGCGCCGGAAATTAGCTGGAATTGCACTTGCCATCCCGAGCTTTCCGGTCTTAGATTGAAACCGGCTGCTCGTTCTTAAAACCAGAATTCAGGAGAGATAAATGAGAAACGGCTACTACGACGACATGGGCCTCAACTCCCCGGTGGCGGAAGCCTTGCCGGAAGCTCGCGCCACCTTCATCCGCAAGACCTACATGCACCTTGCCGGCGCCATCGCCGTCTTCGCCGTTGCCGAAGCCGCGATCTTTTACAGCGGCATGGCCAACAACCTGATGGAAAGCCTTCGCGGCTCCAGCAAGATCATGATGTTCGTCATGCTTGGCCTGGTGATTGCCGGCAGCTGGGTTTCCCAGACCATGGCCGCGAGCCAGAACCGCGCCACCCAATACGCCGGCCTCGGCCTCTACACAGGCATCGAAGTCTTGACCTTCATTCCCATCCTCTGGTTCGCCGCCAACTTCTGCAAGGACGGCGTCATCGCCAAGGCCGGCGTCATCACCCTGGTTCTGGTCGCCGCCCTCAGCGCCGTGGTCTTCACCACCCGCAAGGACTTCTCCTTCATGCGCACCGGCCTGATGATCTTCGGCTTCATCGCCCTCGGCACCGTCATTTGCGGCATGATCTTCGGCTTCCAGCTCGGCCTGTGGTTCTCCGCCTTGATGATCATGTTCGCCGCCGGGATGATCCTCTACACCACCTCGAACATCCTGCATCACTACTCGACCGAGAACTACGTCGGCGCCTCGCTTGAGCTCTTCTCCAGCGTCATGCTGCTCTTCTACTACGTCCTGCGCCTTTTCACCAGCCGCGACGAATAAGTTCAAACGGCTTTGCCTAGACGCCTCGGCCTCAAGCCGAGGCGTTTTTGCCTGCGGCTGCTTAGCGGCCCTTTCGAATCGCAACTCAATTTTCACTGCCGCCAATCACAGGAGTCCCGATGTCCTTTCAAGTCCATTTCCAGCGCAGCGGCGTCAGCGTCGCCTGGGATCCCGTCCTGCACGCCCAGCTTTCGATCCTGGAGCTTGCCGAGCAGGCCGGCCTGAATCTCCGTGCCGGCTGTCGTTCCGGCTATTGCGGTGCCTGCAAGACGGCGGTGCAGGGCGAGGTTCGTTATTTCTACAACGCCCCGAAGCTGGCGGCCGGGCAGGCCCTGATCTGCTCCTGCGTGCCGGCCTCGGATCTGACGGTGATGGCCTGAACGGGCTTGAAATCCACTCGAAATCCGGTGATAATGGCATCGGCATCAACAACTTCTTGGAGACTGGCATGAAGAAGATCATCCGGATCGGCATCATCGGCTGCGGCAAGAACACCCGCGACAAGCATGTGCGCCTGCTGCAGAAGATTAAAGGCGTCGAGCTGCGCAAGGTCTGCAACCGCAGCGAGGAGAGTTCGCGCCGGGCGGCGGCGGACTTCGGCATCGCCCGCTGGACCACCGACTGGCGCGAGGTGGTGGAGGATCCCGAGATCGACGCTGTGGTCATCGGCACCTGGCCGGACATGCACGAGCGGCTCACCGTCGCGGCCCTGAATCACGGCAAGCACGTGCTTTGCGAGGCGCGCATGGCCCGCGACAGCCGCGAGGCCCTGAACATGCTGGAGGCGCACCGGCGCAATCCCCATCTCGTCGCCCAGATCGTCCCGGCGCCCTTCACCCTCGCCTTCGACGAGAGCATCCAGAAACTGATCGAGGAAGGCTACCTTGGGCAGCTTCTGACGGTGGAGGCCCGCTACCAGTTCGCCCATTTCCACGATGCGGAAAAGCCGATGAGCTTCCGCGAGAACGGCCAGATCTCCGGCTGCAACACCTTGGTGATGGGGATCATCTACGAATCCCTGGCGCGCTGGATCGGCCACGCCTCGGCAGTGATCGCCCGCGGCCGCACCTTCAGCCAATTTAAATCCTGGGAGGGACGGAATCTCGCCGTCGAAGTCCCCGAGCATCTCGACATCATCGCCGACATGTTCTGCGGAGCCCAGGCCAGCCTGCATTTCTCCACCGTCGCCGGCTTTTCCGAAGACCACGAGGAGTTCTGGCTGCACGGCAGCCAGGGCACGATCCACCTCAACCTGAAGACCGCGGTCTTGCGCGCCGGGCGTCGCGGCGACAAGGAGATGCAAGTGATCGAGCCGATCAAGACGCCGCGCTCGGAGTGGCGGGTCGAAGAGGAGTTCTGCGCCGCCATCCGCGGCGAGGGCAAGGTCGAACTCACCACTTTCGAAGAGGCTTACCGCTACATGGAATTCAGCGAAGCGGTGCTGCGCTCGATGCGCCAGGGCCGCCTGGTGCAGCTGCCTCTCAGGTTCGACGTCTGAAGACCCTAAAAACCGCAGTTGAAAGGTTGTAAGGTTCAAAGGTTGTAAGGTTTAGCTACAACAGCAATAGGTTATGATATCCGAAGGGCTCTTGGCAAAGTTCAGGACCCTCAAGTCTTTCTGGTAGCATAAATTCATTGCTTATTGTTCTGGTTCAATTGTTTGCGTTTCAGCCTTTCAACCTTTCAACCCGGTTCCGCTGCTCTACTGCGGTTTTTAGGATCGTCCGCAGAGCTCGCCGTTCCGGCTCATTCTCCCGCTGCGGCAGCCGGAGCCGAAGTGATCACCGCCATCGGCATGGGGCGAAGCTTGGCTGAGCCGCTGTCGACGATGTGCTCGCCGGCATTGACTCCGGCGATGATCTCCCACAAGGCTTCGCCACGGGCTCCGGCAAGCCAGCGCCCGACCTGCACCGGACGCGGCTGCGAGATCAATCCCGGCTTGCCGGCAAGATCCTTTCCGGCCGCGGCGACGTAGACGAATTTGCCCATCGGCCCGTCGAAGACGCAATGGCGAGGAACCGCCAGGATGCCCGGAATGGAGAGGTCCTTGATCCGGGCGCGGAGCAGCTGGCCGGGGGAGATACGGCCGGCATTGCCACGCAGGACGCAACGGAGGATGCGGGTCTGCGACTTGAGGTCGAGCTGCCAGTCGTTGACATCGGCCTCGGCTTCATCGACCAGCATCTCGCCGGCGGCACTGAAGAGCTGGAAATGCAGCTTGCCGGGATTTTTCTGGATCAGGGTCTTGGCTGCCAGCTTTTCGCTGAGGGCGCGGAATTCGGATTCGGCGACGAGGATGCCGCAATGGATTTCCCAGTTGTCACTGATCCGGCACAGCTCGGATTCGGGGGAGACCAAAGAGCCTTCTTCGAGCCGCGACAAGGAGCTGAGGCCCGCTATGGGGGCCGCCACCGAGCACCAGGACAATTCGAGCCTGGCTTGCTCGACGGCGCTTCTGGCGCTGTGCACCTGGTTCCGGGCCGCGGCTTGAGCGGCGCGGGTGGCTCCGAGGCTGCTCTCGGCGGTGGCGCTCATCGCTTCGGCAAGGGCCTCCTGGGTCTTGGCGGCGTCCACTTCACGGCGGCTGGAGGCTTCGGCGGCGAGCAGCTGTTCCTGGCGCCGCGCCTCGCGGCCGGCTTCGTCGCGGCGGACCTTGACCTCCTGGAGGCGGGCCTCGGCTTCGGCAATTCGGGCGCCGGCGGAAAGCAAGACCGACTCCGCTTCCGCCAGCCTCGCTTCGGCGATCTGCAGCTTCAAGGCGTAAGGACGGGGATCAATCTCGAACAGCACCTGACCGGCCTTAACCGCCTCCCCTTCGCGATAGCTGCGCTTGACGATCAGTCCTGAAACCCGGGGACGCAGCACCGCCTCGCGGCCCGACCGGACTTCGGCGCGAAATTCCGCCGACCAGGGGTATTCACCGGGACGCAGCTCGAGCAGGCCTACCTGGATCGGGGGCGGAGTAAAAGCGGCGGAAGGCGGCTTGCAGGAGGCGGCTGTCAGCAACAGGATGAGGGAATAGAGAAGTCGCATGAGGATTCCTTCAGATTGAAACAGAAGCGCCCCAAGATACCGCAAGTCTTTCCGCTGCGCGAGAGAGGCAGGGCAAAATCCGCTAAATCACAAGCCCATCGGGCTCAGTAGGGCGCGGCGGCGAAGGCGTCGTGCATTTCGAGGATGCGTACGGCCGCCGCCTCGATGCCGATCGAAGCGACTTCGAGAGAGGCATGGGCGGCTGCACGGTAGAAGGGTTCGCGAGCCGCCAACATCGCGGCGACATCGTCGACGTCCTTGTCCCGCAGCAGGGGGCGGTTGTCGCGGCGGCCGGCGTTGCGCAGCACAGTCTCGGGACTGCTCTTCAGCCAGACGACGAAGCCGCGCTGGCGGAGGCGTTCGCGATTGATCTCGCGGAGGATGACGCCGCCGCCGCAGGAGACCACTCCGTCACCCGAGGAGGACAGAGTGTTGACGACGTGAGACTCGAGATCGCGGAAGGCTTTTTCGCCGACGGTGGAGAAGATCGTCGGAATGCTCATGCCCGCCTTCTCCTCGATCACCGCGTCGAGGTCTAGGAAGGGGCGTCCGCTGCGGCGGGCGATAGCCTTGCCGACAGTGGTCTTTCCGGAGGCCATGAAGCCGATGAGAATGATATTCATGGGCGCAAATTAACCCGAGCTGCGAGCTTTTCACCTCTCCGCGGAGACGCGCAGCGGAAAATCCCGGTCCCTGTTTCAGCCGCAGCCGCAGCCGCCGGATCCGCAGCCGCTCTTGGGGGCGGGCGCAGGGCTCGAGCATGAGCCGGTGCCGCAGGAAGAGGAGGGACTCTTGCCGCTGCCGCAGGATCCGCCGCCGCAACAGCCGGAGGCGAGACTCTCGCCGATCCAGCCGTCGGGACGGTGGATCGGGCAGGTCCAGCCGAGATAGCTGCCGCCGAGACTGGTGACCAGCCGCAGCAGCTCACGGGTGGAACGGTTGATGCTGAGCCATTCGGGGCGGTCGAAGCGAAGGACCTTGACGCTCCAGCCTTCGGCGCTGGCGAGCGGATCCTGGGGATCGTAGCCGAGGTTCATCACCTCGGAGCAGAACTCCGCGGCGGCGTTCGCTTCGGCGAAGACGGCGCTGTGGGCGATCTCGCGGGCGTCGATGAGTTCGTCGCCCTGGTTCTCGAGTTGTTCCAGGGTGCGGCGGTTGAGAATGCCCTGCAGCTCCTCCGAGCCCGGAAAGAGCGCCTGCGAGAAAAAATCCCATTCCGGATCATGGCGGCTGCCGAGACGTACCGGATAGGCGCCGAGCCGGGCCGGAGAAGGAACATGGCCGCTTGGCATGTAGGCGGCGAAGACGCGGCGACCCTGCATCGTCAGACGTCCGACGTAGACGCCGTCAAGATCGCGGACCAGCTTTTCAAAGGCCTCCTCGCTCGGTGCGAGCTCGGCGATCTCCTCCCCTTTCGCCTGGCCGTCGGGACCTGGCGCCTTGAGAGTGATCTGCGCCTGCAGGCAGAAGTCGAGTCCGGGCGTGGTGCGGGCATCGAGATCGACGACGACGGCGACGCTGCCGTTCTTGCTATCGGTGAGGTAAGTGTCCCAGCCGAGGTTCATGGGGAAGGCTCCGTTGTTGTTTCGATAAAATTTTCAGCTGCCTGGGGGGTCGGGAATGGGCTCGTCGCCTGGAGGCGGAGCTGGGCGCAGGAGCAGCAGGTCGAGGACGATGCAGAGCCACCAGACCAGGGCGCAGGAGGCGACGACGTCGCTGGGGAAGTGGCGCAGCTCGAGGATCGAGATGATTCCGGTGGCCAGGCCGAGGCAGGAAGCGAAGATGAAGATCAAGATAGCCGGGCGAGGAGAGCGGCGGCGAAGGACGAAGAAGAGGGCGAAAAGGGAAAAAGCCGAGAAGGCATGCGCGCTTGGGAAGGACCTGGCCGGCATCGCGAGCCGCTGCGGCGGCCCTTCGGGCAAGCCCAGCAAGGGAACGAAACTGGAGGCCGCCTCGGCGCGGACCTCATGGCAATCGATCGGGCGCGGACGGCCAAAGCCGGGCTTGAGGCCCAGATTGATCAGTGCAGCCAACGACAGGTAGACCAGGAGACAGAAGAACCAGGGGCGCCAGCCGGGAGGATGCGGACGGCGCTGCCGCCAGAGACACCAGGGGAGGGAGAGCAGCAACAGGACGGGAGGGAAGTACTTGCCGAACTCGGACAGACCGTGCAGCCAGGGTCCGGGGTCGCCGAAATAGTCGTGCATCTCGACCACGATGTCAACGTCGAGGCGGGTGAAGCGCAGCAAGGCGAGGAGCATGGCGAAGCCGAGGACGGACGAGGCCAGGGCCGCCAGCGGCAGCTTGAGGTCGCGTTTCATCGGTGATCCTCCGGCGGGTGCGGGTTCTGGCCCAGATGGATCGACTTGACGTCGCTGGTGGTGTAGAAGGCGCTGGGATCGCTGCTCCTGACCAGGCTCAGCAGGGCCGGAAGCTCGCGCCTGGGCACCACCAGCTGCAGGATGTCGATCGGACGTTCGTTCTCCATCCGCCCCTGCAGCTCGATGACGCGATGGCCGGCATCACGGAGAAGCGCTGCGAGCTTCGGCCCCTGCTCCCAGGAGACGATGCGGACGAACTCGTTGCCGAGCGCCAGCCGCCCCTCGAAGCGCGAGCCGAGCCAGATCCCGGCGGCGAACCCGGCCGCATAGGCGAGAAGCTCCCACCAGGCGGCGTCCTCGCGCAAGACGCGGCGCGCCACCAGGAGCCAGATGATCACCTCAAAGAAAGCCAGACAGGTGGCGATGTTGCGGAAGCCGCGGACCATCACCAGGGTGCGCACCGTCCCCAGCGACATGTCGGCGACGCGCGCCGCCATGATCGCCAAAGCGAGAAGCACCGGAGCCTGTGCGCCGCCTTCCAAGATCAGGCCCGGGCGGCGTTTTCGGCCTGCCAGGCGGCGACCTTGGTGCCGATGAAGTCGACGCAGCGGCGATGCGCCTCCTTGTCGTCGGTGCCGGCTTCGATCAATTCCCCGAAGGAGAATCGCACCGGGCGCTCGCGGCGGATCGGACCGAAGTCGCTCACCAGCTTCCCCTTGCCCCAGATCGAGGTTTCCAGGGCGAGAGGAATGATCGGCGCCCCGGCGCGCTTGGCCAGCTTGGCGCCGATGGAGTTGAAGTCGCCCGGATCGAATTTCTCCGCCCGGGTGCTCTGCGGGAAGACGACGATCGAAACGCCCTCGTTGATCAGCTTCGGACCGAGGTCCATCAAGGTCTTCAGGTCGGTCTTGGGATCGGTGCGGGTCATCGGGATGCAGCGCATATTGCGCATCAAGGTGCCGAAGATGGGAGTATCGAACAACTCCTGCTTGACCACGAAGGTCATCTTGCCGCGACGCTGCATGATCGCCGCCAGGACCAGCGTCTCGACCGAGCTCATGTGGTTGCCGATGACGACTGCGCCCTTGCCTGTCGATTTGTCGAGCTGCTCGAGACCCTCCACCACGACCTTGCCGCCGCAGTCCTCCAAGGCCCGCAGAATCTGTCCGGCGGAAAGACGCATGGCATCGTAGCTCATGCCGTAGCGGTTGCAGATGTTCTGGAACCAGCGCGCCGGAGAGAAGACGCGGTAGTAGAAGTAGAAATTTCCGGGGCGCAACAGCTTGTCGAGGAAGCTGTGCTTGCGACCGTCCGGCGTTTCATAGCTGTCGCCGGTGCAGAAGTCAGGCATGAACATGTTCGGGAAAATCCTTTGGAATGCAGATTGGAGCCGCGCAATATAGGCGCTTTTGCCACTTGGCGTAGGGCCCTCCGGAGATAAGCTCTTCGCTGTCCCTGTCCAGCACCAGCCACGGAGTCCTCATGCGGCTTATCTTCGCACTGACCATCCTTCTCGCTTTCTCCTCCTGCCGGAGCGCTGATCCCAACTCCAGGCCGGTCGAACACCTGGTCTTCTGCTGGCTCAATCAACCTGGAAATGAAGCGGGACGCCAACGCCTCATCGCAACGGCAAAAGAGCTCGCCGACCTGCCAGGCGTCCTGTCGGTCCGCGCCGGCACAGCCGTCCCTTCCGAACGTCCAATCGTCGATGCCAGCTTCGACGTCGGCATCGCCATCCGTTTCGATTCGGTCGCTTCGATGCAGGCCTACCTGACCCATCCACGCCATCAGGAAGCGGTGAAAACCGTCCTCAAGCCGCTGACTCGCAAGGTCCTGGTCTACGACATCGTCGAATAAGCCTGGATTCCGAAGTTGAAGATCGATTCCGGTTGATTCCTCAGCGGGTTTTTCCTCGGATGCTAGGGCAGCGATTAGAAATCCACTCCGAGGCAGAACAACGAGAGTCGCGTCGTCTCGAGGCGCTCTGAATCCATCCGCGGCCACGAGCCATCCGCCTCCTGACAACGCACAATCTCAGCCTCGACGCGTCTCTGCCAGTCGCGCCGGGCTTCTCCTCCCTGACGCGCGGCGCTCAGGCAGCCCTGCAAGCCCCAGACCGCACGAGGAAGCCGCAAGCTGGGGAGCTTGCGGCCGTGAGGCTAGACTTGACGACGGAACTCAGGCAGTCCAGATGCCATTGACAAAGGTCTCATAGACGATCTGAGCCTGGCTGGCAAGGAGTTCGTTGGTGATCCCGGCGGCCAGGGCGGCGGCGTCGAGGGGAACGTCATCGGCGTTCCAGTCCCAGCTCCATTTGCCGGAATCGCGGGTGCCGACGGCCTTGACTTGCGGCGTATCGCCGTCGAGAAGGAAGAAGAAGGCGCCTTCGCCCTGGGCGGTGCCATCGACGCCGGCGAGATTGGGGTATTCCTGACCGGCATGGACGGAGAGACCGAGGAGATTGACGTTGCCGTTCAGCTCGGCGGCATGGCCGCTGAGGAAGTCGCCGATTTTCAAGTCATCGACGTCCCTGATCGACAGCCCATGCGGCTGAAGCTTGACCTTGAGAACCGCAGTGTCGCTGCGCCCGTCGTCGAGATAAAGAACGACGTTCGAAATATCCTGCAGCATCGTCGGGTAGAGGTCGGCGGGAGTAGGAGGCGGCGGGGGCGGGGGAGGGGGAGGGGGAGGGGGAGGGGGGGCAGCTTGGCCGATCACCGTCACCGTGGCGATGGCGTCGGCAAAGCCCCCCTGACCATCGGAGATGGTGTAGACGAAGCTGTCGATGGCGGTGGCGCCTTCCATCAGCCAGTCGAAGGCATCGCCGCTGCGGTAGACCCAGGTGCCGTCGCTGGAGACGGAGAGGCTGGCTCCGGAGGCGAGGGTGACGCTCTGGTCGGCTGCGGCGCCGGCGGCGCTGACGACGCTGAGGGTATCGAGCCGGTCGATGTCGAAGTCATTGGCGAGCAGGTTGCCGCCGGCATCGGCGCCGGCGAGGATGGCGGCGCTGCTGTCGTCGATGGCGAAGGGATTGTCGTTCAATCCTTTGATGATGAGAGTCAGCGAGGCGTCGTCGTTGCTCCAGGAGGTCGCTTCATCCTGGTTGCGGGCGCTGAAGCGGAGCTGGTAGACGATGCTTTCGCCGGCGGAAAGCTCGTCGGCGGCGGCGGCGTCAAGACTGAGCATGCCGGAGGAGTCGAGACGGGTGGCGCCCAGAAGGTCGGCGCCGTCGGCGAGGGCGATGGAGCCGCCAAGGCCGCCGGCGGTCCAGGAAGTGATCTGGCTGAGGCCGGCGAGGCCGGAGGAGTCGATCAGCATCTTCGAGGCGGCGCTTCCTTCGTTGACTTCGACGACGGCGTTTTTGAGATCGATCGCCTGCGAGGTGATCTCGAGGATCTTGGCGGAATCAGCCCGGCTGCCGGTGATCATGCCGACCGAGGTGAGACGGACGCCGAAGTCGACGAAGGCGAAGTCGCGCAGGGTGAGGTCGCGCAAGGTGCTGTCGAGGACGAAGGAGAAGCTGCGGATGTCGTCAGTGCCGATGCCGGCGCTGCCGATCTCGATGCCGAGGTCGTAGCCGCCGTCGCTGCCGAGCAAGCCGTTCATGTTGGCGCCTTCGCCGAGATCCTTGATGCTGTCGTTGCCGATGCGGATGTCGGAGGAGCTGGCGTAGACTTTCAAGGTCGACAGGAGGGACTCGTCGGCGATGTCGAAGAAGACCCCCCGCAGATCGCCGATGACGCCGCCTTGCTGGGTGATGAGAAAGTGCAGGGTGCCATCGCTTTGCTCGCTGATGGTGACCCAGACCGACACGCCGGTGCTGGAGGTGGAGGCGTCGTTGACTTTGAAGGTGAGAGTGCTCATGGGATGTTCTCCGGGTTGAATTGAACTGATCGGGAGGCGATTCGAGACTTAACACGGCCACATGAAGAATCTTAATAGAAATACACAAAGCATTTAAATTCAATTGATTAAAATTAAAATCTAAGAAAACGAGAGACTTCAAGATAGTCTCTCAAAGTCCCGGAAGATCCTGAAAGATCTCGACTGGGACTTTGCGAGACTTGCGGGACGAGTCCTTCCGGGTAGACTTGCTGCGCAGGGAGGGCTGGTGGGATGGAGACGACGAAGATCCTGGTGCTTGACGACAGTCCGGTGGACCGCGCCTTGGCGATGCGGCTGCTGGCGCACGAGGCGGCGGAGACGGGGATCCGGCTTGAGCTGATCGAAGCGGCGGATCTGGCGACGGGGCTGGCGTTGGGGCCGGGAGCCAAGGCGGTGCTGCTCGATCTCGGTCTTCCTGATTGCGAAGGCCTCGAAGGCGTCGCCGCCTTCGCCGCGCTTGAGGAGCAGCCTGCGGTGGTGGTGCTGTCGGGGCGCAACGACGAGCAGACGGCGATCGCGGCGCTGCGTTGCGGCGCCCAGGACTATCTCAGCAAGGGGCGTCTGCGGCAATCGGCGGGGGGGAGCGTCCTGAGCACGGTGATCCGCTCGATCGAGCGGAAGCGCCTGGAGATCGACCTGAAGCAGGCGCAGTTGGAGCTGGCGAAGGCGGCGGCGGCGCATCAGTCGGCGATGCGGGCGGTGCTCGACCGTCTCGCCCAGGGCCTGCTCCTGCTCGAGAGCGCGGGGCGCATCCATTTCGCCAACAGCGCGGCGGCGCGGCTGCTGGGGATGAGGGTGGCGGATCTGGAAGGGCTGGACTGGTGGTCGTGTGGCCTCCTGCCGCCCGGGGAGATGGAAGGATTGCGGGCGGCCGCAGGCAGCGGCAAGCGGCGGCCGGTGATCATCCGGCGCGGCGGCGAAGAGCTCTTCCTCGAGATCGATGCCGAGCGGCAGGGGAGCGGCCAGGAGGGCTGGATCGTCCATCTCCACGACACCTGCGAGCTGGAACGTCTGCGCCGCCAGAGTCCGGCGAGCGAGCTGGTCGGCGAGGGCGCGGCGATGAAGAGCCTGCGGGCCCGCCTGCCGCTGATCGCCCGCTCCGACCTGCCAGTGCTGATCCACGGCGAAACCGGCACCGGCAAGGAGCTGGTGGCAAGGGCGCTGCACCAGGCCAGCGGCCGCGCCTCCGCCCCCTTCATCGCCATCAACTGCGCCGGCCTGGCCGAATCGATCCTCGCCGGCCAGCTCTTCGGCCACCGCCGCGGCGCCTTCACCGGCGCCGCCGACGACCGCCAGGGCTTCATCGAGGCCGCCGACGGCGGCACGCTCTTTCTCGACGAGATCGGCGACATGCAGCCCGAGCTGCAGCGGATGCTGCTGCGAGTGCTGCAGGAGAAGGAGCTCGTACGCCTCGGCGAGACCCGGCCCCGCAAGGTCGACGTGCGGATCCTCGCCGCCACCCACCGCGACCTGGCCGAAGAAGTCGCCGCCGGCAGATTCCGCCAAGACCTGCTCTACCGCATCCGGGTCGCCCGCGTCGAGGTGCCGCCTCTCCGCCAGCGCAAGGAGGACCTGCCGCGTCTCGCCGCGGCCCTGCTGAAAGGCAAGGCGGGGCTCAGCCCGGACGCTATGCGCCTGCTCGTCACCCATTCCTGGCCCGGCAATGTCCGCGAACTGGATGCCGTGCTCCAGTGCGCGGCGATGATCTGCCGCGACGGCTGCATCGAGGCGGCAGATTTGCCCGACGAGCTTTTCCGGTCAGGCTCCTCTCCCGCCTCTCCCTCCTCCCCGGCGGCCGATCCGACCGCCTCCTCCCGCAACCTGCCGGGACGTCCCCAGGTGCTCGCCGCCCTGCAAGCCGCCGGCGGCCGTAGGCGCGAAGCCGCAGCCGCACTCGGCATCGGACGCTCCACCCTCTTCCGCCTTCTCGCCCGCTGGAAAGCGGAAGGCTTGGACTGACGCCGGGACCAGCGAGCCTTGACGAATGGGTTTATGACAGGACTTTATCGGATCAAGCCAGGAAATCAGGAACCCCATGGACATTTCAGTCATCGGCGCCAGCGGCGGCTGCGGCCGCGAGATCGTCAACCAGCTGGTGCGCGACGGCGTCCTGGGGCGCCGCGAGCTGCTTCAGCTGGTCGGCGGCAATCCCGGCTCATCGCGTCCCAGCTACCTGCACGGCTTGCGGGCGGACCTGCAAGACGCCTATGCCGAGAGCATCCCCGAGATCGACGTCACCGACGATCCCGACCAGGTGGTAGGCGACATCGTGGTGATGGCGGCTGGAGCCACCTTCCCCACCGATGCGGCTTCGACCCGGGACCGGATGAAGCGCGACGACCTGGCGAAGGCCAACATCCCCCTCTTCGAACGTTTCGCCCGGGCGATCGCCCGCAACCGCAGCAGCCATCCGCCGCTGGTCATCGTGGTGAGCAACCCGGTTGAGCTCGGCGTCGCCATCTTCTCGCGCCATCTGCCGCGCCAGCAGGTGCTGGGCATGGGAGCCTTCAGCGACTCGCTGCGTTTCCGCTGGGAGATCGCTTCCCAGCTCGGCCTGCGCCGCCAAAGGGTGCACGCCTGCATGGTGGGTGAACATGGATTGGGCATGGTGCCGCTCTGGTCGAGCGTCCGCATCCACGGCCTCCAGGGCGAAGAGCTGGCCGGCACAGTGCAAAGCCTGCGCGGCGGCCTCGCTCCCGGCGACTACCCTGAACGCCTGATGAAAGAACATCAGGAAATGATGGCCAGGATGATGGCCGACCCGATCGGCGGACCGGTGAGCTGCCTCGAACACCTCGGCTCCCTGCCGCCGGACCTCCGAGTCGCCCTGAAACCCTTCCCCGTCCATTACTCTCAAGCCAAAACCATCGCCGCCACCGCCGCCGCCAGCGTCGAACTGGTCAAGGCGCTTTGCGAAGGCCGCTCGGTGGAGGTCTGCGCCCAATATCAGCACGCGGGCGAATTCGGCCTCCATGGCCCCATCGGCAACCGCGTCATCCTGGAAGGCGGAGTCCGTCGCATCGCTCCCGTCGACGATCTCAGCGACATCGAACTGGAGCTCCTGCGCGCCAGCGACCGCCGCTGCAGCGCCAAGCTGAATGAATGGCTGAGCTAACCCATCAACCCCCCCGTCTCAAGACTCATGAACGCCCCCCGCCACATCCTCCTCATCGGACTCGAAGACCGCCCCGGCGCGGTGCATGCGGTCGCCGAAGTCTTTTCCGGCCGAGGCCTGCAGATGGAGGCCTTTCAAGGCAGCGCCGGCGAGCTCTGTCCGGACGGGCGGGCGCAGGCGATCATCCTTTTCCGGGCCACCTCGGAGCGGGCCGACCTGATCACCCGGGTCTTGCGCCGTTTGTCGGCGGTGCGTTCCGCCGAACTTCTGGCGGCGGAGGATCCCCGCGTCATCTGTTCCTGCCTGAGCCGCGATCCCGGTCCGGCCCCGGGCTTGAGCTTCCTGCCCCTGGGCGAAGCAGGCTTCCTGCTTTGCGGCAAGATCGAAGCCCTCAGCGCCCGCATCGCCGGGCGTCCCGCCCTCAGCCCCTTGCGCTTCGCGGTGCTGCCTCGCTGAGGATCACTTGAGATCGCGCGACATCTGCATCCAGGAGGCGGCAAGAGTGGCGTCGGCCGGAGCCCAGAGGCCATGGGTGTAGGAGAGTGACAGGCTGCGGGCGGCGCCGGCACCGCCGGCCAGGGCCAGCTCCTCGGCGATTTTCAGCGGCAACTGCAGTTCGCCATGATGAAAGACCAGATCCGGCGCCAGGCGGTCGAGGGGATAGACCCCGGCCGGGTGGTCGAGAGCCTGGCGGAAAGACTCCGCCGCCGCGCCGGGAGATGCGGCGAGCTCGAAATCCCTGAGCTGCATCAATCCGAGGCGGAAGGCGGCTTCCCGGCTGCCCTTGGCGGCGGCGAGGCGGTAGCAGCGCCGCGCCTTGGCGAAGTCGCGCGGCATCCAGCGCCCTTCGAGATGATGGTCGCCGAGGCGCTTTAGAGGTTCCGGCAGGAGCACTTCCTCGTCGATCTCGATCGCCTGTTCATAGAGCTTCATCGCCTGCGGGATGTCCTGCTTCAGCAACTGTCCGTCGAGCAGCATCTCGGCGAGGAGGCAGCAGCTCATCGCGTCGCCTTGCGAAGCGGCGACGCGGACCCACTTCAGCAGCTCGGGGTCGCGGAGATTGCGCTTCTTCAACTTCTGCGCCAGCAGCCCCTGGGCCTCGACGAGTCCGCGCTCCGCGGCCTGGCGCAGCAAGGCCAGGATGCGCTCCTCGTGGGCGAGCGGATCGTCCTGCTCGAGGCGCATCACCTCCTCCATCATCGCTGAGGCGTTGAGGGCCGGAACCTGGATGCGGAAATTGAGCCGCTCGACAGCGCCAGCCGCCACGGAAGGGGCATGGGAAGGATCAGGCGAATCCAGGTCGAGCAGACGTGCCCGCAGCCGCTTCCAGCCAAGACGGCGCAGACGCCTCAGGGTCCGCAGCATCAGGATGATCAGACAGAGCCCCAGGACCCCGTAGGAGACGCCCTGGACCGAAGCGCCGGCCCCAAGGGCGGGAAAAAGACTGAAGGCCAGGGCAGAGAGGATGAGCACCAGTGAGCCTGTGCGCTCACGCTCGCCACCCAGGCTGCTCTGACAGAGGACCAGCAGCAGGGCCAGCATGAAGAGCAGGAAGCCGGTCAGACTGCGCCAACCCGGCTGCAGATCGAGACCGAAGACGGGCAGCAAGGGCACGAAGGCGAGCAGACAGCCCAGCACCGGCAAGGCCAGGGCTCGGACCAGGGATTTCTGCGAATCTGTCATCTTGCGCTCCTGCCATCGGATTCGGGCCGCGAGGCGAATGGACACCGGCGAAGGCGAATTGCAAAAGGGCCGGAAGAGCTTGCTCCCGGCAAGTGTGTCCCGAGGCTTAGCCGAAGCCATCCCGGCGACTATCTTTCCCCACTCAAATTACAGGAGGTGGATATGACGGGGGCAAGCGAAATCTTTTTTGTCGGCGCGGGGCGCATGGCGACAGCTCTGGCGATCGGAGCGGTCAAGGCGGGCATCCACCCTCCGGAGAGGATGATGGCTTCCGCCCTGACCGAATCCACTCAGGAGAAATTCACCCGGACGACCGGCATCCGCTGCGTCGGCGGCAATCAAGCTGCGGCGGGCGCCAAAATGCTTCTCCTCTGCGTCAAGCCGCAGAAGGCCCGCGAAGTCTGCCTCGAGCTGGCTCCGCTACTCTCCCCTGAGACCCATGTCGTCTCGGTCTGCGCCGGTCTGTCGATCGACACCCTGGCCGGCTGGCTGGGAACCCGCCGGATCACCCGGACCATGCCCAATACCCCGCTCTCGGTCGGCCTGGGCGCCACCGGCCTGGCACACAGCGAAGCGCTGGACGCGGCGGCACGCGCCGCGGCGCAGCGTCTCTTCGAGGCGGCCGGAGTCGCGGTGGAAGTGCCGGAGGAGAAGCTCGATGCGGTGACCTCCCTGTCGGGTTCGGGCCCGGCCTACGTCTTCGAACTCTGCGCCGCCCTGGAAGAAGCGGCCGCCTCTCAAGGCCTGCCGCCGGAATTGGCGCACAAGCTGGCGGTGCAGACGCTCCTCGGCGCCGCCGAGATGCTGAGCCGCGGCCTCGGCAGCCCCGACGCCTTGCGCGACGCCGTCACTTCGCCCGGCGGCACCACCGCGGCAGCCCTCGGCGTTCTCAAGGAACACCAGTTCCGCCAGATCTGGCAAGAGGCCCTCGGCGCCGCCGTGCGCAGGGCCCAGGAGCTCGGAAGGAAGTGACGAGAGGCGGCGCCGGAAGGTGCCGCTTGCGTCATTCACGCCCCGGTGTGGCGCTCCGCCGCCACCCAGGCGCCGGGGAAGAATTCATTGAGGTCGAGATCGGGCTCGTCCTCCTCCTGCGCCTGCACCAGCTCGTCGTAGACCTCCTTGCCGATCGCGATCTTCCGTTCCGCCTGGCCGCCACGGCGAGAAAAAAGATCGAAGGCAAGTTTGGTCGAGCCGCTCTCGGTGAAGTCGAAGAGAAGCCGATGGGTCCGCGGGTTCATGCCTGGCTCGGAGCGGAAAAGCTTGATCTTCAGCAGCTCGATGGCGCGATCGTCAAGGTCCTCCAGGGCGATGGCGACCTTCTCGACAAATGAAGGCAGGTCGAAGACGAGGCGGAATTCCGGCCGCATCTCCGGCGGCAGGTCCTTGAGCCCGGCGGCGACGACCTCGCTCATCTGCTTCTCGGCGACCCGCCAGGGAATCTTGGCGAGCGCCGGATTGAAGAAGATCATCAGGCTGCGCTCAGCGTTGCGGAAGACCACCGGCGTCTCGACCCGGAATTCGACGCCGCAGGCATTGCAATGCACCAGGTTGAAGGAGCCGTGAAAAAGCTTGCCGATGGCGGTGTCGCCTTCGTGCAGAGCATCGACGACGTCCGCCTCGAACTCCTCGTGGCAGTTGGGGCAGGTGACGGGCCGCAGAGGCCTTTCCTCTTCAGTGTTTGACATCTTGGTCTCCGAGATATTTCCAAAAGGCGTTCGCCGATTCGACTCGCTTCCGCAGCTCGACAAGGGAAATCTTCTTCGAGGGGTCGGCCATCGGGTAGACGCTGGCGGGATCGCCGCCCCAGACCTGCTTGGAGTCGATCCTCAGGACCACCAGACGGCGCCCCTCCTCCTCCCAGCGCGGCAGGTTGTTGCCGGTCCAGTCCTTCGTCCGCGTCTCGTTCGGCAGCTGATCGAGACAGCAGCGAAGCGATGAAGCGATGTCTTCGAACTGGAAGGCGGAAAGCTGGTTGCCGTGATACCAGGGAGATGCGCCCTGCATGCCTTCCGATACCTCCATCGCATGCAGCAAAATGCCGGTGATCACCGCCCAGCGCTCCTCAGGGCTAGCCGGAACCTCGATCTCATAGGCAGGCGAAAAGACGACGCGGAAGCCCAACGGCGCCTTCCAACCTTCATGAAGAGTGACGCAAACGGTCTTCCCAGGTCCGGCGGCCTCCATCGCCTGGCGCACCTCGTCGAACTGGTCCGGACGATAATGGGTCCGGTCGACCCAACCCCAGGTGTCACGCCAATAGACCGTGCCCTTGGCGATGTTCATCTTTTTGTAGGCGAAGAGGAAATCGCGGCGGATGTAGCCGTCCGCGGCGAGACAGGCGCTCATCAAGCCGATGATCAAGGCGGCGGCGACGCCGACGAAAAGCCCGCCGTGAAGCAGCGGGCGGGGCCCCTCGCGATGATGCAGCGAGATGCTGGCGGCGACGATGCCGGCGAGAATGAGGGCGACGGGGCCGAGGAGGATGAGCAGAAGAATCGTCCAGAAGGCGAACACCAGATTGGCCCCGTGCCGCCTCGGCAGCAGCCAGCGGCAAAGAGCCCATTCCAGAAGCGGCAGAGCGGCGGCGCAACCGATGCCATAGGCGGCCATCCGAGCCTTGGTGACCGAGCACTCGGCGATGCGGGTGACCAGGAAGCTGGTCCATTTCGAATCGATGCTGAGCAGCACGGTAAAGGCGGCCAGGGGCAGCAAGCTCTGGGCGGAGAGCTTGCCGAAGCGGCGGAGGGAGGAGTTGGAGGGATTCACAGGCTTCCTTGGAGATTGGCACCGGCCAATGTCGCGAGGACGGATGAGAAGTCAAAGCAGGCGGCGGGATAAAAATGCAAATATCTGCCGGAAGAAGCTTGCATCCGCAAGCGGCTTGGTCGTAGCTTGAGTCGAGAATCAAGAGCAGGGAGCCGGACGACAGTGACGGGCAGCAGCGAAGAGTTCTGGCACAAGGCCAAAAAGGAGGCGATGGAGAGGCGTCTCGGCAAGATGCATTCCCTCGTGGCTCATCACGCCGTCCCCTTCGAAGCCGGCGGATTGCTCGACGTCTACAACTTCCCCCAGAAGCACGGCTCGGCTCTGGCGACCCTCGACATCGCAGCCCCAGGCGGCAAGCCCCTCCGCTCTGGCCAGGCTCTGGAATTCATCGCCTTCACCCCTTACCGGATGCCCGAGATGTCGCTGGTCGACACCGCCGCCAACCGGTATGACCGGACCGAGCAGAATCTCGCCACGGTGTTCACCGCGCTGGCAGCCCATGCGCGCGACGAACCCCTGGCGTTCGGCAGCGTCGCTGAAATCCCTGATCCGGAATCCGATGGCAGCCATGCAGTGATGATTGAAGACGGAGGGAAGCTCGACTTCGACGGCAGCGAGGTGCCCCTGGTCCTGATCGTGCTGATCACCGCCCAGGAACTGGCCTTTGCCCGGCGGCGTGGCAACGCCCAACTCCGGGAAATGCTGGAGTCCGCCGGCATCTGGCCGGTCAGCGACCCCTTCCGCCGCAGCCTGGTGCAGGCCAACAGCCCGGCTTGAACGGAATAGAGAAAAATGTGGCGTTTGGGTAAGATAATGATGCAGGAATTCCTTAGGACCATCGGCTAAGCGATCGCCCGTTTTGCTCTTGATGGGATGCGAAACCTCCTAGGGAGGCGCCTCGGCTGGGTGACTTTATCCGAGGGTTTAAAATCTTTAAAATCACGCCAATTTATCCTTGACAGATCGGCACCAGAAACCAGTTTGGCTGGCTTAAAATTTACAATCAGGAACAAGCCTCAGACTCGTCAACCTTGACCTCACATAGTCGTC
The DNA here is from genome assembly GCA_039798785.1 of Verrucomicrobiota bacterium. Taxonomy (GTDB): domain Bacteria; phylum Verrucomicrobiota; class Lentisphaeria; order Lentisphaerales; family Lentisphaeraceae; genus CAMCSH01. Next base: position 12,438 of record JBDKFG010000005.1, on the reverse strand, counting down.
GCTATTGTGATCGACCTCATCCCGTCCCAGAGAAAAACGGCCAGTTTAAGCAACAGGGACGACATGTGGTGGATCGCGCCCCAACGGGCGCGGTCTGCTCGTGTCCTTCTGTAGGCGCTTGGCGGTGCCTTCTCTGGATCATGACAGACCGCGCCTCTTTTCATGGCGCAAAAAACATCAGGAATTGAACTTCATGGCTACTTCGGTTACCAGCTCTAGCGAGCTCCAAATCAACACCTTTACCTCGGGCGATCAGAAGAACGCTCAGGTTTGCAAATTGAATGATGGCAGCATTGTGATGGCCTGGTATTCTAGCCTGCAAGGTGGGTTGGTATTTCAACGTTTCGATTCTACTGGGGCAAAGCTAGGCGCGGAAACGGTTTGGACCTTTGCCTACTCGCAGTTCGACATCTGTGCTCTTACAAATGGCGGTTTTTCTGTTTCTTGGGCTGCCGGAACTTATGTACAATTCCAGCAGTTTGACGCTCAAGGATCTCTCGCAGGATCTATTGTGACGATTTCCGGCCCTGGAAATTCTACTGCATCTAAATCAAACGGCATGATTTGCGGTTTAACAGGAGGCGGCTGGGTAGAAGCTTGGTATCAAGCCAACGACGTTAGATATGCGCAGTACAATCCGGATGGGACAAAATTAGTCGAAAGAACAGTCTCTGCAGTGTCGCAGACACAGCGCTTGCCCGATGTAGTGGCGTTAAGCAATGGTGGATATGCCATTGCCTATGTGTCTAACCATGTCAGTGTTTCGGTCAACAGTGTCTTCATGCAATTCATGTCCGCCACTGGCGTTGTCGCAAATTCTTCCGTTAGTGTAGGCAGCGTTGGTTCTGTAAGCGGCCAAACTAGTGCAGAGGCCCCCATAGCACTTGATACGAATAGCACCGGTGTCGGCATTGCTTGGAGAAATTATTCAGGTCAAATTTACTTTGCTCGATATAATAATTCTGGGGTCCTTGTTGGCTCTGCAATTTCTGTAGGCACTGCTAGTCTTGATAGCACCCCATCTCTAGCTTTTCTCAATGACGGCGGATGGGTGATCGCTTGGCACAATACCGACAGTTACAACACCGGCATCTACGCCCAACGTTATAACGCCAGTGGCGTTGCAGTCGGCTCAGCCACATTGATCAATTCTGTGACGACAGATATTCAAAGCATTCCATCCATTGACGCTTTGACTGATGGGGGCTACCTCATTTCTTGGCAATCTAATCTTCAAGACGGTTCCGGATATGGTATCTTTGCGCAGCGGTTTGATGCGGTCGGCAACAAGCTCTATCAGCGCACGACCTGGAGCTTGACCTCGGGAATAGATGTCGTCACTGGTTCTTCAGGAATTGATTTTGTCAACGGCATCTCCACGGACGACTCCATCAATACGGGTTCGGGTGATGACATCGTCTCGTTTTCGTCAGCAGACTTCGCCTTGATTGACGGTGGCAGTGGTCGGGATGTGTTAAGTCTTAGTCAGAATCTGGACTTGCGCACCGTCGCGGATAGCAACCTGAAGAACTTGGAAGTCATTCAATTTACTGCTGCAAACCTCATGCTGACTTTGACTTTTGCCGATGTCGCGGCAATCACTGACGCTTCGGGGGTTTTATTGGTGCAGGGTGCGAGCGGGAAGGTTAGACTAGATGTCGGCTGGACCCAGCAAACCTCAGGCGGCTACAACATTTTCACCCAAAATGGATTGACGCTGAAAATCGATTCTCAAATCGCTTTGGATTATCTGCCCACTGGCAGCGTAATCATCTCCGGTACAGCCACCCCCGGCCAGACTTTATCTGCCAGTAACAGCCTCTCAGACCTGGATGGATTGGGCGCGATTAGCTACACCTGGAAGGACAGCTCCGGGACCGTGCTGGGTACTGGCACCACCCTTGTACTGACAGAAGCCCATTTGAGCAAAGATATCACTGTCACAGCTTCTTATACCGATGGAAGGGGAACTGCCGAAAGCGCGAGCTCTGCACCAATCGCAGTCGTCGCCAGTGTCAACTCCGCCCCCACCGGCTCCGTCACCATCTCCGGCACCGCCGCCCAAGGCCAGACCCTCAGCGCATCAAACACCCTCGCCGATACCGACGGCCTCGGCCCCATCTCCTACCAATGGAAAGCCGACGGACTCGTCATCGCCGGCGCCACCGCCAGCACCCTCGTTCTCACCGAAGCCCAAGTGGGCAAAGCCATCACTGTCACCGCCTCCTACACCGACGGCATGGGCAAAGTCGAAAGCCTCAGCTCCGCCGCCACCTCCAGCGTCGCCAATGTCAATGATCCCTTGACCGGCAGCCTCAGCATCTCCGGCACAGCCACCCAAGGCCAAACCCTGAGCGCCGTCAGCAGCCTCGCCGACGCCGACGGCCTCGGCGCGATCAGCTACACCTGGAAAAACCAGCTCGGCACCGTCCTCGGCAGCGGCTCCACCTACCTCCTGACCCAGGCCGAAGTCGGTCAGACGATCACCGTCACCGCTTCCTACACCGACGGCCACGGCACTGCAGAAAGCATCACCTCAGCAGCCACGCTCGCAGTGACCAACGTCAACGACGCCCCCACCGGCTCCCTCACCATCTCCGGCAGCGCCATCCAAGGCAGCACTCTCAGCGCCTCAAATACCCTCGCCGACCTCGACGGCCTCGGCCCGATCAGCTACACCTGGAAGAACAACCTCGGCACCACCCTGGGCACTGGCGCCAGCATCGTCCTCACCGAAGCCGAAGTCGGCAAAACCATCACCGTCACTGCAACCTACACCGACGGCTTCGGGACTTCCGAAAACAAGGTCTCCGCAGCCACCGCCCCCGTGGCCAATGTCAACGACGCGCCCACCGGCTCCGTCATCATTTCCGGCCTCGCTGAACAAGGTCAAACACTGAGCGCTTCCAACTCCATCGCCGATCTCGACGGCCTCGGTGCCATCAGCTACCAGTGGAAGGCCAACGGCACCGCCATTTCCGGTGCCACCGCCAGCACCTATGTGCTCACCGAGTCCGAAGTCGGCAAGGTCATCACTCTCACAGCCTCCTACACCGACGGACATGGCAGCCTCGAAAGCCTCACTTCCGCCGCCACCGCCAGCGTCGCCAATGTCAATGACGCCCCCACCGGCTCCGTCAGCATCTCCGGCGATCTCATCCAAGGCCAAACCCTCACTGCCGTGAGCACCCTGAGCGACCTCGACGGCCTCGGCCCCATCACCTACACCTGGTTTGCCGATGGCGCAGAAATCGCCCAAGGCGAATCGCTGGTCTTGACCCAGGCCCAGGTCGGCAAAACCCTCAGCGTCACCGCATCTTACACCGACGGCCACGGCACCCTCGAATCTTCCCTGTCCGCCCTGTCTGCCGCGGTTCAAAACCTCAACGACGCCCCCACCGGCTCGGTCAGCATCTCCGGCGAGCTGATTCAAGGTCAAACCCTCACCGCGTCGAACACCCTCGCCGATATCGATGGCCTCGGCAGCATCACCTACACTTGGAAGAACAATCTCGGCGCCATCCTCGGCACCGGCACCAGCTTCGTCCTCACCGAGTCCGAAGTGGGCCAAACTCTCAGCGTCACCGCCACCTACACCGATGCCCTCGGCACCGCTGAATCTTCCCTGTCCGCTGAGTCTACCGTGGTTCAAAATCTCAATGACGCCCCCTCAGGCTCGGTCAGCATCTCCGGCGAGCTGATCCAAGGTCAAACCCTCACCGCATCGAACAGCCTGAGCGATATCGACGGCCTCGGCCCGATCAGCTACACCTGGCTCGATGGCGAAGGCAACAACCTCGGGTCTGGCGAGACGATGGTCCTGACCCAGGCCCATGTCGGCAAAACCCTCACCGTCACCGCCTCTTACACCGACGGCCATGGCACTCTTGAATCTTCCCTCTCCTCCGTGTCTGCCGTGGTTCAAAATCTCAACGACGCCCCCAGCGGCTCGGTCAGCATCTCCGGCGATCTCATCCAAGGTCAAAGCCTCACCGCATCGAACAGCCTGAGCGATATCGACGGCCTCGGCCCGATCAGCTACACCTGGTTTGCCGATGGCGCAGAAATCGCCCAAGGCGAAAGTCTGAGCTTGACCCAAGCTCAGGTCGGCAAAGCCATCAGCGTTCGCGCTTCCTACACCGATGCCTATGGCAGCGCTGAATCTGCCCTGTCCTCCCTGTCTTCCGTGGTTCAAAACCTCAACGACGCCCCTACCGGCTCGGTCAGCATCTCCGGCGAGCTGATTCAAGGTCAAACCCTCACTGCCGTGAGCAGCCTGAGCGACCTCGACGGCCTCGGCCTGATCAGCTACAGCTGGCTCGATGGCGAAGGCAACACCCTTGGCGTGAGCGAAACCTTGCTTCTGACCCAGGCCCATGTCGGCAAGACCCTCAGCGTCACCGCTTCCTACACCGATGCCTATGGCACCCTTGAATCTTCCGTCTCCTCCGTGTCTTCGGTGCTTCAAAATCTGAACGACGCCCCCACCGGCTCGGTCGCCATCTCCGGCGAGCTGATCCAAGGCCAAACCCTCACCGCCTCCAACACCCTCGTCGATCTCGACGGCCTCGGCCCCATCAGCTACAAGTGGTTCGCCGACGGCACAGAACTCGCCCAAGGTGAAACTCTAGTCCTCACCGAAGCCCAGGTCGGCAAAGCCATCTCCGTCACCGCCTCCTACACCGACGGTCATGGCACTTCCGAAGCCATGACCTCCACTGCTACCGCTGCGGTTCTCAATGTCAACGAAGCCCCCTCTGGCACCGTCAGCATCTCCGGCGAGCTCATCCAAGGCCAGACGCTGATCGCTTCCAACACTCTCGCTGATCTCGATGGCCTCGGCCCTATCACCTACACCTGGTTGGCCGACGGCACCGAAATCGCCCAAGGCGAAACCCTGACCTTGACTCATGCCCAAGTCGGTAAAACCATCTCCGTCACCGCCTCCTACACTGACGCTCACGGCACCCTCGAATCTTCCGTGTCCTCCGTGTCTTCTGGCGTTCAAAATCTCAACGACGCCCCCACCGGTTCCGTCAGCATCTCCGGCCTTCTTCACGACGGAGAAACCCTCACCGCTTCCCACACCCTGACCGACCTCGACGGCCTTGGTTCCATCTCCTACCAGTGGTTGGCCGACGGCCTCGACATCGCAGGCGCCAACACCGAAACCCTGAGCCTCAGCACCGCAGAACTCGGTAAGCTCATCACCGTCCGCGCCTCCTACGTCGATGGCTACGGACAGGCCGAAGGTGTCGTCTCCGCCGCCAGCGCCGCCGTCACCCACCTCAATCGCGCCCCCACCGGTGACCTCTCCATCTCCGGCACCGCCACCCAAGGCCAAATCCTCAGCGCCCTCAGCAGCGTCGAAGACCTCGACGGCCTCGGCGATCTCGTCTACACCTGGTACGCCGATGGTGTCGCCATCGACGGCGAAAACGACAGCACGCTCCTCCTCCATCAAGCTCAAGTCGGCAAAGTCATCAGCGTCAGCGCCAGCTACACCGACGGCTTCGAAAACATCGAAAACATCGCCGTCTCCGCCCCCACCACGCCCGTCGCCGACGCCAATGTCGCCGCCTCCGGCTACCTCATCATCGAAGGCAATCCCGTCATCGGCAACACTCTCGTCGCCAAGTATGACTTCAGCGATTGGGACGCCGCTTACCTGAACCTCGCCGACGAAGATGGCGGGATGGGCACTCTCAGCTTCACCTGGAGCAGCGTCAACGAAGATGGCTCACTCAACTTCCTCGGCAACGGCACCAGCTACACCCTGACTGCCGCCGATCTCGGCAAGATTCTGAGCCTCAGCGCCAGCTACACCGACGGTGAAGGCCAGGTCGAAAGTGTCGCCGCCTACGAAACCACTGAGCCCGTCGTCGCCCCTGGCATCGCCTTCAGCGCCGCCCCCGCCTTCGGCTCGCCCCTCAGCCTCGATGTCGTTTTGCCCGACGCCGACTCTTCCGCCCCCCTGAACTATTCCTGGAGCTCCAGCCCGACGGGCGAAGCCGGCAGCTGGACCGAGTTCAGCACCGCTGCCGAAGTCATCCCCGATTACAGCCTCTACGGCCAGTTCATCTCCGTCAGCATCAACTACACCGACGCTGCCAACCAGCCCCAGATCTTCACTGTTGCGCCTCAGATCTTCGACCAGGACCTCAGCGACAGCATAGAAGTGACATGGAATGCCGGCTCCTTCACCGCCAGCAATCCCCTCGATTTGCCCAGCAACGCCTTCGTCTGGCACTTCCAAAACCTGGAAGATGACACCCTGGTCGACGGAAGCTCCACCGGTATCAGCCTTGCCGTCACCGGCGCCATGACCAATGTCAATCTGCAGATCGCCGGTAGCACCGGCACGAGCGTCAGCTCCGCCACCATCCCCAACGACCCGCTCTCTGGCGCTTGGGAAATCAGCCGCAGCGGTGCGATCCTCAGCATCACTGAAAAGGACATGAGCGACGCCGACGGCATTCGCTCGATGTATTACTCCTGGCAAGACGCAAACGGAGAGGAGATCGGTAACGGCGCCTCGTTTGATATCGATAGTCCATACAGCAGCCCCACCCAAGTCAACACCCAGTTCAAAGTTGTCGTCACCTACGCAGACCAGAAGGGCGACACCGAAACCTACACCATCGACAACATCATCATCCAAAACCACCTACACACAACCTGGAATGTCGATGCCGCTAACCTCGTCTCCGAACATTACGGGGTCGGCACTCTTGGTTATCTCAATGACGCGGATATCCTTGTCAAACCGGAGCACGAAGGCGAGGTGATGATCTTGTCCAACGCCGACCCGGTTGAGACTCCTGTTGTCGGAGATGAGCTCATGGCTGACACTTCAATGATCACGGATGACGACGGCATGCCGACAGACCCCAATGCCTTCAGCTACCGATGGGAAAAGAGCCGTGACGGCCTCATCTGGCAGCCGATCGTCGGCCAAACACAATCCACCCTGACCCTCGATAACTCCCTCGCCGGCTACACCATCCGCAGCCGGGTGGAGTTTACCGACCTCAGAGGCTCTCAGGAAGTCAGTTATAGCAAGGCGACTGATAAGGTCCTTCCCGCATTTGATCTCGTCGGCGAGCTGCAATTGGCCTTGGAAACACCAGAGTTTGGCGCTCCCTTCCTGTATTTCTACAACCCCTACTCTGTCGATCCCGAAAACGGCGAAAGCTTAAAAGCCTTCGACACCATCCATGCCGTCGATAATCGCCCGATCACGGTGACTTATGAATGGTTCCAAAAAATGGCCCAAGGAGCGGATCTTTCTCTCGGTAGCGGCCAAGGTTCTCCCGCCCTGCCCTTCGGTGAACAAATCTATTGCGTGGCGACAGGAACAGACGCTTCCGGGCAGACGAAATCAATTTCTTCGTCACTGGTGAAAGTCGAAGCTCCTGCAGAAGGAACCGTACTCACCCACACAACATCATACAGCAGTAGCGGCTTCACCTACATTAATTTCCATATCGATGGGCTCTCGAATGAAAGACCAATCGACTCGATCACTTGGCAAAAAAGCTTCGATGGTGGAGTAAATTGGATTGCCGTCAATAACAACAGTTCTAGTTCTTGGCCGATTGCCGGCAGCATCTACGATGGCTTCCAAGTCAGAGCGCAAGTCTCCTATCAAGATGCTCAGGGCTTTGGTAAAGTCCTCTACACCGCAGCGCAAACACAAATGCCAAGCGATATGGCTCCAAATGATCCAGAGACATATCACTACTCCCAGTCAAGTTTCGTGTTGAACGAAGGAGAGACCCAAGTCACTTACACCCTCCCCGGAGGAATCGAAGACAATCTTCATGATTATGGGATCAGCTACACTTGGCAAACCAGCATGGATGGGGAAAATTGGATCGAAGGTTACTCGTCTTATTTTAATGACGGTCAAGCGCACTCTGTCAGCGCCTACATCAACCGTGATCTTGCCTTCTTGGAGAACTTCAAGTATATCCGTTTGGCCACTTACAGCATGCAGTGGGAATACAACGCCAACCGCGAAACACTTCACCAGACTGAAATTCGAGCTTATTCCAATGCTGTTCAATTAATCCCGAATCATCATCCCTTCGAAGGGGATCTGGTGATCACCATGTACGATGAGTCCCCGATCTCCGAGATCCATGTTGGCGATCAAATTCGCGCTATGTTGCTTCCCAACTCAGAGTCCTCTTGGACCATCGATCAAGATGGACTGAGCCTGATCACCTACACATGGAGCCTCGACGGACAGGACATCTCTCACGACCAGGTGATCTACATCACCGAAGAAATCCTGAATAAGACCCTCACCGTCTCCGCCTCCTACACCGACGGTTGGGAAGAATATGTCGAAACCGAAGAAGTCACGCCCGTCATCCTGCCTTCGCTTTATAATGAAAAACCTGTCATCACCCGCTCGCTTGATCTCACCCTCATCGATGATCAGTGGCACCTCATCACCCTCGCCGATCTGCAAGGAACGGACGCGGAGGACGGGGAGTATGCGAAGCGATTGACCTTTAGCATGACTCAGCTCCCGACAGGGCTGAGCTTCTATCTCGGTGACACCCCGCCTCAAGGCGCGGGCTCCGCAACAAGTTTCACTCTCAAAGACATCATCCAAAACAAGGTTTGGATGAAGGTAGATGCGCCAGCTTCTGAGAGTGGCGGCGGCTCTGGTGGGAGTGTCGTCTTGCCTAACGGCCGAGTCATCAATATAAGTATGTCTCTAAAGGACTTAGCCTTGGCTGAAATTTCCAGAGCTGGTTCGGTGTCATCGAAAAGTTTAGCTTTAAATGGCAGCCAATTTGTTGAATTAGACGATCCGTCCGATTTTACTTTCGTATTTGATGCCAGTGGCAAAATTATTATGTTCAATAATGTGGTCGACACTGAATCCGAGGACAAAAAGGGCTTCATGACAAAAATTGGTGACGGCATATCAAAAGGAGTTGATGTAACCGTAGATGGCACATTATTCGGACTTAAATTGATCAACGGAAAACTTTGGACTGGCATCGGGAGTGTTAAAGATGGCCTCGTTTGGGCAGCTGGTAAATCAGTCGACGGTCTGGATGCAGGATTGCATTTAGCGACAGTGCCGATCGTCAAGCCTATCGACTGGAGCATTGGAAAATTATGGGATAACCCTTGGCAGATAGGGCCAGCTACAGATAAAGGAATCGATGTCATTTCTTCAGCATTACGGACAGTATTGAAGACAGGTGTGACACTGCCTTTAGGCGCCCCAGAGGCCGTTATAGATACATTTATTTCTGGCTATAAGCAGTGGGCAGCCAGTGACTTAACTGGGGTTTTTAAAGTCAAATTTGACAATAATAATCAGCTCGATGGGACAAATGGACTTATCCTAAATGAAAAAGGAAAACTGGTTTGGGATAAAGTTACATATGATGGGACCTTGAATAAAAACCATGCCGGCGATGAAGTTCATTTAGATCGTCTAGGCGCCTCAGAGACAGCATATAGCTTTGACGAAGAAAAAACGGAATTTGCCAATGAGCCAGGGAAAATTGTAGTTTTTATTAATGGCCAGGCAAATACCTTGACTACCGCAGCACAACTGGCTTTACACCATGGAAATTCACTGGCAAACATTCAAACAATTGAAGCAAATCAGAAATGGAAACCGGGGCCTGATTCAGGTCCTCAGCCGCAAATTCATCTCGACCCAGTCTATGTTTTTCATAACGAGACAGGAGGTGCTTCAGATCTCATCGAAAGCTCATTGCTAAAACTAATGCCACAGACAACGGTGATGGTCAATCATATCGCTGATTTAATTCAAGCAAGAGTTAAGGCTGAACAGGAAACTCTTGTTATCGGCCATAGCCAAGGGGGTATCTTGCTCACTAATGCACTTATTGAATTAAATCACCGGGATGCAGATAATTCCATGCAAGGTGCATATAAGCAGTTTCTATCAACTGAGTACCACGGCTCTGCCGCTAATGTACTGGTTGCTAAAATTGCGAATGACGCCTTGGGATCAAAATTTGTGGGCATGGCCAATCACATGAGCGATGCGGTGGGGGTGATCCTCGGCGGTACCGTCAATCCCGTGAGTTGGGCGGCGTCCTTGCTCAGCGCCCCTCTTCTTTCTGGTGCCTTTGATAAGAGCTACTTTACTCATGTTCCTGAAGGATGGAGCGACTTATTGGAGAGCCCACACACATTATATCCACGCATCGAAGGCTCAGAACCGTGGTGGCAAACACTCACTAACTCCGAAGGAATCCTCTAATGAAATACCTTAAAACAATCTATTCATGCAGCCTTCTTAGCCTAACTTCTTGTGAGGCCCTGCTACTCCCAGGTTATATCGCTGGAGAAACCGTTAAAGCAAGTGCCAGTGTAATTGATGCGGGTTTTCCTTTAGCTATGGCTGATGCGCCATTTGTATATACCATTGACGGATACAAAATTTCTATCGATGTTCCAAAATATGCAAGGACTATTGACCCAAACTATGTTACAATTGGAGCTCCCTTCGTCTCCTTGGGCAAGAGAGAGTGGGCAGCAAACGGCGTATTTTCCGGGGAAAATGGTCGGGCCGCAATCGGAATCAATTATTTCATGGAATCAGAGTCTTCTATCCACTACTATAAATTCAGGAGTTACAAGTTTAATGAGCCGATGCCAAAATTTGAAAAAGTTGGTAATTACAATGTCCTCGTATCACCTGAAAATAATTGGCTGGAGGTTGAGATTAATAAACGACTAATTCTAAAAATATTTGGTGGTGGCCCGAAATATCATGATCCTATTATGGAAATGAAGAAAGTCATTCAAAATATGAAAATTGAAGAAATCCCTGGTGTCGCACATCAGACTCTTCTGCCCTTATCTCCGGATCCACGAAGTCTAGCAATAGATGATTGTCGAAAAAAAGCAATAACTGGTACTCCTGAAGATTATCTTAATTTGTATTATGCCTTGTTGAAATCCCCAGATTATTTTGAACAAGATGAAGCCCTAAGCTGGCTTGTGAAAAGCGCTAATAACAATCAACCGAAAGCTCAATGGGAGTTATCCTTGTATCATTATACTAATATTTTAAGGAGCGAAAAATCTCACGAAAAGAGTATCCAGGAGTCGAGATTGGCATTCCAATGGCTTGAGCGAAGCGCCAACAATAATTGTGCTGAAGCCCAATATGCTTTGGGATCGATGTTGTGGCGTGGCTATTTTAGCCTGCCTCCTAAGGCAAAACATCCAATTTCTTATGCGCCTAAAGTTGATATGCAGATAGAAATCCAGCCCGGCCTCCCCATCAATGTATCGAAAAATGATAAGATTGCAGCGACTTGGCTTGAAAAATCTGCTGCCTCCGGAAATCATAATGCTATAACTGCTTTAATGAATTTTTACGCATACTCAGCAACCCTCCGGAATAGAGATTCGGTATCGAAATGGCAAGCTCAAGCGCTCGCTGCTGGGCTTTACGATGAAGTCTTTGAGTTCCTCTGCTTATGGGGATTCAGTCTTGGCGCTGGTAAAGATGGCTATGTTGTCGATAGTGATGCAGCTTTAAAATGCCTGAATGAGGCAGAATTTATCCGTAAAAATCATAAAATTAAGCCAGTTCAAAAACAACATTACAAAGATGGAATTTATGATACGAATCCTGTCTCCACTATTATGATTAAGATTGGCTTAGAATTGGGGCCAAGGTATGATTGGGCTAACCGAGAAACGTTTTGGTTTGCTGCTAAAAACTTTGATCAAGCTATGTTTTGGTTTCAAAAATCCGGTGAAATAGGCGGACCTGAATATTGGAAGGAATCAGCAAGTAAATTCATCCAATATCCCAAGACGAATACGGTCGCGGATAATCAAAGGAAATTTCTTGCCGAGCATTTTGGTACGAAAGCTGCAGAAGCGGGCAACGCGGAAGCCTGTTATCGATTAAGCAATGAGTATTCGAAACAAAAAAAATATGATCTTGCCATGAAATGGCTTTTAATTGGAGCGGATTATGAACTTAAAAAGCCCTCGCCAGAGGGATGGGATAGTTGCATTAAGAGCTTAGCATCCGAATATGAAAATGGCATAATAACGAAAAAAAATCTTGCCAAAGCGAAATATTGGTGGGAAATATATTTAAAGACTTATCCAAAAGGTGCCAGTGCTTGGGATGCTAGAAATGCTTTGAAGAGATTAAATTAGTGGGGGATAATCCCCACTCGTTTTATCCAAAACGAAGCGCTCCGACTTGCTCAAAAGACTTGATTTAAATAACTTGCAACGATTTTAGATTCAGGGGGCGACTTAAGCCAGCAAGGCCAAAACGAAGCACTCCAAAACGAAGCACTCAGAATCACTTCGTTTTGCCGCCAAAGCAGCCGCCCGCGACATCATCCCACGCCACTTTTCACCTGTTTTTGCTGACCCCGCAAAGCATTCGGCCCGGTC